>JAHCAY010000001.1:2103453-2403947 GCA_019634575.1 Candidatus Didemnitutus sp.
TCGTTGATCGAGCGCCCCGCCGTGAACGTCGGCGCGCTGATGTCGTTCACGTAGACGCGCGCCGTGCCGGCGTCCCACACGAGCGCCGCGTAGTTCCACTGTCCGGCCGACACGGTGGCGTTCGCGGTTTCGTCGACGTGACCGCCCTGCAGCAGTTGCACGCCGGAGTTGTGCAGATAGAGGCCGATGCCGTTGTTGCTCGTGTCGCCGTTGTAGAGCAAATACTGGTCGCCCGTGACGCTCGTCGGCTTGAACCACATTTCCATGATGAACGAGGAACCGTTCGTCAGCGCCGTGTAGGCCGCCGTGCTGAATTGCGCCGCAGCGTTCATGTCGACGGACAGCGTCGAACCGCCACCGGGCGTGGAGTTCGCGTAGGTCGCTGCGCCGGAGACGAGCGAGAGATCGCTGCCGACGGTCGCGGTCGTCGTCGCGCCGACGGCGCCGCCATTCGTCGCACCGGCATCGCCTTCGCCGAAGCGCCACTGCGCGAGAATGGTTTGGGCGGAGAGTGTCGCGGCGAGACACGAGCCAAGGAGAGCGAGACGGAAGACGAGTTTCATGGTCAGCGAGGACAGATCAGGAGGTGGGTGGTGGGTTGATATTTCGGAGAAAATCGGCGGCAAGCGGCGCGCGCGGAAATGTGCCTCGCATGCTAGCATGCGACCTCGCGCCAGACCTCGGGAGCGGCGGCTTCCAGCTCGGCCCGGCGCGAGATCGCCTCGTCGCGCGTCCGCACGCGCAGCTTGCGGTAGATTCCGCGGATGTGCGCCCGCACCGTATCCTCGGAAATCCCGAGCTGCCCGCCGATGCGGCGATAGGTCGCGCCGGTCGCGAGTTGCGCGAGCACGTCGCGCTCGCGGGGCGTGAGCACCGGCCGCGCTGCGCCCGCCCCGCGTTCGCGGGCGAGTGCTGTCACCACAAAGCGCGCCACGCCGCGCGACAGCGGCGCGCCGCCGAGATGCGCCTCGCGTGCCGCCGCGAGCCACTCCGCGGGAGTCGCGCTCGCACCTTCGAGAAAACCGATCGCCCCGCCACGCAGCGCACGGATCGCCTCCACCGCGCCCGTCCCCACCGCGATCACCGACGTCGCCGGCAACGCCTCCGCCACTTCGGCCAGCAATGCCGCGCCGTCCTCGTCGCCCAGCGCCAGTTCCACGAAGGCGACGCGCGGCGGCCGCGCCCGGAGAAAAGCCTGCGCCTCCCACACCGTGCCGCCGCAATCCAGCACCAGCATGTCATCGCTCGCCGCAAACGCCGCCGCCGCCGCCATGCGGGCCGCCGGTTGATGGAGAACGAACGAGACGCTGATCACGATGCCCGCCAGCGAGTCGCGCCGTGCTAGCACGGTCAAAACTGCGAGTGACCATGGTCGGACGACCAGGTGTTGCACTCGGCCCCCGTTTCATTTCGCTGCCCCGGTTGCCCCAGCAATGACCGACGCCGCTCTCTCCCGGCAGGCGAGCCGCCTGCGCTTCGACGATCCTGCCCTCGAAACCCGTTTCCGCGCGGACCACGACGAACGCTCGCTCCGCCAATGGCGCATCGCCGCCGGCCTCGGCGCCGCGGCCGTGATCGCGATCGGGATCTTCTACGACATCAACAGCGCCAGCTCGGCCCGCGTGGAGAGCTTCGGCCGCTTCGGCCTCGTGCTGCCGTGGTTCGCACTGATGTTCGCGTTTACCTTCTGGCACCGCCAGCGCCCGCACTTGCAACTCGTCGGCGCGCTCTGCTGCACCGGTGCCGTCTCGTTCTATTTTCTGACGCAGTGCTTCGCGGTCGCGACGCAGATGCGTCTGACCTACTCGCTCACCGTCAGCCTGTTCTCGCTCAACAGCCAGTTTCTCGTCGCCGTCGCCGTCGCGGTGCCGCTGATCACGCGCGCGGTGGCGGTCACCTTGTTCGCCACGACCGCCCTCAGCTATGTGTTCATTCGCGCCGCCTATCCCGCCGCCGCGCGCGATTTTCTCCTCCACCAGACGATCCTGCAGCAAGTCGCGACCGTCGGCCTGATCTCGCTCGTCCTCATCGCCGTCACCTGGGCACGCGAGCGCTTGCAGCGCCTCTCCTTCGCCCAGCAGGAACAACTCGCCGCGATGAACGCCGAGCTCGCGCGCCTCAACGCCGAGAAAAACGAATTCATGGCCATCGCCGCCCATGACTTGCGCGCCCCGCTCGCCAGCGTCGGCGGCGCCGCCGAGCAACTCGCGCCCCGCGCCTCCGACCCCGCCCTCGCTCGCGGCCTCGCGCTCATCGCCGACCAAACGCGGCGCATGCTCGCCCTCGTCAACGACTACCTCGGCGCGCACGCCGCCGAGAGCGGCCAGCTGCCTGTGCGCCTCGCCCCGCTGGAGCTCGGCCAGATCGCCCGCGACGCCGCGCAACGCCACGCCGCCACCGCCGCCGCCAAGCGCCAGCGCCTCGAACTCGGCGGCGCGGACGCCGGCGTGCGCATCGCAGCCGACGCCACGCTGCTCGCCCAAGTCGTCGACAATTTCGTCACCAACGCCCTCAAATTCAGTCCCGCCGGCGCTACCATTCGCCTCGAGATCCAGACCGCCGACGGCCACCCGCGCGCGCGCCTCGCCGTCATCGACCAAGGCCCCGGCATCGCCGCCGACGAGCAGGCGAAACTCTTCCGCAAATTCGGCCGCGCCAGCACCCGACCCACCGGCGGCGAATCCTCCCACGGCCTCGGCCTCGCCGTCGCCAAACGCCTCGCCGAAGCCAGCGGCGGCAATGTGGGCTGTGACAGTGAAACTGGCCGCGGCGCGACGTTCTGGGTTGAACTGCCCCGCTCCGCCTAAAAATTTTCCGCTCATGCCTCCCGCCCCGCCTTCCCGCGTCCGCGTCGCCTTGATCGAGGACGACGTCCCGTTCCGGAGTTTCGTGGCCGGGCTGCTGAACGAATCCTCGCGCTACGAAACCGTCGCCCAAGCCGATTCCGCCGAGGCCGCCGCGACGTGGTCGGCGCAACTCCGGCCCGATCTCGCGCTCGTGGACATCGCACTGCCCGGCGCATCGGGCACGATCGCGGTCCGGCAACTGTTGGAAAAATTTCCCGCCCTCACGATCGTCATGCTCACCGCGCGCACCGACGACGATTCCATCCTCGACGCCATCAAGGCCGGCGCCGTCGGCTACATCGTCAAGGGCACGCACTCCGCCGAACTCGTGGCCGCGCTCGACGACGCCGGTGCCGGCGGCGCGCCCATGTCGCCCGCGATCGCCCGGCGCGTCCTCGCGTTGATGCGCGACACGCCGTCGCCCGCAGCCCAGATGAGCGCGCAACGCGCCGGCGGCAGCCCGCTGCAACCGCTCACGCCGCGCGAACACGACGTGCTCTCGCTCGTCGCCACCGGAGCCTCGGACAAGGAGGCCGCGGCGCGCCTCGGCATTTCCGTCTCCGCCGTGAAGCAGCACCTCGCCAACATCTACGCGAAGTGGCGCGTGCGTTCCCGCACCGAGGCCGCGATCAAGTTCACGCAAGCCGGCCGGTGATCCTGCATCGCGCGAGAAGCGCGATTTCCCCGCCCCCGAAGGCGCCGATGCCCGTCTCCGGCAAAATTACGTATTACGTAAAATAGCCGAACGCGCGCGCGAACCGCCGTCGGCGCGAGCCATGGCCCAAACGAGCGCATTTTCACGCCTTGATGTGTCCGGACGCACTGCGGTTCCACGCCTCCCTCGCAATGCCCCCATCCCCACGCCCTATGAAATCCCGCTTCGCCACGCTCGCCCTCTGCGCCCTTGCCACCGCGCTCTCGCCGCTCATCAGCCGCGCCCAGCAGACCGTTCAGATCGTCAACGACGACGCCCCGACCACGCCGGACTCCGGCGTCTGGGTGCTGTTCGCCGGCAGCCCCGCCAACGTCAGCACCAGCGGCGGAGCCATCTCGGGCCTGCGCAACCTCGCCATTCCGACCTGCGCCGTCTCCACCGTCCAAGCCGCCGGCGCGACGACAGTGCAGGCGGCGCTGCTCACGAGCCCGACGTTCACCGTGCCCGCGGCGCCGTTCCCGATCAAATTCATCAGCGGCGCCAACGCCGGCACCACCGTGAAGGTGACGGCCTACGCCCCGGGCACCGGCACGCTCACCACCGCCGCCGTGCCCAACGCCCAGGCGGCGGGCGACCAGTTCATCGTCGGCGCCTACTCGCAGCAGCTCAGCTCGCTGCCGTCCACGAGCACTGTCGTCTCGCCGCTCTCCGGCGCGACGCAGAAAATCTACACCGTCACCGCCAACAACCTCGCCTCCGCTGTCGTCTACGTTTCGACCGCACCGCTGACCTACCTCGACGCCGCGCCCGCCATCGCCACCAGCGCCGTCGCCTACCAGACCGTCGAGCTGACCACCGGCACCGGCGGCGGCGCCACGACCTCGGACCTCACCGCGATCGATTACTTCGCCCTGCCGCTCCAGATCGAGTCGATCAACCTGACCAGCAGCGCCACCACGCACCGCCGGACGTTCTACTTCAGCCGCGCCTCGATCGTCGCCGGCCTCAAGAAGGTCGGCGCGCAGAAGAACAGCGCCGGCGGCCTCTACCTCGGGCCCGGCCAGGTCGCCGCCGCCAACCTCGGCAACCCGAGCCCCTTCCCCAGCTTCAAGGGCTACCTCCACGCCCTCGCCCAGGCCGGCACGAAGTTCAAAATTGCCGGCACGCAAAACTTCGGCGCACCCAATCCCGCCATGGTCTACGGCATCGGCCTCGGCGGCGGCTACCAATCCACCTACAACTACGACACCGTCATCCACGAGCCCACGCCGGGCAACTTCGTCGCCACGCTCACCCCCGGCCAGACCGGCAACAGCCTCACCGGCGCGCCGTCGTTCTACCCCAGCATCGCCAACCTCGAGCGCATCACTGTGAACCTCTCCGCGCCGAACGCCAAGACGGGCGGCGGCTACGACCAGACCATCTACGGCGCCGTGCTCAACGCCTCGTCGTTCGCCCTCAAGCTCAAGCCCGGCTCGCCCTCGCTACTCCCCACGCCACCCTCCGGTTTCGTCGTCACCACCGGCACCAGCACCTCGTCGTTCCTCGCCACCAACCTCGCCACGCTGAACTTCGTCGCGCCGTTCTCCGTCACCTTCACCAGCGGCGCCAACAACGGCACCACCGTCACCGCCGTCGCCCTCGACAGTGCGGGCAACGTCACCGTGTCGCCCGCACTCGCGAACACCCCCAACGCCAACGACGCCTTCACCGTCGTCGTGCCGCCGGCCGACCTCTTCACCCAACTCTACACCAACAGCGTCTTCAGCTGGGCCGTCGCCGACCTCCTCGCCGGACTCGACTTCGGCTTCGCCGGCAGCCCCGTCGCCGGCAACTCCAGCCGCTCGTGGTATGGCTCGTTTCCGCAACAGTTCCCCTACGGCTCCGCCCGCGGCTCGACCAACGACGGCTTCTACAACCCTTGGGCGGCGTTCCTCTACAACGCGTCCGACGCCTATGCCTTCGCCTTCAGCGACCGCGTCGCGCCGAGCCCGCTCATGAGCACGAACCCCGCCACCGAGGCGTTCCGCATCACGCTCCTGCCGGCCTCGCAGATCGACGCCCCGCTCGTCACCGCAACCAGCATCACGAGTTCCGAGATCGATCTCGCCTGGGCCGCACTGCCCGGCGTCACCTACGCCGTCACGACGCAGCCCGCGATCGCGCCCGCGCAGATTTCCCTCCGCGGTGCCAAAGCCAAGCTCACCGGCCTCAACGCGGCCACGCCCTACCTCGTCTCCGTGCAAGGCACGAAGGGCGGCCAGAGTTCCCTCGTGCTGCCCGCGCTGTTCACCACCGCAGGCACCGTCGTTCCCGTCACCGGCACCGTGCCGTTCGGCTTCTCCTTCACCTGGGCCGGCACGTCCCCGTTGCCGTCGAACTACCAAGTCGTGCTCAACGGCACGCCCGTCCCGCTCACCAACGGCGTTTCCACCAGCAACCTCAACGTCACCGCCGCACCGGGCACCAATCTCTTCGTGCTCCAGATCCAGGACACCTCCGCCAGCAACGCCACCGTCTACTCCGCCGTCGTGCAGGTCGACATCACCGCCGCCAGCGGCCCGAGCCCGACGTCGTTCTCGCTCACCGACACGCCTGTCGTCTACGGCTCCAGCGGCCAGATCACCGTCGCGCCCACCGGGCCCTACACGATCACCCAAAACGCCAACGGCCCCAGCAGCCCGCTCGTCCTCGGCATCGACTTCGCGCCGACCGTCCGCAAGGGCTACGCGCCCGTGGCGCTGCCGGCGAAGAAGTGACGGCCAAGCCGCGCCGTCCTTCCGGCGCCCCAAAACAAGAACGGCGCCCCGCGGGGCGCCGTGAATTGCCAGGCCGGCGCGCTCAACGCTTTTTCTTCCGCGCCGGCTTCCACTCCGCCGTGATGCGCGAGCTGAAGCCGCCGCGCGCCTTCCAGTCGGCGATGATAGTCAGGCTGCGCGGCTTGAGCGCCGCGCCGAGCTCGTCGCAAATCTTGTTCGTCGCCGCCTCGAAGAAGATGCCCTCGTTGCGATACGCGTGGAAGTAGAGTTTGAGCGACTTCAGCTCGACACAGGCTTTGTCCGCCACGTAGCGCACCGTGATGTTGGCGAAGTCGGGATGGCCGGTCATCGGGCACACCGACGTGAACTCATGATGTGTGTGCTCGATGAGAAAATCGCGATGCGGCGCGGGATTCGGAAAGGTCTCGAGAATTTTCGGGTCGGCCATGGCGGAAGCAGTAGGCGTAAAGCGGTAGGCTTAAAGCCTAAAGCTATCCCATCGGCTCCTGAAATTCCGGCAGCGTCCCGACGAGCACCTCGTCCATGCGCTTCAGCGCCGCCGCTTCGCCGTCGATCGCGTGCGTCTGCATGAGCACGTAGGCCCAGCGATGCGCCTGCAGGTGTCGCACACGGTCGAGCGAAGTGTAGAGCATGCGCTCCCAATGCGACGCCACGACACGATCCGCGCCGACGAACCAGTAGGCGAGCAGCGCCGGCACGCGCCGCTTTTCGCCGCGCGCGTTCGTCACCTCGCGCTCGATGTGCAACAGCGTCGCCGGCACCTTCCGCCCGCCGACGAGGAATTCGTGCGTCTCCCGCCCGCGGATCGTCCACCCTTGGCCCACGAGGCAGATTTCCGGCCGGTGAATGGACGTGCGATCGCGCCCGCTCAGCACGATCGAGAGGAACACCTGGTCGCGCGTGTCGCGGAGCGACACGTAATTTTTCCGCGAGTAACCCGTGTCCGGCGGCAACACCTCGCGCTCGACCGCGCTCACCGGCGCGTTTTGCCCTGCCCAATCGAGCCCGATGAAATTCGGCAGCGCCACGGGATTCACGCCGTCCGCCGCGAGCTTCACGCCCGTGCGCAGGTCGACCTGCACGCGATCCAGCGCACGCGCCGCCAGCGAGACGCCGATCGCCGCGAACATCACCACGACCACGGCACCCCATGCGTTGCGGTGACCTATTAGGTTACCCGGTTCGGCCGGTGCCGCGCCAACGGACGGGATGTGCGTCCGCTCCGGCGCGCACCGCTCCAGCAGCCACACGGTCGCCTGCACGAGCCCGAGCACGATCACGAACACCAGAAACCCGAACCACTCGTGCACGATCGCGCCCGCCTGCTGTCCTTTCCACTCCGCCGCGACGATGATCGCGAGGATCCGCACGACATTGCCGACGAACGCATACGGCAGCGCCAGCGCGCCGATCAGCGCGCGCCGCCACCACGAGACGAAACTCAGATATCCGAGCAGCAGCGAGAGCGCCGTCAGTGCCGTGAGCGAGCGGATGCCCGAGCACGCCGCCGCCACGTCGTAGGAATAGCTCCCGTCCGGCGAGAGCAGCTGCGTGCCGTTGCGGATCACTTCGCAACCGAACACGCGCGAGATGTGATACGACACGTCCGTCACGCCCACGCGCAGGAAAAAGCCGACCGTATCGAGCACGTTCAACGGCAGGGCAAAAAGCATGAACGCGAGCGGAAACGCCGCCGCCGCCCGCCAGCGTCGCCCGCCGCCCAGCGCCAGCACACCCCACGTGAAAAGCAGCAGTCCCGCGATCGACAACCGCGCCTGCTGCATCGCGTAGCCGAGCAGGTGCAACGCAAACCCGCCGAGCAGCGCCGCCACGGCCGGAGCAACAATAGCTGACAGCCGATCGCTGACCGCTGACCGCTGCCTAAGATTCCGCCACAACAGCCACCCGCTCACCGCCCCGATGAGCCAGCCGTGCTCCATTTCGGAGCGCGGATCGGCCAGCTGCTTGCCCCACCAAACGAAAAGCGAGGGCGTGTCGATGTAGCCGCGCGTGCTGTTGCCGAAGAAATGGAACACGGCAGCGCCCGCCAACGCGCACGCGCCCGCCGCGAGCCAGCGGGCCGGCACCGAGCGGGATTCCGTGGCCACGGGGCTTGCCATGCGCGCCAGAAAAACAGGATAACCCGCCCATGCAAAGCATCTCGACGCCTGCCTGCGACCGCCGCCCGCGGTTGCTCGTCGTCGAGCTGTGGGGCCTCGGCGACCTCGCCCTCGCCATGCCTTTTCTGCGCGCCGCGACCGAGCGCTGTCGCGTGACCTTGCTCGCTAAACCACACGCCGCCCCGCTGCTGCGCCGCTTCGCGCCAGAGGTGGAGCTCATGCCGCTCCACGCGCCGTGGACCGCGTTCCGCAACAAATACGATCTGCCACGCTGGCCGTGGCAGAATCTCGCCGACACCGTCGCGGCGTTGCGCACCCGCCGCTTCGACGCGGCCGTATCCGCCCGCCGCGATCCGCGCGACCACGCGCTGCTGGCCCTCAGCGGTGCCGCCTTGCGCGCGGGATTTCCCTGGCGGGCTTCGCGCGCGTTGCTCACCGATCCGGTCGACGCACCCGCTCCACCTCACCGCGCGCGCCACTGGGCCGCGCTCGCGGCCCGCTTCGGCTGGGAAATCCCGGCCACGCCGTCGCGCTCTCGCGACGGCCGCCACGCGGTCATCCACTCCGGGGCGGGCCAACCTGTCCGGCAATGGCCGCGCGAACGCTTCGAGGCGCTCGCCGCGCGTCTCGTGGCCCAGGGCTGGCGCGTGACGCTGCTCGACGACACGCTGCGCGATCTCGACACCCTGCTCGACACCCTCGCGACCGCCGACCGCTTCATCGGCAACGATTCCGGCCCCGGCCACCTCGCCGCGCTGCTCGGCGTGCCGACGTTCACGATCTTCGGGCCGCAATTGCCGGAGCTTTTCGCCCCGCAACATCCGCAAGCCGCCTGGATCGACGGAGCCGCCTGCGTCTTCAAACCGTGCTTCGACTCCTGCCGCTTCGGCTCGCCGCATTGCATCCGCGAGCTGACACCGGAAACCGTCTGGGCTTCTCTCTCCCAATGGATCGAAGCCCCGACCTCGCGCCGTTGAGATCGCAGCCGCCCACCGGATGAACTCCTCTTCGCCGCCTCCGCCTGACGCCGATCATACGCACGCGCACCGCGCGCGGTGGTGGCGGGTCGGGCAAAATGCCGGCGCGAATGTCGCCGCGAAAATCGCCACGGGCCTCTGCACGCTCGCGCTCGTGCCGCTGCTGATCGGACGGCTCGGCGTCGAAACGTTCGGCTGGTTGAGCGCGTTGTTGGGCTTCGCCGGGTTGGCTCAATTCGCCGATCTCGGCGTCGCGCTCGCGTTGCAAAGCCGGCTCGCGACGCTCGCGGCGCGGCACGACGAAGGCGCGCTGGAAAACTGCTTCCGCAGCGGTGAACGGGTGCTACGGCGGCTGGCGCTGGCCTGGGCGGCGATCGCGCTGCCGCTCGCGGTCCTTGGTGGTCCGCACCTGCTCCACACGCCCGCGGGCGTGTCTGAATCCTCAGCGCGTCTCGCGTGGGCGGCAGTCGCGCTCGCGATCGGCGCCGGCGTTTCCGCCAGCGCCGGTCAGCGCCTCGCCGCAGCCACCCAGCAAAGCTGGGTGAATGCGTGGTGGACCACGCTCGCAGCGGTCGCGGCTCTCGGCGCGGTGTGGGCGTTCTGCCTGGGTCCGGACACCGTCGGGGCCGCCGTCATCATCATCTGCGCCGGACAGATCCTGCCCGGCTGGGCGACTCGCGCACAGCTGGCGCGGCAGCGCGGCTGGCGCGGCGGCACCGCCGACGCCGACCTCGCCCGCGAGCTGCAACGCGAGGGCTTCCGCCTCGCCAGTGCCAACCTCGCCGGCGGCGCGCTCGCCGCGGGCGTGCCATTTTTCTTCGCGCACTACGGCGGCTACGGCGCGAGCGCACTCTTCGCCGCGCTGCAACGGCTGTTCAATCTCGCCGCCCAGACGCACGCGCTGCTGCTGACTCCATTTGCTCCCGCCTACGCCGAGGCGCTCGCCGCCGGCGACCGCGCGTGGTTGCGGCGCTCCTGGCGCCTGTCCCTGCTCTCGACCGGCGCGGCCGCGGCCGGCGCGGTCGCACTGGCCCTGCTTTGGCCGTGGTTCGGCACGCGTTGGCTGGGGGTGGAGATGAATCAGGCTGGCGCCGCCATCGTCGTGTGGGGCGTCACGTTATGGACCGCCGCAACACTCGCTCTCCAGGCGTGCAGTTATCTTCTGCTCGGGCTCGACCGGCTGGCGGCCTTTGGTCCCGCCGTGGCGCTGGGTCACGCGGCGACGGTGGCGCTCGCGTGGGCCGGCGGGTTTGCGCTCGGTGCGTCGGGCATCGCGGTCGCGTTGGCGGTCGGGGCCTGGCTCGGTCCGGTGGCCGTCCTCGCGCGCGGTTGCGCACGCGCGATCCCAGCGCTCGCGCCAAAGGATTCGACGCCCGGCAACCGCCCAACCAACCTCTGAGTCCATGTCGAGCGTTCGCCTGCGCTTCATTTCGTGGCTGATTGAGCGCCACCCCCGCGCCTATTTCCGTTGGAAGCGGATCGGGAAGCACCGGCTGTGCGAGGACCGGGAGTTTCTCGCGCAACACGCCGCGGCCCTGCGCGCGGGCGAGGCGCTGCAGGTGCTCGAGGAGCGCTACAACTTGTGGGCCCTGACCCGCGCCGTGACGCGGCTGCCCGGTGCCTGCGCAGAAGTCGGCGTCTATCGCGGCGGCAGCGCCAAGTTCATCGCGGCGGCGAAAGGCGACGCGCCGCTGCACTTGTTCGACACCTTCGGCGGCATGCCCGCCGTGAACCCGGCGACGGACGGCGCGTTCTACGCCGGCCAGTTCGACCGGACCAGCCTCGCGTTCGTGCAGCGCTACCTCGCGGGTTACGCGGGCGTGCATTTTCATCCCGGGTTTTTCCCGGAATCAGCCCGGCCGCTCGAAGCGGAGCCCATGTCGTTCAAGTTCGTGCATCTCGATGTGGATATCCGCGCCTCCACGCTCGCCGCGCTCGAATGGTTCTACCCGCGCATGGTCCCTGGCGGGGTGATCCTGACGCACGACTACAATGACGTGACGGTGCCCGGCACGAAATCGGCGTTCGACGCGTTCTTCACCGACAAGCCGGAGACCGTCGTGCCGCTCTGGTTCACGCAGGCCGTGGTGACGAAGGCCTGAGCGAAACGCGGATGCATCTCGGCCTGTTCAAAACAAACTACCTGGGCGACAACGTCGTCTTCCTGCCCGTCGTGCAGGAATTGCGGCGCCGGTATCCCGACTGGCGGCTCACGCTGGTGACGGCGCCGCGTGTGGCTGAGCTCTTCGCCGCCGATGTGGCGGAGGCGGATCGCCGCGCAATCGAGCCGGAAGCGATGCGACGCCTGTGGCGCACGCCGTGGCGTTTCGCCCGGTGGGCGGCCGACCTGCGCGCGCGGAAATTCGACGCGAGCCTCGTCGGCTACGATCAAAGCAGTTCCGCGCATGCGCTCGCCTGGGTGGCCGGGGGACGCGTGCGCGTAGGCGGGGCCGGTCTGCGCATCCGGTTGCAGGGCACGCTCACGCGGGGCGTCACGCACCAGCCCGGCTGGAGCATCGCGCAATGGAATTGGGAGATCGCCCGCGCCGGTCTCGGGGATCTCGGTTGCAAGGACTGGCCCGCAACGCCACCGGTGCCGGATCTCAGGCACTTGGGCGGCGGAGTGACACGGGAGCCGCGGCGCGTAATAATCCATCCGGGATCGAAGTGGCACTACACGCAATGGCCGGTCGAGCGCTACGCCGAACTCGCGGGCCGGCTGGCGCGCGATCACGAGGTGCTGTGGATTCGCGCGCCTGAAGTGGCCGCGGTGCCGTTGCCCGACGGGGTGCGCGAGATCGCGCCAGCGGGACTGGATGCGCTGGTGCGAACGCTCGCGTCGGCAGCGTTGTTTGTCGGCAACAATTCCGGACCAATGCACGTCGCCAGCGCGCTCGGCACGCCGCTCGTCGCGATCACGGGACCGACGGATTTTCCGTGGGATCCGAGCTGGCATCGCGAACGGGCGACCGTGCTGCGGTGGCCCGCGCTTGAATGTCAGCCATGCGACCGTGTGCAATATGCGCCGGGGCGCTGTGCCCGGGCGACAGAGCCGCTGGCGTGTTTGCGGCGTTGGAGCGTGGACGCGATTGAGGCCGCTTGCCGGGTGCGGCGGGCGGAAGGCGCATGAGTCCGCGCTGGCGCACCTTTCTGATCGGGGCGGTCGCGGCGGTGCTGGCCGTAGTAGTGGGCGTGCAGATCGCCCAGGAGGAATTTTTTCTGGCCGCGCTGATCGCGACCGGTTGCACGTGGGCATTGCTGTCGTGGGTCGACGGACCGCGCACGGAGGCGTGGCTGCTGGGATTCCTCATATTCGCCTACATCGTGGGCAATCGCGGGTTCGCGCAGGTGACGCCCGTGCCCGGTCTGCCGCTGTTTTTCGCCGAGCTTGGGCTCGGGTTCGCGGGGACGCTGTTCGTGTTTCGCAGCGCGCTGACCCGCGCGTCGCTGTGGACCTCGACGGAGATCAGCACCGTGCTGGCGTTCTGGATCGCGCTCGGCGCGGGGCGCATCGGAATCGATGTGCGGACGTGGGGCATTGCGGCGTTGCGGGATTTCGCCACCGTCTACTACGCGGGATTCTTTTTTGTCGCGGTCGCGCTGTGCCGGCAGGAGGCGTCACGGCGGGTGTTGCATGGAGCAATCACGGCGACGTTCGTGGTGCTGCCGTTCACGACGCTGCTGGCGGATCTGTTTCCGCGCTTCTTTCAGACGAATCTGCTGATCAAGGGCGTGCCGCTGATTCTCTACAAGGAGGATCTTGCGGCGACGTATGGCTACGCGGGGTTTCTCTGGCTGCTCGTGGATCGTCCGGGCGAGCGCGCCTGGTGGCGCTGGCCGCTGGCGCTGACGCTGCTCGTGAACGGATTGCTCGGGCTGTCGCGTGCGAGCCTTGCGGGCGTGTTGGTGGCAGCGATCGGCTTGGCGGTGGCGGGACAGCGGCGCGCCCTGGCAACGATCGCGGCGGTGGGACTGGCCGGGGCCTTGCTGCTGACGGCGCTGGCTTTGCTGCCCGGAGGATCGTTTCGCGAGACCCGAGGCTACGCAGTCTACGAGGCGGTGATGTCAGTAACGGATTTCAGCGGCACGCGGGCGTATCGCAGCGGCTTCAGCAACGACAAGGGCGACAACAACCGTTTCCGGCTCGTGTGGTGGCGCAACGTCGCGGAGGAAACGCTACGCGATGGACCGTGGCTCGGTCGGGGATTCGGCGCGGATCTGGCGAAGGGCTTCGTCAGCGAATACATGCCGGACACGGCCAGCGAGTTCGTCACTCGCAGCCCCCACAATGTTTTCGTAACGGTGCTCGGGCGCATGGGATTGCTCGGCGTCGCGGCGTGGACGGCGTTCTATGCGGCCCATGCGACGGCAACGGTGCGCGTATGGCGCGCGGCGGGCCGAACGAGCGAGCGGACGCCGACTTTGTTCGCCATGACTTGGGTCGTGATGGTGAGTGCGTGTTTCGGCGTCGTGCTGGAGGGGCCGATGGGCGCGGTGCCGTTTTGGATTTTGCTGGGGCTGGCATATGCCGCGCGCACCGCGGCGGCGGCCGAGGAGACATCGGCGGCCAGCGACGAGCGGCCGGCACCGGAGCGCGTGGAAACGCGCCACGAATGACTGCGCCATTGCACGCGCGGGGACAGCGCGTTTAATCGCGGCTCTTCCTCGTGAGAATCACCCGCGGCATCGACCTCGCCCAGTTCTTCAAGCTCACCACGCGTGAGCGGTCGGACTGGATCAACCCCACTTGCATGGGGCTGCTGTCGACGTTCGGCGTGTTCTTCATCTACAGCGCGCAGGTCGCCAACGACGGCGATCAGTGGATGAAGCAGCTGTTCTACCTGCTGCTCGGCACGATCATCTATGTCGGCACGTCGTTGCTGGATTACCGGCTGTGGCTGAAATACGCGCATTGGGTCTATTTCGCGGCGGTGGCGGCACTGGTGGTGGTGCTAATCCCGGGCATCGGCACGACGCATGGGATGGGCGCGCGACGGTGGATAGAGTTGCCTGGCTGGTCCTTTCAACCCTCGGAAGTGGGCAAGATCGCGGTGCTGTTCGTGACGGCTTCGATCCTGACCGGCAACCGGCTCGGCACGGTGCGCGACTCGCTGCAAGTGCTGATCAAGTTAGCCCTTGCGGTGGGTATACCCATGTTGTTCATAGTCGCGGAACCCGACCTCGGCAGCGCTCTTGCGATCGCGCCCATGGTCTTCGCCATGCTTTTCGTCTCCAACCTCTCGCTGCGTTTTTTTGCCGGGGCGTTGGCCGTGTTCGCGTTGCTCATCGGCGCTGTCGCGCTGGATGTGGCGAAATACGCGAACTACATGGACGAAAATGGGTTGGATTTTAACAACGACCGCGGCGCCTACGAAAAATCCACCTGGGCCCGCCTGCCGCTGAAGGATTACCAGCGCAACCGCGTGCTGGCGTTCTGGAATCCCGACCAATTCGACCGCACCGGCATCGGCTGGAACCAGGTGCAGTCACGCATCTCGGTCGGCTCCGGCGGCCTCGTCGGCAAGGGCTGGACCGAGGGCACGCAGGCGAAGCTCGGCTACCTGCCGCGCGCGGTCGCGCATAACGATTTCATCTTCTCCGTCATCGCGGAGGAGAAAGGTTTCCTGGGAAGCATTGCCGTCATCGGCTTGTTCGGAGTGTTGTTGTGGAACGGGGTCCGCATTGCCGGCCTCGCCCGCGACCGCTTCGGGATGCTGCTCGTCATCGGCGTCACCGCGCTGCTGTGCGTGCACATCTTCGTGAACATCGCCATGACCGTCGGCCTCGTGCCGGTGAAAGGCATCCCGCTTCCCTTCATCAGCTACGGCGGCACCTTCGTGCTCAGCTGCTGCTTGCTGCAAGGACTGGTCCAAAGCGTCTATCGTTTCCGGAGGGACTTCTAAATGATGCCCGCCTCCCGCGATACTGACCGCTTTGCCGGAATCTCCTGCGCGCAGCCGTCCCCCACCGAGGCGTCCGCCGACGTCAACCCAGCCCCACGGCACACGCCACACCATGAACGATCAACCCGCCCAATCTGGCGCCCCGGAGTCTGCCCGGGACGCCGCCGCTCGCCATGAAGAGGAGCTCCAGCAGCCTCCTCCTCTGAAAAACAGCGAGCCGGTCACCGCCTCACAACTTAACGCCGAAGCCAAGGAACGCTCCACCCAGCGCCCGCTCCTCCAAAAGATCCTCAGCATCTTCCAAAAGGAAAAAGCGACCTTCCGCGAACTCGTCATCAACTCCGAACCGCTCGAGAAGCGCGTCGCGCTCCTCGTGAACGGCGTCCTCGATCGCTTCGAGATCGAGCGCGAGTCCGACAACCGCATGGTCGGCGGCATCTACAAGGGCCGCATCAAGAACCTCGACCCCGGCCTCAAGGCCGCCTTCGTCGACATCGGTTACTCCAAGAACGCCTTCCTCCATTACTGGGACATGCTCCCCGCCGCCGCCGACTCGTCCGTCGAAGTCGTCCGCGTGAACAAGAAGAAGAACGCCGAGCCGCGCAAAGCCGAGCCGACCGTCAAAGACATCCCGGGCATGTATCCCCCGGGCTCCGAGATCGTCATCCAAGTCACCAAAGGCCCCATCGGCACCAAGGGCCCGCGCACGACCACCAATCTCTCGATTCCCGGCCGCTACCTGATCCTCACGCCGTTCTCCGACGGCTGCGGCATCTCCCGCAAAATCGAGGACCCGGCCGAGCGCAA
This sequence comes from Candidatus Didemnitutus sp., assembly GCA_019634575.1. Lineage (NCBI taxonomy): Bacteria > Pseudomonadati > Verrucomicrobiota > Opitutia > Opitutales > Opitutaceae > Candidatus Didemnitutus > Candidatus Didemnitutus sp. The sequence goes on from JAHCAY010000001.1 coordinate 2,119,542, forward strand.
GCGCCTCAAGACGCTCATCAACGAGCTCACGATCCCCGAAGGCATGGGCGTCATCGTCCGCACCGCCGGCGAAGGCAAGAAAGCCCGATACTTCGTCCGCGACCTCCACCTGCTCCTCAAGAAGTGGGAAGAGATCCAGCAGAAGATGGAAAAGGACCGCGCGCCCTCCTGCCTTTATCAGGAACCCGACATCGTCGAGCGCACCGTCCGCGACTTCCTCACCGAAGACATCGACCGCGTGCTCATCGACAACGAGGCCGACTTCAAGCGCACGCAGGACCTCGTCTCGCTCATCTCGTCCCGCTCGCGCGGCAAGATCGCCTACTACAAGGACAGCATCCCCGTCTTCGAGCGCTACAACATCGAGCGCCAGATCGAGCAGACCTTCCAGCGCCGCGTCACGCTGCCATCCGGCGGCGAGATCGTCATCGACGAGACCGAGGCGCTCATCGCCATCGACGTCAACACCGGCTCCCACAAGAGCCGCAGCGGTGACGAGAAGAACACGATCTTCCAGGTGAACATGGAAGCGGCCGCCGAAATGGCGCGCCAGATCCGGCTCCGCAACATCGGCGGCCTGATCATCATGGACTTCATCGACATGAAGGAGCGCCGCCACCGCCAGTCGGTCTACGACAAGATGGTGGAGCTCATGTCGGAGGACAAAGCCAAGACCCACATCCTGCCCATCTCGCAGCTCGGCATCATGCAGATGACGCGCCAGCGCCAGCAGGAGTCCCTCTCGGCCAACATCTACACGAGCTGCCCGTATTGCCACGGCCGCGGCATCGTGAAGAGCGCGACGACGATGTCCGTCGAACTCCAGCGCCGCCTCAGCTCCGTCGCGCGCCGCCTGCAGAATCGGAAAGACAACAAGGAGTATTCGCTCCGCGTGCACGTGCACCCGTCGATCCTCGAGCGCCTCCGCGCCGAAGACGCCGACCTGCTCGTGCGCATGGAGAAACTCTTCGGCGTGAAGCTGGCCTTCCGCGCCGACCCGAACTACCACGTCGAGAACTTCAAAATCATCAACGCGCTCACGAACGAGGAGTATCGTTGAGCTTGGTCCAAGGGGTTGATTCCGTTTTTCGGGATTAATTCCGTCTCCCGGGTGGTTTAATTCTGTTTTCGAGACCCGGCCTCATGCGGCCGGGTCTTTGTTTTGAGCGCTCCGCAGATCGCCGGGTTACGCAACGGAGGCGAGAGTTCCTCTAGGGGCCGCTCGGCAAGAATGGCACGTCCAACCCATCACATCGAATAGCCCGGTTTTTTGTAGAGCTTGTTGGACTGCTTGGCGATTTCGGGGCGGTAGACTTTTTCGGCCCACTCGTGTGACGGTATCTCCTCCATCGCGACGGAGACCGTCTCTGCGCCAAGATCCAGAACCTCCATGGCATCGGAGGTGATTCGCGCGGCGAGCTCTTGTTTCTGTTGCTCGGATTTTCCGGGCCAAAGTTTAACGACGATGTGCGGCATGATTTAGTCTCCCCTCGCTCTCATTGGCTGGCGCCCCGCGCCGGAACGATCCGCATGGTGGCGTTGCGAGCGCGATCGCCGACCATCGGTGCGAGATACGGGCTGTCGCTATACTTCGTCCGGTAGGCGTCGTCGATGCGGTCGTTGACTGCGTCAGTAACTGGCTCGAATGAAACTTCCTGTGTAATTTCTGCGACGGTGACGCGGCCGGCTTTCTGCCGCAGTGCGGCCTGATACCAGCGCGAATTCTTTCCGTTGTAGGCCCTCACGTAAAGGTGCTCGCCGACCACGACGGACCAAATCCAAGTCGGCGTGCCATAGGTCACGCCGTCGTCCCGCAACGGAGCGACATGCAGATCGTCCGCCTCGGCGAGGCGACCAAATTCGAGTTTTCCCCAGGTAGCCATGTTCAGAAACGCTCCGTGGTGGTTGACGGGCGCTAGGCGCGGACGACGGCGATGTTAAAATCGAACGTGCCGAGCGAGCGGTGGAGCAGGAAGTAGAGCTGCATATACATTTCGGTGGCGCGAGCCGCCTCGATGCCGCCGAGGTCGATGATCGACTCCGCAGGCCAACCAAACTGGACCAGCAGACCGCGAGTGGTCTCCTTCGCGCCGGCATCCTCGCCGGCAACGAAGATGTTATGCCGCCCGGGCACACGCGAGGGTTCGATCATCACTTGAAAGAAGACGGTGTTGAGCGTCTTGACCACACGGGCGCCGGGAAACGCGCGCTGAACCCGTTCGCCGAGGCTGTCGGTGTTCGCGTAAAGGATCTGCGGCGGCAAGCCCCGCGACAAATCGAGCGGGATGGCCAGATCGACCACGACCTTGCCGTCCAAATTGGACGCGCCAACCGCTTCGAGTGCCTCCAGCGAAACTGCGCCGGCAGTGGCGTTGACGATGACCTCGCCGTGCGCACCCGCCTCTGGAAACGGCAGCAAGCGGACACTTCGGTTGGCTTTCTGCCACTCGGCATAAGGCGGCGACCCCATCAGATCCGTGTCAGTGCGCGCGAGCGTCTGCTTCACGTCACGCGTTCCGATGACGACATCATGGCCTACGCCGGCGAGTCGGTTCGCCAGTGCGCGGCCGACCATTCCTGTCCCGATTAAAGCGATTTTCATGGATTTCCTTCGTCGGACTCGAGCGGATCGCTGCCGGTTAGCTTACCGCGCCCCGGTAATCTTCGTCGCTGACCTTCTCCATCCAGTCGACGACCTTGCCGTTGACGTGCTCTTGGATCGCGACGTGCGACATCGCCACGGTCGGCGAGGCGCCATGCCAGTGTTTCAAACCCGGCGGAAACCACACCACATCGCCCGGCCGAATCTCCTGCACTCGGCCGCCCTCGCGCTGCACCCGGCCCAAGCCCGAGGTGACAATCAACGTCTGACCCAACGGGTGCGTGTGCCAGGCAGTGCGCGCGCCGGGCTCGAACGTGACCAGCGCGGCCGCCGCTCGGGCGGATTCCTTGGCGGCAAACAACGGATCAATACGCGTCGTGCCGGTGAACCAATCAGAAGGTCCCTTGCTGGAGGGCTGGGAGCCGTTGCGAATAATTTCGATGTCCATGTTGGTTTGGGTTTCGAGGGTCAGATGATCGTTTTGCGCTCGGGCGAGCGTTGGTAGCGTCGCAAGTGCGGCCACGACAGTCTTCAGGAAATGGCGACGGGGAATCACCTGTGACGGAGCGGGCGGAAGGTATGGCCGATGTGAGTTGGACAGCCCTTTACCAAGGCTGGTTGGCCGGTCCGACGGTGAGCTCGTTGACCGTGGTGTCCTCCGGGAGGTCCAGTGCGAATTCTACGACACGCGCGATCCGCTCTGGCGAGATTCCGTAGCGCTCGTAGAGCTTCTGCATGGCATCGGCGCTCGCTTGATGGCTGATGCCGCCCAGCAACTCCGTGTTGATGGCCGCGGGATAGAGCGTCGCGGTGCGAATGTTCGTCCCTTCCATCGCGGACTCCATGCGCAAGACTTCCATGAAATCGCGCACGAACCACTTGGTGCCGCCATAAATGGCCGCCCCCGGGTAGGCTTTGATGCCGGCGACCGATGAAGTCGCGAGGATATGCCCGGACTTCTGCTGAAGAAAGGTCGGCAGCACCGCAGCGACGCCGTTCAGAACACCCTTGATGTTTACGTCGACCGCCTCGTTCCACTCGTCGACTTTCAGCGCCGACACGGGCGCCGTCGGCATGATTCCGGCATTGAGGAAAATGGCATCCACACGACCGAACGACCGCTTGGCCAGTTCGACAATCGCGGCGTTGTCTGAGGCTTTGGTCACATCCAACTCGCGGAAGGCCGCCTGACCGCCAGCCATCCCGATCGCGTCGGCAATCTGCTTCAGTTTATCTGTGCGCCGCGCGCCGAGCACGACTTTGGCGCCCCTGCGCGCGAGCAACTTAGCGGTGGCCTCGCCGATCCCGGAGGATGCACCGGTGATGATTACGACTTTGTCTTTGATCATGGTAGGATGAGTGGAGTTATTGCTGCCCGAGAAAGGGCCGCGGACGCTGCCGTGTTAAAGTGTCTTTCTTCGAGTCGCGCCACTGTAGCACCACCGTGCTCGACCGTCTTTCCGACCCTTGCTCCGGGTTTATTGCGGTTGCGATAAAGCGCTTCGCCACGATCGCGGCTCGAGAAATGGTTGGGTTTGGCGACTCAGGTTCCAGCTGGCTGGTTCGGCTCAGTTCCGTATGTTCCGACACGCGCGATGCCGATTCCCGACAAAACGTCCGCTGAAGCCTACCTTCCCTACACACGGTCGACATGCCTGCGTCCGAGCCGGGGCAAGGCTTGGCATGATTTGAAGGCTTGGATCCACCAGCCGCTGCGCGAGACAGAGGCACTCGCCATGCCGGGCGTGAGCGAGGCTTACCTCGCCTGGACGTTCAGTGGGGAAGCGGAATTCCAAGAGCGCGAGGGCAACGGCCCGTGGATCACGCACCGGATCAAAGCCGGCTCGTTTTTCCTGACCACCGGCGGCGGTCCCTACGAGTGCCGGTGGAAGACGCTCTCGGCGGAGCCGTTCCTCGCGATGATGGTTTTTGTCGAGTTGCCGTTGCTCACACGCGCGCTGGAGGAAGTCTATGGGAACGATGCGCCGAGAGTGCGCCTCCGCGATCTGTCGGCCTTCACCGACCCCGACCTGAACTGGATGATGGAGGGTGTTCGACAGGAGTTGATGGCGCGTCGCGCGAGCGTGCTGCGTGTGCAAGGCTTGGCGCATCTCATCGCGACTCACCTGGCGCGGAACTACGCCGAAATCCCCGAGCACACTCACGGCACCAGCGCAGCGCTGCCGGGATTCAAGCTGAAGCAGGTCACCGACTGGATCGAAGCGCATCTCGACGAGGAGTTCGATCTGGACGCACTCGCCGCCAAAGCGGGCCTAAGCAAATTTCACTTCCATCGGCTGTTCAAGGAGGCCACCGGCACATCGCCGGCAAAGTTCCAGCTGGACGCGCGTATGAAAGAGGCACGCCGCCGCCTGCGGGAAACCAAGCAAAGCGTGGTCGCCATCGCTCTGGATACGGGTTTTTCCAGCCCGAGTCATTTTGCCCAAGTCTTCCGGCGCGAGGCGGGCATGACTCCCAGCGAGTTTCGGCGGCAGCGGTGAGGCCATCACTGCGTTAGCGCGAGAGGCTCGCCCGCCACTCGCGTGCGGGTTTGAGCAACAAGACTAAAGGTGACGCAAGGACGCCGGAGCAAGGGACTATCGTTTCGGGTATTGTCGCAGTTCTACCATGAACCTCCCGAAACTCCTCACCTCCCTCGCCGCCGGCACGACTCTCTTCGTCGCCCTGGCCTGCGCCCAAGATGCCAACTCCGATCACTACACTTTCACTCTGAGTGACACGGTCACGCGACAGAAAGTGACCTTCGTCAATCGCTACGGCATCCGGCTCACCGGCGATCTCTACCTTCCGAAAAATCACGGCGATAAACCGCTGCCAGCGCTGGCCATCAGCGGCCCCTTCGGCGCGGTCAAGGAGCAGTCCTCCGGTCTCTACGCGAACACGATGGCCGCGCGCGGCTTCGCAACGCTGGCCTTCGATCCTTCCTACACCGGTGAGAGCGGCGGCGAGCCGCGCAACATCGCTTCACCCGACATCAACACCGAGGATTTCAGTGCGGCAGTGGATTACCTCGGGCTGAACCCGCTCGTGGATCGGAATCGCATCGGCGTCATCGGCATTTGCGGCTTCGGCGGCATGGCCTTGAACGCCGCGGCGGTGGACAAGCGCATCAAGGCCGTCGTCACAAGCACCATGTATGATATGAGCCGCGTGATGTCCAAGGGCTACAACGACAGCGTCACGCTCGAACAACGCACCCAAACGCTGGAGCGGCTGAGTCAGCAACGCTGGACCGACGTCGAAAAAGGCACGCCCGCCTACGGACCTCGCATGAACGAACTGAAAGGCGGCGAGGCGCAATTCCTCGTGGACTACCACGACTACTACCGGACACCGCGCGGATTCCATCCGCGAGCCGTGAACTCCAGCGGCTCATGGTCGGCCACGACGCCGCTTTCGTTCATGAACTTTCAGCTCCTGACCTACATTAAGGAAATCTCTCCGCGCCCGATCCTGTTCATCCACGGCGAAAAGGCCCACTCGCGCTACTTCAGCGAAACGGCCTACGCCGCCGCCGCGGAACCGAAGGAACTGCTGATCGTCCCAGGCACCAGCCACGTCGATCTGTATGATCAGTTGGACAAGATCCCTCTCGAGAAAATCGCCGCGTTCTTCACCGCGCACCTGAAATAGCGCTTTTTTCTGCCAGGGTCGCTGGACGGCGGGATTCCTGAGAATTTCGCCGCCACTCCGGGACTGCTCACCGCAGCATCACCACGAGCCTCAATCGCGCACTCTCACCCGCCGCCGCGTGGTAGTGCGCCTGCCACGACTCCGCGAGTTCGTTGGCGAGGATCGGTTCCTGCGTCACGCCAGCGCTCGTCCACGTCGCGCCGTAGTCGATCGAGACTTCGACGCGATACTCCACGTCGTTCGTGTCGCTCGGGCGGCGATACCAGAGGAAGAAGTGCTCATCGAGCTGCCCGTTCTCGGGTAAATCTTCCGCTCGCGCCACCGCGTGCGGATCGAGGCCGAGGGCATATTTTTCCAGATTCGTGAGTCCATCCGCCGCACACACCGCATCTGGACCGCTCACGCGCCGGTCGGCGAGTTCCGCCGCGAAAAAAAACGCCGCCGCCCACGCCGCGTAGCCATCGGGAATGCGGACCGACGCCGACCAGTTTGCCGGCTCGTTCGGCTCGCGCACATTCGCCGCGACATCGCGTGCCGGCCCGGCGCGGAAGGCGCGCAATTCCGCGGGCGAGAACTCCGCGCGCAACACCTCTGCGGTGGCAAGCAGCAGGATGGCCCACCGACGAAGGTCTTTTCGCGCGGCATTCATCATCCGAACACGCAAAGCCAACACGCGGATGGCGCGCGCCGCAAGCCTCGGCGCCGTCTCAGGCAGAGCGCCGGCGAGCGCGTCCCACCGCCACGCACCAGGCCGCCAACGCATACCCGACTGCGGCGAGGTGCGCGCTGGTGGCGACTTTCACGTTCGCGTCGTCGAACTCGATGAAGCCGCCGCCGCGGCCGCCTTTCCAGATTTCGTAGCCGAGCTCCACGACGTAGATCGCCACGATCGCCGGCCAGAACCAATCGCGGAGGTCGCCTTTCCAGCCGCGCGCCGCGAGCAGGAGCAGCAGGCCGAGGTTCACCGCGCTCAGGCCGGCGTAGCGCACCATCGTCGGGTCGCACCAGTAGAGCACGGCGCAGATCACCGGCGGCATCGCCAGCAGGCCGATCCAGCTGTCGCGGGGAAACTCCCGACCGAGCGTCCAGCCGATGATGAGCAACAGGCCGCCATCGGCCACGAAGTGCGGCCAGCCGAAGTGCACGATCTGCGCGGTCCAGACCCGCCACAGCTCGCCGTGCGCGACGGCGGCGCGGTCGTAGATCAAGGCGTCGCGCCACGCCGGCACGAGTTGCACGACGAGCGCGCAAAGAAAAGCCGCCGTGTAGAACCACGGCGGCGTTCCGATGCGCGAGAGTTTCAGCGGCTCCATGCCGCCGTTACTGGCGGCGTTGCCGCCAGCGCGCAAGCGCGGCGAGCGCGAGTGCCGCGCAGAACCAATGGCTCGGCGCGCCGCCACCGCCACCGCCTCCGCCGCCACTGGGCGTCGGCGGGGCGCTCACCGTCAGCGTGGCGCTGTTGCTCGTGACCGAGCCGACGCTGTTGGTGACCGTGACGGTGTAGGTGCCCGAATCGGAGACTTGCGCATTGGCGAAGGTGAGCGTCGTGCCGGTGGCTCCGGCGATCGCGGCGCCGCCCTTGTTCCACTGGTAGGTGGGATTGGGCTTACCGGTGGCGACGACGCTGAACACGACGCCCGTGCCGGCCAGCACCGACTGGCTCTGGGGCTGGGTCGTGATGGTCGGGGCCGAGTCCGGGATGACAGGCGCGAACGTGAAGGTCAGGCTGATGTTGCTGCCCCACTCGCCGCTCCAGCCGTCGACGGCGAAGTAATACGTCGTGCCTTGGGTGGCCGTGAACGAGACGATGCTGGTGCGATTGCGCGTCTGCGAATCCTGCCCGCTGGTCGGGGGCGGCTCGGCGTCGTCGTTGGAGGCGACGAGCGTAAGCGAGTTGACCGCCGTGCCCGTGTAGACGCCGAGGAGGGTGTCGAAGGGCGTGCCGGCTGTTTTCACTTCGAGTGGACCGTTGAACGGCGCGGTCCATTTCCACCAGACGGAGGCGCCGCCGGCTTCCGAAGCGTGGTTGGGTTCGCCAGCTTCCTTGGTGGCGCTGAGGCTCGAGCCGGTGAGCGTGACGGTGTTGCTGGCGGGAATCGTGACGGCGGTGGCGTTGGCGAAGTTGTCGTTGGCCGGCGCGGTGGGATTGCCCGGGACGCCATAGATGTATTGCGCGCCATCGATATCGTCGCGCGTGATCGCATCGGTGTCGCTCACGTGCGAGTTCATCACCGGGACGGGGACGATGCTGGTCTGGCCCCACTCGTCGGGGTGGTCGAGACCGAGCACGTGACCGAGCTCGTGGACGGCGACGCGACGAATATCAATGCCCACGCTGGTGCTGCTCTGGCGTGCGCCGCGATAGGATTCCCACTTCCAAGCCGTGTTGAAGATGATGTCGGAGGTGGTTCGCCGGTAGGTGCCGTCAGTGGAGAGCGCCGACGACCGGTAGGAAATGGTGACGGCGAGCGTGCTGTCGTCGAAGGCATCGCCGCCTCCGGTGGCGTTGCTGTAGATCTTCGAGTCGAAAAAGAGCTCGTTGATGCCGTCGCGATCGTGGCCGAGGCCTTCGCTGGCGATGGTCGGGGCAAACTGCACGTTGCGCAGCACGGTGTTCCAGCTCTCCATCGCGGCCTGCGCGCTCGTGCTGTAGTTGGTTTGGTCCAGCAGGGTCTTGGCGGTGCCGAGCTTGATCTGCATCGGGATCGTGCCGTTTGGCCACTTGATGAGGGCCGAACCGGAACGGATCGTTTCGTAGGCGGGAGCCGAAACGACGGTGGCGAGGGCCGCGGCGAGGGCCAGCGTGCGGAGGAGGAGATTAGTTCGCATTGTTCTTCTCTCCTTTCACGGCGGCGGCGCGGGTCTCGCGTATGCTCTGCTTGAATTCGGCGACGCTGAGCGCGTCGGAAACCTTGATGTGTTTCCGCAACTCCTGCGCCATCGCGCCCTCGGCCATGGGCAGGCCGACTTCGGCGGTGGCGGAGAGCGGCAGACCGTTGGCGCGCGCGACGTATTCGCGGCCGGTCGCCTTGTCGCGTCTCACCGGATAGAGGCCGTGCATCACGCCCCTGAGTGGGTAGAAATTCGTGCCGTTGTTCTTCACGAAAAAGATGCTGTCGTCACCGACCACGAAGCGCGGCACGCCCTCGACGACGAGCTCGCCGCCATCGGAGGTCTTCCCGCCGAGCATCGTCAGCACGACCTTCTGGGGCGGCGTGCCGGCGATGACTTCCGACACGGCGATCTCCGCGAGAGTGAAGGGCACTTCGCGACCGTCGCGCTGGCGGATTTCATTGGTGAGGCTCACCACCTTTCCGCGAATGACGTAGTCGGAACTCGAGACGAGATCCGGAAATTCCGGTGGCACGACCGTGGTGGCGTGAGTGGCGCTGACGGAGGTCAGCACCGCCGCGCAAAGAAGACAGAGGCGGAGGGGGCGCATGAGGAGGAGGAAGGGCGACAAGGGAGCGCTTTCGCGCGCCCGCGTCAGATGCATCGGATACAAGGATGTTATTAACCTGTCGTTGACTCGTTGGCGAGTAGCCGGCCCGGGGAAGAGGGTGTTGCAGGTTTTCGTCCGTCGCAAGCGCAGGTTGTTCCGCATGCCAAAGAGCCAGCGGGATAAACCGCAGCCTATCCGGGATGGACGCGGGCCTTGCTTTCGGAGCGGTCGCCGTTTCAACTCGCCTCCTGCAACATTTCGACGTGGGCCACGTCACACGACTAATCTCCGCCGCGCCCGCGGCACCCTGCATGAAGCATCTTCTCTCCCGCCTCGCCGCCGGCGCGCTCGCCTTGAGCGTTGCCCTCTCGTCGCTCCCGGCACAACCCGCCCCGACCGTCGCGGCGCCCGCGAACCTCCCGGCCACCGGCGCCGTCGGACCGATCGACCTCCGCGAGGAGAGCATCGACCAGGTCCTCGTGCTCCTCGAGCGGCTCACCGGCAAGACCGTCCTGCGCCCGCAAGCGCTCCCCGCCGCCACCATCACGGTGCGCATCAAGGAGAGCTACACGCGCGAGGAAACCGTCCGCGCACTCGAGACCTTGCTCGCCCTCAACGGCGTCGCGCTCACGCCGATGGACGAACACTTCATCAAGGTCACCGCGCTCAACATGGCCAAATCCGAGGCGCCCGAGCTGATCGACGGCTCCACGCTCTCGCTCCCCACCAGCGGCCGCATCGCCACGAAGATCTTCCAACTCTCGTTCCTCCGTGTCGCCGAATTCATGCCCCAGATCGCCGGCCTGCTCTCGCCCAACACCGGCAGCCCGCCCGTCATCTTCGAAAAGGCCAACGCCGCGCTCATCACCGACTCCGTCAGCAACCTCCAACGCATCGAGACGCTCCTCAACCGACTCGACCAGCCCGCCCTCTCCGGCCTCACGCCGAAATTCTACACGTTGCAATACGCCAAGGCCTCCGACGTCGTGAACAAGATGCGCACCATCCTCTCCGGCGCGCTCCAGTCGCAGATCGGCACCGCCACCAGCTACAACGCCGACGACCGCACCAACCAGGTCATCGTCATCTCCGATCCGCGCCAAGTCGCGTTCTTCGACGACCTCATCGCCAAACTCGACGTCAAATCCGACCCCAACACCCGCAACGAAGTCATCTACCTCAAGCACGCCACCGCCAAGGACGTCGCCACCATCCTCTCGCAACTCGTCGCCGGCCAGAACAACGCCGCGCGCGGCCAGGAATCCGGCCGCCCCAACATCGTCACCGCGACGCCCACCCCCGCCCCCGGCGCCGCTCCCACGCCCGCTGCGACCCTCGTCAACGTCTCCGGCGCATCCAACCTCGCCGAACCGTCCAACCAGTTCAGCGCGCTCCTCACCATCCTCGCCGAAGAGCGCTCCAACTCCCTCGTCGTCTCCGGCACCGTCGACGACATCCGCCTCATCAACGACCTCGTGACCAAGATCGACGTCCTTCTCGCCCAAGTCCGCATCGAGGTCGTCATCGCCGAAGTCACGCTCGGCGACGAAGCCACCTCCGGCATCAGCGCCCTCGGCCTGAAGATCGACAAGGACAAGCTCGTCGGCGGCTCCTTCGCCATGGCCGGCGCGTCCAGCAGCGCCGTCACGGGCACGCGCCAGCCGACCGGCGACGTCGACCTCGCCGCCGAGATCGGTCTCACCACCACCCCCCGCAAGACCAACGCCACCATCCTCTCCGTCCCGAACATCATGACCACCCACAACAAGGAAGGTGAGATGTTCGTCGGCGAGCAGCGCCCCACCATCAGCAGCTACCTCAACGACGGCACCACGGGCAGCACCGGCAACGTCGGCACCGGCTATCGCTCCACCGTCTCCTCCAAGGACATCGGTATCTCCCTCAAGGTGAAGCCGCTCATCGGCAACGACGGCTCCGTCCAACTCGAGATCACGCAGGAAGTGAACGACATCCTCGGCGACATCCAGATCGACGGCAACCCGCAGCCTCGTATCGGCCGCCGCTCCACCAAGAACTTCGTCTCCGTCCGCAGCGGCGAAATCGTCGTCCTCGGCGGCCTCCAGCGCACCTCGAAATCCAAGAGCACCTCTCGCCTCGGGCCCATTCCTTTCCTCGGCGACCTCCTCGGCACCCGCAAACGCGAGGACACCCGCACCGACCTCGTGTTCTTCCTCCGCCCGACCGTCCTCACCAATACTCCCACCGACAACGCCACCGCGCTCCAGCAGATCGACAAACTGCCCGCCAAGGAGCGCGACCCCATCCGCGAAGCCATCGGCCAGCCGCTCCCTAATTCAAAGAAAAAGCGCTGAGACCATGCCCGCCATGCCGCTGCTTCAATCGGTAGCCCGCGACACGGTAGCCCGCGACCTCCGGGCGCGGGTTTGCCCTCGTCTCAATCTCCTTTCTCGCGCCTGATGCAAACGCCAGCCGCCACGCCCGATTTCCTGCACGACTGGCCCGATGCGGACCAGCTGCGCCAGCTCCGCGAAGCTCCCCGCGCCGAGCGCCAGGAACTCCTCGCGGTGTTTCGCAACCTCTCGCCCGGCGCCGTCCTCCCCTTCCTCGCCGAGCAAACAAGTTTGCCCGTCGTCGCCACGCTCGCCGCCGACGCCGACGCGATCGCCACGCTGCCCGCGCGTCTCGTCCACGACTATCAGGTCCTCCCCGTCGCCGTCGGCGACAGAAAGAACGACGACGCCAGTTCCACCGACGCCCCGCTCCACCTCGCCACCTCCTGGCCGCCCGACGACGACGTCCGCGACTGGGTCGCCGTCTTCACGCCGCGTCGCGTGCAATGGCACCTCGCCGCCGCCGACCGCCTCCGCCAGCTCATCATCGAGAACTACGGCGTCGGCGCTGGCTCCATCGAGGACTCCGACGAACCCGACACTTTCGCCAGCGGCCAGGCACTCAACATCGAAGCCGACGCCGATGCCGCCGTCGTCCGCTTCGTCCGCGACATCATCGCGCAAGCCATCGAGGACGGCGCGACCGACATCCATTTCGAACCGCAGGAAGGCCAGCTCCGCATCCGCTACCGCGTCGACGGCCTGCTCGTTCCCGTCCCCGTCCCGGAAAACCTGCTGCGTTACCAGGACGCCATCATCTCGCGCCTCAAAATCATGGCGCGCCTCAACATCTCCGAGAAACGCCTCCCGCAGGACGGCCGCATCAACTTCAAAGCCGGCGACAACGTCCTCGATATCCGCGTCTCCACAATCCCGACCATCTACGCCGAATCCGTCTCGCTCCGTCTCCTGAATCAGAAGAAGGAAGCCTACACGATGGATCGCCTCGGCATGGACGAGTCCGAGCAGGCCATCATCACCAAGGTCCTCGATTACCCGCACGGCATCATCCTCGTCACCGGCCCGACCGGCTCCGGCAAATCGACCTCGCTCAACGCGTTTCTGCGCAAGATCAACTCGACCGATCTCCGCATCGTCACCGTCGAGGACCCGATCGAATACGAAGTCCCCGGCTCGAACCAGATGCAGGTCCGTCCCGAGATTGGCCTCACCTTCGCCAGCGCGCTGCGCCACGTCCTCCGCCAGGACCCGGACGTCATCATGGTCGGCGAAATCCGCGACCGCGAAACCGCCGACATCGCCATCCGCGCCTCGCTCACTGGTCACTTGGTTTTCTCCACGCTGCACACCAACGACGCCCCCGGCGCCATCACGCGCCTCATCGACATGGGCATCGAGCCCTTCCTCGTAGCGTCGTCGATCGAGCTCGTCATCGCCCAGCGCCTCGTCCGCCGCCTCTGCCCGGATTGCGCCGGCACCGAGCCGATCAGCCAGATGAAACTCCGCGACACGCTCGCCGTCCTCGGCCTCGACGCCTCGCTCGCGGAAGGCGTCACGCACGTCCCGAAACCCTGCGGCTGCGAGCGCTGCCGCAACACCGGCTACCGCGGCCGCATCGGCCTCTTCGAGATTCTCCGCCCCGACGAATCGCTGCACGACCTCATCGTCCACCGCGAATCGACGCGCGCCCTCGCCAAGGTCGCCCGCGACCACGGCATGCGCACCCTCCAGCAATCCGGCTGGGCCAAGGTCCTCGCCGGCCACACGACGCTCGAGGAAGTCCTCCGCGTCATCACGGTGGCGGAAAAATGATCTGAGATCGCCGAAACCGGAAACCGGATAGCCGTCCGCTCGCCACCCGCAGTCGCAACATCGAATCGCTTTCCGGTCTCCCATATCCGCAATCCGCTTTCTAGCGATGCCCCGTTTTTCTTACACCGCCCGCTCCGGCACCGGCCAGACCGTCGAAGCCACGCTCGACGCCCCCAGCCGCAAGGACGCGGCGCGCCTGCTCGCGGCCCGCGGCCTGCGCCCGATCAGCCTGAACGAACTCGGCGGCGCTCCCACGGCGGCGGCGAAAAAATCTCCGGCCGTCACGGACGCGCTTCCGCAGCTCTTCGCCGACCGCAGTGCGCAACGCCAGTTCAGCGAGGATCTCCAGCTCCCGTTTTTCCAGGCGCTCTCCGACCTCATCGGCAGCGGCCTGCCGGCCGGCGAAGCCGTCCGCCTGCTCAGCCAGCGCCTGCAGGAACCGCAGCTCCGCGGACTCTGTGCCGCGCTCTGGGAACGCCTCAGCGAAGGCCTCCCGCTCTCGCAAGCGATGGAGTCGCTCCCCGGCACCTTCACCACGCACGCCGTCAACCTCATCGCCGCCGGCGAGGCGACCGGCAATCTCCGCGAAGTTCTCCAGCGCCTCGTCCAGCACTACACGGCGCAACGCGAGATGCGCCGCACGCTGGCCGCCGCCCTCGCCTACCCGGTTTTCATCTGCACGATCGCGGTCGGCGTCATCATCTTCTTCATCTTCTTCCTGCTGCCGCGCCTGCAGACGCTCCTCAATTCGCTCGGCGGCAAGATGCCCTGGGCCACGCGCCTGCTCATCGGCCTCTCGGATTTTCTGCTGCACTACGGCCTCATCGCGCTCGTCGGCGCCGTGCTCACCATCGTGTTCTTCTGGCGCTGGCGCAAAACCACCAAAGGCCGCACCGCCACCGACGCCTGGGTCCTGCGCGCGCCCTTCGCCGGCCGCTTCGTCTCCGCGGCGACGATCCACAACTTCGCCTCCACGCTCGCCGTGCTGCTCGAAAACGGCGTCACCACCGCCGAGGCGCTGCGCATGACCGAGCGCACCATCGCCAACCGCTCGCTGCAATCCGCCTTCCGCGACGCCACCAGCCGCGTGCTCGAAGGCGAAAGCCTCTCGCAATCGCTCGCGAAGACGAAGTGCTTCCCACCGCTCGTCATCGACCGCCTCGCCGTCGGCGAGAGCACCGGCCAGCTCGCCCCGAGCCTGCGCAACATCGCCGCCTCGTATCAGGACGACCTCTCGCGCCAGGTGAACGTGCTCACGCAAGTCATCTCGACCGGCGTGCTGCTCGTCGCGTTCACCTTCGTCGCCTTCATCGCCTACGCAATCGTCTCCGCCGTCTTCTCCGTCAGCGCGAGTTTCAAGTTCTGAAGCGATCCGCGTGCTTCGGGGTTGAGCGTCCCCACCATATCTCCAGCTTTCGAACGGGCTACCGCGCGAGGTTTTCGCGTTCAATTCCTGTCTCCCCTGATGCGACCCACCCCCTTGCCACAAGCCCGGGGCAAACGGCGGACAATCCTGCTGACGCTAGGTTGTCTGCCCTTGCTGCTCGTTTCGCTCGCGGCGGCCACCGAGCGGGAATCCCCGGTCGTGCTGCGCGGCACCTTGAGCGATCAATATCTCGTCAAGGAGGAGCGGCGTTACGAGGCGCCGTTCGAACTGGTCGCGAGTGCGGGCGAATTCCGTATCCGGTCGCTCGATCCCGAGACCAAGCCGCCACTGGCCCAATTATTTGCCTCCGACTATCGCAGCAGTTATCTATCCACGCTCTGGGTGAAAGACGGTGCACCCGATGAGAAATCGGCCATGGCCACGCTGCGCTATGGCATTCCGCTCAAGAGCATCTCGCCCCGGATGGGCTTCCTCGTCTGGATGTGGCTGGCCAGCCGCCTGCCCGCATCGGGAGAATACGACCGGCAGTTCCTCGATCTGGCGCCTCCGACGATCGCGACGCAGCGCCCCGAACGTCAGCGCGCGACCCTCGTGCCGGAGATCGTGCGCGACCGCAACGAACGCGTCACGGGGGTGCGACTTTGGGCCAATCTCGGGGAGACCAAACCCGCGCGCCTCGAACCATCGGGCATGATGTATCTCGCGGCGGAGCTTTCGTTCACGGTCGACTCCGCCGGACGGCCGCGCGAAGCCTCGCTGGTTGTCCACGCGTTGCGTCCGCGCGGCGAACACGCCACTCGGCTACGCACAGAAGTGGTGCGCCGCCTCGCGTTCCGCGCCGACACCGTTCCGCTCGATCGCCCTGAGGCTCTGCGCCGCGCCACTTTCCTCGCTGACCGTGATCCGCCGGCTGTTTTCGTGCACGACTATCGGTTCCCCGATGAGTCCGTTCGCGGCTTCCGCTCCTACCGGATCGAAGCCGGTCAACCGATCCCCTTCGATCCCTCGAAAGCCCCCGCGGAAAACGCCAATCCGTAGTGGCGCGAACCTGTCTCCCGCTTGCCGCCAGGAACTTCAACCATCGCCACTACCCTGTTATTTCGCGGCATTTCCGCCGCGCCCATGGTCTTGTCGAGCTGCTCGGGCTTCAATTGTCCGAAAAACGCATCCGCCCATCCGAGTGTCCGGAACCAGCTGGTTCGTCCGTCTTAGTTTCAGCAACATCCACGCCCATGTCGAAAATCACTCCCTGCCTCTGGTTCAACGGCGACGCCGAAGCGGCCGCCAATTTCTACGTCTCGCTCCTGTCCGACTCGCGCATCGACCGCGTGTTTCGCTCGCCGCTCGATTGGCCGAGCGGCAAGGCCGGCGACGTGCTCACCGTCGAGTTCACCCTCGGCGGCCAGCCCTATCTCGCGCTGAACGGCGGCGATAATTTCAAGTTCAACCCCGCCGTCTCGTTCCAAATCCACACCGCGGACCAAGCCGAAACCGACCGCCTTTGGGCCGCGATCCTCGGTCACGGCGGCACCGAGATGGCCTGCAGCTGGATTCAGGATCGGTGGGGCCTCGCCTGGCAAATCGTGCCGCGCCGCCTCACCGAGCTCATGCAGGACCGTGACCCCGCGCGCGCCCGCCGCGCCATGGCCGCGATGATGGACATGGTGAAGATCGACATCGCCACGCTCGAACGCGCCGTCGTCGCGGAATAGTCCCGGTCGGCAGCGGTGCGCCGCTGCCGGAATCACGGATCGTGCCGATCCGTCGTCGCGGAAAGCGCAAGGCTTTCGCTCGTCCGGGCATGGCGAAATTTTCCCGCATTCCGCGCTCCGGCCACCGAGCCTTCCAAACGCGGCCCGTTGACGCCGCCCGCCCATCCGCCTACGTGTCCGCCGCCCGCTTTTGCGCCATTCCACCCACGCCACCCTGCGTGCCGCGCAACAGCGTCCCACCCATCCCATGAACTCCACGCTGCGCAACATCCTTGCCGTTGTCGCCGGACTCATCGCCGGCGGCTTCGCGAACATGATTCTGATCTCCCTCGGCCCGCGCGTTTTCCCTCCGCCCGCCGGCATGGACATGAACGACGTCGAGAGCATCCGCGCCCACGCGCATCTGCTCCAGCCGCAGCACTTCGTGTTTCCGTTCCTCGCCCACGCGGCCAACGCGTTCGTCGGCGCACTCGCGGCCTACACCGTCTCCGCCAGCCGCCACGCCGTGTTCGCCTGGGCGATGGGCATCGTGTCCCTCTGCGGCGGCATCGCGGCCGCGTTCATGATTCCCGCGCCCAAGTGGTTCGTCGCACTCGATCTGCTCGTCGCCTACCTGCCGCTGGCGTGGCTTGCGATCAAGGTCGGCGAGAAGGTGACCGCCAAATCGCCGGCCGCCTGACCGGGCGATCGTGAAGGCGCGGCGCGCGCGATCAGCGTGTTCGGCTCACGCGCGCCGGGCCGCGCGCTGGATCTCGTCGCGCCGGCGCAAAGTCGCCTGCAGGTTAATTTCTTCCTGGGACGGACGATTCGGCGCCACCAACAGATAGATCACGGCGCCGAGTCCATTGACGAGAATCACCACGAGCACCCACACGATGCGCATCGTCGGATCGAGCCGCTCGTTCTTGATCGCCGAAATCAACGCGTAGAGCCAGAGCGCGAAAAACGCGACCGCCACGCCGAAGAGGAAGATGCCGCCGAGAACATTCATGGAATGCGAAGGTTAGCGTGGCCCGCACCTCCAGACAACCGGGCCGGCGAATCCACGCAACGGCGAATTCGCCCGCGCAAGCGCACACCGCGCACAGCGCCCGCCGCACTTTCGCGGGCGCGCTGGTCTTCGTCGCCGGTTGCAGCGCGGTCGGCTGGGCGGCCGACCTCAGCGTTGCAATTCGGCCGCGGTGACGCGGAAGGTCGCGTTGAGCGTGCCGGGCGCGGCGCGGTCGGCTTGCAGCGAAACCTGCTCGAGACCGACGTAAGGCGAGCGCGCGGAAAGCGTCTCGTAGAATTTCACCAGCGCGCCCATCTCGGCCCGGCGGAAGGTCACCTGCGCGGAGTGGAAGGCAAACTGCGTCGTGCGCTCGCTGCGCTGCCCGGACACTTCCGCGGTCAGGCCCGCCTGCGAGGCGAGCGCGCTGATCTCGGCGACCAAGCGGGTGCCGTTGAGGGTCTTGGCGGGATCGAGCTGCGCCGTGGCCTTGGCGGCACGCGCCTCGATGTCGGCGCGGTTCTTGAGCCAGAGCTGCTGCTCCTCACCGGAGGCGCGAAGTGAGCGCCAGTCCGCCAGCCGCGTGTGGGCGCGACCGGTCGCGCTGAGCAGCCAGGCGATGGCGACGAGCGAGACGAAGGTCACGAGCAGCGCCTTCTCGCGCAGATTGCGGGTGTAGAAAAAGCGTTTCACTTCGCACCTCCTGTGCCGGCGACGCCGGCGAGCGAACCATCCTTGAATGTCGCGACGAAACGGAAGGTCGCGAGGCCTTCGCGCAATTCGACGTTGGACATTTCCAGTGTTGCAACCTGCGGCAGGGCGCGCGCGGCGGATTCGAAGGCACCGACGTTGTCGGCATTGGCGGATTGACCCATGATTTCGATCGTGTCGCGGCCGCTGGTGACGGAGCGCGAGAACACGACGCCGCCGGGGCGGACACTGTTGACCACGGCGAGCATCTCCATCGCGCGCAGGCGACGCTGCGCCATCTCCTCGATGCGCGTGCCGAGCGTCTGCGCGGTCTGAATCTTCTCCACGTTCGGCGCGAGGATGCGTTGGGCCTCGCGCTGCTGGTCGAGCAACATGCCTCCGAGAAAAGCCGCGAGCTCGAGCACCGCCGCGAACGCGATGCATCCGACGGTCACTTGCAGCACCCGCCAGAGAAGTCGGTCGCGCTGCTGTGTGGCACGGCGGTCGGCGAGCACCGCCTTGTCGCGCACATCCATCGCCTGCACGGCGGCCTCCTCGAAACGGGTGGCCAGCGTGCCGCCGCTGCGGCGCGCCACGGTGAATTCGGAAGCCTCCTTGCGCGGCACGACCGAGATCGGGCCGACGAACTCCTCGACCGCGCCGAGTTCGCCGAGCCGGGCCTTCGCCTCGTCGAGCAAGCGGTCGCGCTCGGCCGCTTCGGTGGCGGGCTCGACTTTGCGGGCGAGCACGAGCGCGGGCAGCGAGCCGGCGCCGTCCCACGCCGCCACGATCAGGGAGTTGCCATCGCTCCAGGTGCGGACGGCCTTGCCGGACGACGCGTCGCCGAGCAGCGCCACGAACGCGGGCAGGACCGCGGCGGCGCCGTCCCAACCCTCGGCCGCGAAAAGCCGGCGATGGGTCGCGAACGCGAGCGCGCTGGCGCCATCGGGTGCGGGCAGGAAGCCGTAGTAAAGCTGGCCGACGGCGAAGGGCGCGTGGGTCTCGAGTGCGAGCTCGACCTGTTCCGCCGCCGGCGCGGCGGCATCGAGCGCCACGCGCCGCACGAAGAACGCCTCCGGCGGCAGCACGACGATCTCGTCGAGCGCGGCGGCGGGCGCGGATGTTTCGGTGGGAGTCGGCATGTCAGCTCGTGGGACTGGCTTCGGGCGCGGTTGGTTCGCTGTTCTCTTTGATTTCGAGCACGGTGAAGGGGTAGTTCAAGGCTTTACGCTCGGGCGACGGGGCCGTTTCGACGCTGCCGGGCTTGGGCGCCTCGGTGCGGCGCTGCGGCGCGGAGGCGTTGGCGCCGGCGGAGACCACCGCGCTCAACCGGTAGACCACCTGACCTTGCCGGACATCGACGTTGATGCGCAGCGCTTCGATATTGGTGCCGTAACGGTCGCCCGTGACGCTCGCGCCGATGACGGTGTTGGCCTCGGTGATGGAGCGGAAGACGCCGGTCTCGCCCTTCGGCTTCGGGCGGGCGCGGTAATCCTGCAACGCCTGCACTTCGCCGCTGCCGAGGCCGAGCGCGGTGAGCACACCGGCGCGTGCCGCGTTGAGGTTCACGCGACGGAACGAGAGCAACGACACCTCCTGGCGGAACGCGTCGAAGACCGGCGTCGGCCGGCCGGTTTCGTCGAAAAACACATGTTCGTCGAGCTCGACGGCGGCGAGTTCGCTCCACGAACGGAGCGCGCGATGCGCGGCTTGGTAAGCCGGCGTCGCGGTGCCGTAGTCGGGCACATCCAGATCGACCGCGGCGTCCTTCGGGGCGTCGTGCGCCCAGGCTTGCAGCACATGACTGAGCCGCTCCGCCTGATTGCGCTCCACGCCGGCGAACTCGAGCATCGTCTGGACTTCGGTCTCGCTCGCGTTGGGCAGCGAGAGTTTGGCCGACTCGTCCTCGAACGACACCGTGACGTCGCGGCCGGCGGCGGGCGTGAAGCCGGTGTCGACGAGCGGGTCTTCCCAGCCTTCGGCGGGACTGCGCAAAGCGCCGTCGACCGCGCGAAAATCCGCCAGCACGGCGAGCGTCGTCTCGAGGGCGGAGTAGGCCTCGGCGCGCAGACTCTTCATGTTCGCCGAACGCGCGTCGGCCAGCAGCTCGGTGCCGCTGCGGCGGATGAAGGCGGTGAGGAGAAACGCCGCCAGCAGCACGGTGACGAGCACGAGGACGATGACCGCGCCGCGATTCGGGCGGTGATCCGCGCGGTGAATCGGTAGCCCGCGACCTCCGGGCGCGGGAAACGCATCGACCCGCGCCCGGAGGTCGCGGGCTACCCGGTGGCGATGAGAGTGCGCGCGCATGTTCAATAGTGCGGCAACGCTCCCGGCGCGGGCGGCAGGGTGACGGTGGTTTCGGTCTTCATCGTGCCGTGCGCGAAGCCGAGGCGCAGGCGTTGAGGCATGCGCCAGCGGCCCTGGTTGTCGCGCTGCAACTGGTCGTAGACGCGCCAGAAGTTGCCATCGCCCTCGAGGTATTCGTATTTCAGCTCGGCGCCGAAGGGCGAGAGGACGAACGCGCGCGGCGCGGCGTCGTCGAAGTCCTTCTCGAGGCGCGATTGCCAGTAGAGCACGAGACCCTTGTCGGGTTGCTGCACGAGTCCGCACACGACGTCGGGCAACGGCGTGGTTTTCCACGGCAGCCGCGGGCTGCCCTCGGCCAGTTCGTAGGAGACGAGCGTCATGCGCCGGCCGTCGTCGATCCGGACTTCGCGACCGAAGATCGGCGTGTCGGTCTGAAGCGGCGGGAGCGCGGCGGTGCGGAGCATCGTCTCGACCTCGCGCGTGACAGCGCGCACGTGTTGGTCGAAGAGTCGGCGCTCGGAGCCGGCGCCCCAGATTTCCGCCATCGAGAACACAAAGAAATTCAGCGCGAGCAACAGGCCGCCAAGCAACGCGGCGGCGAGGAGCGTCTCGATCAGCGTGAAGGCGCGCGAGCGGCCAAGGTGGGCGTCGACGTCCCGGCGACGCCGAGCGCCGCGGCAATCCTTGGCACCGTCGGGACGACGGCGCCCACCCCAAAGCGCGCGCAAGCGCGCTGACCCACACGAAGGCTGGCTGCCGTTGCCGTTCATCGCGCGGCCGCCTCCTTCGCCTTCTCGTGCGCAGCGCGCCAGTCGGAGCGGAGCTGTTCGCGACGCTGGGGATCGCTCCAGGTCGGGCGGAGAACCATGAGCGTTTCCGTGGCCTCTTCCTCGCCTTTCAGCGTGCCGCCACTCGTGCGGGTCGTGAGCGTGACCTTGAAAAGATCAGGCACGGCGGCTTCCTCGACCTTGGCTTCCCAGTGCAGGCGGCGGTCGTCCGGCAGCGACATGTCCCCGCCCTTCTCGACTTTCTCGCGCTCGGGTTCGTTCAGCACGGTGTCGCGGAGGAAATCCATGGCGGAGCCACCGGACGCGCGCTGGGCGATGGCGGCGTGCGCGCCGAGCGTATTGGCGTAGGCGGCGCCGAGCACGATCGCGGCGATGGCGAGGATCGCGAGGCCGACGAGCACTTCGACGAGCGTGAAGGCGTGGAGCGCACGCGGCGGGGTCGGGAGACCCCGCCCTACAACCGCGAGATTGTCGGCAGAGTTCACGCCCCTCCTTTCGTCGGGGCCGGGCTGAGCGCGCAGGTCCATGGGTCGACGACGAGGACGCGCGGCTTGCCCTCGGTGCCGACGCGGAGGCGCAGGCGGAAGGGCTGGCAGGTGCCGTCGGGGAAGAAGCGGACGCGCTTGAGCGGCTCCTGATTCTCGGAGAGTTCACCGCCGAGGAGGATGTTGCCGCCGGCTTCCATCGGCAACAGGTCGAGCACGACGCCGGCCGGCAGGGCGTCGCTGCGCGCGCCGCGGTCGCCCCAGAGGAGCTGGCGTTTCTCGACATCGTAGGCGAGCTCGGTGGCGTGGCCGGACTCGAGCGCGACGGTCCGTGCGGCGAGGACGGCCTCGCTGGCGATCTGGTCGGGGCCGCGCTCGTCCATTTGCGCGAGCATCGAGTTGACGCCGGGGATGAAGATCGCGGCGAACAGCGCGAGAAGCGCGAGAACGAGCAAAACCTCGACGAGCGTGAAGGCGCGAACGTGGGCGTTACCGCGGAGCATGCGTTGGACTGGCATCGGTGCGCCTCCCGGCCCTGAGGCGCAGGCGGTCACCAATTGCCGATGTCGTCTTCGGTGCCGTCGGCGTGGTCCGGTCCGACGGAGTAGAGGTCGAAGCTGCCCTTGTTCTTCGTGCCCGGGTAACGGTAGCGGTATTGCTCGCCCCAGGGGTCGAGCGGAAGCTTGCCGCTCGGCGCATCGGCGTAGGGGCCGTGCCAGCGGTCGGCCTTGTTGGCCGGAGCGGCGAGGAGCGCGGCGAGGCCTTCGGTGGTCGACGGGTAGTCGCCGACGTCGATCTTGTAGCGGGTGAGCGAGGTCTTGAGG
This sequence comes from Candidatus Didemnitutus sp., assembly GCA_019634575.1. Taxonomy (NCBI): domain Bacteria; kingdom Pseudomonadati; phylum Verrucomicrobiota; class Opitutia; order Opitutales; family Opitutaceae; genus Candidatus Didemnitutus; species Candidatus Didemnitutus sp. Next base: position 2,142,569 of record JAHCAY010000001.1, read on the forward strand.
GCGTCGCGGACGAAGATCTTGGCCACGGATTCCTGGCTGCCGCCGAGGATTTTGTCGGCGTTCGTCACCGCGAGGCCGACGAGTAGGCCGACGATGGCGAGGGCGAGAAGGATTTCGACGAGCGTGAAGGCAGCGCGGGTTTTTCGCGGGTTCATGGGAGATTAGCGGGGCGGTTGGTTGGGCGGAGGCGTCGGCGCGGGCTGTTGCTGGGCTTGCTGGCGCAAAGCGCGGCGGCGGCGGATTTCCTCGGCGACCTGGGCAAGGCGCTGGGCCTCGGTGGCGCCGGGTGCGGTCGGAGCGGCGGCGGGCAGCGTGCTGGGTTGCGGCGACTGGCCGGGTGGCGGTGGGACCACCGCTTGGGGCGGCGGCATGGCCATGGCGGTGACCCGGGCGGTGCGGAGCTTCAGGCTCATGCTGCGGCCCTGATAGTTGAGCGTGACGGTCTCGCTGTCCGCATCGTAGTTCTTCACCTGGAACGGCCGGCCGGTCTCGTTGAGCGAGACCCATTCGGCGCGGTGCGAGGCGGTGTCGGCGATGCTGAAGAAACGCTCGCCGCGATCGACGAAGGTGCCGCGAAATTCCAGCGGACCGGCGCCGGCGGCGGCCTGACCGGCGGCGATGGCGGTGCCGAAGGGGGAACTTTGCACCAGATTCTGCAGCGAGGGCGCGGCCGGTGTCTGCGCCAGCGCGGGCACAGCGAGTAACGCGAGGAGGAGGAGCGGTCGCATGCGGGGAATCGTTCGACTACGTTGGGCGGCTTTTGTGCCGGGGCAAGGCGCGAAGCGCCCCGGGCGCTTCGCGCCAGATTAAGTTTAAGGCTTTAAGTTCAAGTGGGACCACAGCTAGCGGGCGACGCGCCGGCCGCGCCGGCGGTTTCTTAAACTCAAACCTTCAACTTAAACTGGCGGCGGGGAGCGCCGCTACCACGCGTAACCGAGCGAGGAGGTCAGGCGCGAGTCGGAGCGGTAGTTCGGATCGGGGACGGAGTGGTCGTAGTCGACCTCGTAGCGCAGGTTGAGCGACAGGCTGTCCGTGACGCGGGATTGGAGCGCGGCGTTGAATTTGATCCGGAAATTCCCGTCGGCAGGCGCGCCGGTCACGGTGGAGCGGCCGCCGCGCGCGGACATGTTGGGCGAGTCGGCGAGGAAGACGGTGGCTTCCTGCGTGAATTTGAAACGTTTGTCCCATTGGAGCGTGTAGTCCTGGAACGCGGAGCCGAGGAGCGCGGTGTAGTCATCGTAGTCGTCGCGCGAGAGGCGCTGGAGGACGGCGCCGAGGCCGACGTTCACCTGCTGCTTGGGCGCATCGAGGATTTTGTAGCCGCCGCCGAGCTGTTGCTCGACGCTGTAGTTGATCTGCTTGAGGTCGTCGGAGGAATACGTCGTGAGCGACTGGGTGAAGAGGCGCTTGCTGAAGTCGTGGCGCCAGCGGAAATCGGCGAGCTGGCGGTCGGCGGTGACGACGTTGTTCGCCTCGGAGCGCTGCGCGGTGGCGGTGGCGCGATAGCTGTTGGAGTGTTTGTCCCGGCCCTCGATCTGGAAACGCGCGGTGAGGTCGCGCTTCGTCTTGGCGCCATCCTGCGTGGCGTAGCCGAGCTCGATCTGGCGCGTCCATTTCGGGATGACTTTGTCGGTGCGCGCGGCGGGCGCGCCGTCCGGCACCGTGGGGACTTTGGCAATGGCGGCCGCCGTGGCGGGGCTCGGAGTCGGCGCGAGAGCCGAGCGCGGAATCTTCAACGTGCCGAGTTGCGCGTGCTGGATTTCGAGCTCGTCGGCCGATTCGCGCACGAGCGTGCCGGTGAGGCGGTCGCCATTGGCCAGCACCCAGCTGGCGGCGCGGGCGGGCAGCGTGAGGACGAAAGTGACGAGGAGGAGCGAGAGGAGGTGTTGGAGATTTTCCCGGGCGGTCATGCAGCAAAAAAAGACAGGCTGCGCGTTGGACCCCGCACGGGCCAAGGCGTTCGATATTTTCTGGGGCTCATCGCCGACGATGCGGCGCGGCAGGACGAGCGCGACGTTTTCTACGACGTCGCGCCCGGTCCGGAAATTCAGGCGATCTTCCGGCGGCGGCCGGACTTTTGGCCGGTCGTGACGAGCAGTTCCTGGAACCAGCGCGTGCGCAGGTCGAAGTGTTTGCCGCCCTTGACGCGGTTGAACTCGATCGGGCGGAGGTGGCCGTTGGATTCCTCGTCCTCGCCGATGAGGCCGGACTCGCCGCGGAGCGCGCACTCGACGGCGTGCTCGACACAGCGGGCGATGAGCACGAGATCGGCGTCGTTGGCGGCGGCGGAGCGGGCGAAATAGCCGGACTTCTGCACGAGCACCTTCTCGGCACCGATCATGGTGGCGAAGCGTTTGCCGAACCAGGAGCCGACGCCGATCTTGTCGAGTTTCACGTGGCCGAAGGGGTCGCGCTCGATCGATTCGCCGCGCGCGGTCATCTCGGCGATGACGGTTTCGACGCAGGCGCCTTCGGAGACGAAGAGGTTCACGTTGCCGAGGCGGTCCATGACAGCGCGGAGGCGGTCGGACTCGGCATGGAGGTCGAATTCCATCTCGGGCAGGTAGACGCCGTGGACGCTCCAACGCTCCTCGTGGAGGCCGAGGCCGGGGAGGAAGCGGCCGCCTTCGACGAAGCGGAGGTATTCGCGCGTGGTCGCGGCGGTGAGCCAGCCGGAGTGGCGGCCCATGATTTCGTGGACAATGAGCATGCGCGAGCTGGCGCCGTGCTCGCTGACGACGTTCTGGAAGAAGCGGGCGCCCTGCTCCGCCGCGGTGAGTGCGCCGAGGGATTGGCGGATGGGGACGATGTCGTTGTCGATGGTCTTGGGGAGGCCGACGACGGTGAGCTTGTAGTTGTTCTTCTTGAGGTAGGCGGCGAGGTCGGCGGCGGCGGTGTTGGTGTCGTCTCCGCCGATGGTGTGGAGGATGTCGACCTTGTCCTTCTTGAGCTGCTTGGCGGCGACGGCGCGCGGGTCCTGGCCGGGTTTGACGAGGCCGCGCTTCACGCAGTCGTCGACGTTGGTGAGGCGGACGCGGGAATTGCCGATGGGGCTGCCGCCGTAGCGGCGGAGGATGCCGGCCTGCGCGCGCATGTCGTCGGTGACCTGGATGGAGTCGCCGAGGAGGAGGCCCTTGTAGCCGGAGCGATAGCAGATGATCTCAATCTCGGGCGCGGCGGCGGTGTATTGGAGAATGAGTTCACCGACGGCGGCGCTCAGGCAGGGAGCGAGACCACCGGCAGTGAGGATGGCGACTTTGCGTGGCTTCTTCATGGAGAAAAGGTTTACCCAAACGCATTCGGGCGCGGCGGCGCCAGAAAGATTTCGTGGAATTTTTGGACGTGGCGGGGGAATAATTTCGAGGTTCCCCGCCCGCCCGGCAATGCAGCGTCGAGGCGGCGCGGTCCGCAGAGTGTCATAGCGGCCAAATGCAAAACCGGCCGCACTCGCGTGCGGCCGGTTCCCATTCTGCTATGCGTTCCTGTTTCTGGATCAGAACACGACGGTGACGCCGAGCGTGACCCAAAGGTTTTTGTCCGGCGAGGCGAGGTCGCCCCGGGTGTCGGTCCAGTGGCCGCCGAGCTTGGCGGTGGCCTTGTCGGAGAGCTTGATGCTGACCGATGCGTCGAGGCCGTAGTATTTGTAAGTGTAACCGGCGGTGCCCGGGAGGTCGGCGTCGCCGTCGCCGATGTCGTTGTAGCCGAAGTAGGCGCCGACATCGAACGAGCCGTTGCTCATCGGCACGCTGTAGCCGAGATCGGCCTGGAGCGTGTTGGAGTCGAACTTGAAGTCATGGAAGACCGTGAACTTGCCGCTGAGCGGGCCGACCGGCGCGGCGAAGGCGATGGAGCCCTCGTAAGATTTCTTCGCTTCGCTCAGGCTCGGACGAGCCGACGGATAGTAATAATAGGTGCCGCCGAGCGTGACGGAGGCGTTGTTCTCGAGGGAGAACGTGTAGCCACCGAAGAAATCGTATTCCTTGCCCTGCGCCCATGAAGTGTCCTTGTTGCCGAGCGCCTGGCTGGTCCAGATGCCGCCGGAGAAGGCGCCTTGCGTGTAGGTGACGGAAGGCTGGAGGGCCGAGTCCTGGTTTTTCACGCCACGGAAGAAGTAGCGTGTGGTGTAGGTCACGTCGGACGTGATCGAGTAGGAGGACTTGGCTTCCTCGGCGGAAAGGCCGGCAGCGGCAATGAGCGCGAGCGCGGCGAGCAGGGTTTTTCTCATGGTGGTGTTTGCAGTGTGTTTAGGTTTGGCGTGGTCGACGACGCCTAGGGGATGCGACGTCTCGCCCGGCTCTAAGCATCGTCCCGGCCAACTTTCATCTATGACAAAAACATGACACGGAGGCGAGGCACGGTTCGCCGCAGCTTTGCCACGCACCAAAAACGAAACCCGCGGCACGAGCCGCGGGTTCGGGAAGGAAAGAACTATCCGCCGCACTCAGCCGAGGGCGGCTTCGTGTTCGGCGAAGACCTGCACCGGCTCATAGCGGTAGAACTGCTTGGGCGCGTCGGGCGTAGGCGCGTTGGGCACGACTTTCCAGAACAGTTTCACGCTCTCGCGCCACTCCGCGAGGATGCGCTGCGCGTGCGGCGAACCGGTCGAAGCGGCGTGGTCGCTGATGAGCTTGCGGAGCGACTCGGCCTCGTCGTCGTTCGACAGGCGCTCGAGCGTGACCATCTGGCTGTTGTAGCGCTTGGGCAGCGTATCGAGCTTGTCGTAGACGAAGGCGAGGCCGCCGCTCATGCCGGCGCCGAAGTTCAGGCCGGTGCGGCCGAGCACGACGACGGTGCCGCGCGTCATGTATTCGCAACCGTGGTCGCCCACGCCCTCGACGACGGCGATCGCGCCGGAATTGCGGACCGCGAAGCGCTCGCCCGCCCAGCCGGCCGCGAAGAGCAGGCCGCCCGTCGCGCCGTAGAGGCAGGTGTTGCCGATGAGGACGTTGGTTTCCCAGGCGAAGATCTCGTCGCTGCGCGGGCGGATGACGATTTCGCCGCCGCTCATACCCTTGCCGACGTAGTCGTTGCCCTCGCCGGTGAGCGTGAGGCGCACGCCGGGGACGAGGAACGTGCCGAAGCTCTGGCCGGCGGTGCCGTTGAACTTCAGGTCGATCGTGCGCGGCGCGAGCGGGCTCTGGCTGCCGCGCAAATACGCGATCTGGCCGGAGAGGTGCGTGCCGAGGCAGCGCGATTCGTTCGTCACCTTGTAGGTGCCGGTGAAACGGCCGGCGCGGCCGGCGACGACGTGGCGTGCTTCCTGGATGATGAACTCGTCGAGCGAGCCCTCGGAGCCGAAGCGCTCGTTGCGCTCGCGCGTGTGGAAGCGGTCGAGCTGGCCGGTCGGATCGACGTTGTGGAGGACGCCGGAGAGATTGATGAAACGCGTCTTCGGGTTCGCCGGGTCGTCGATCTGCTCGAGCAGTTCGGGGCGGCCGATGACGTCGTTGAGCGTGTGCGCGCCGAGGCGCGCGAGGTAATGGCGGACTTCCTCGGCGACGGCGTTGAAGTAGGCGATGACGTTCTCGGGCTTGCCGCGGAACTTCGCGCGCAGGTCGTCGCGCTGCGTGGCGACGCCGACCGGGCACGTGTTGAGATGGCAGACGCGGAACATCGCGCAACCGGCCGCGATGAGCGCGGCGGTGCCGAAGTTGAACTCCTCGGCGCCGAGGATGGCGGCGATGACGATGTCGCGACCGGTTTTCATGCCACCGTCGGTGCGGAGCGTGACGCGGTTGCGGAGGCCATTCATCATCAGAACCTGATGCGCCTCGGCGAGGCCGAGCACCCAGTCGGAACCGGCGTTCTTGATCGAGCCGAGCGGCGAGGCACCCGTGCCACCTTCGTGGCCGGAGATGAGGACGACGTCCGCGTAGGCCTTCGCGACGCCGGCGGCGATCGTGCCGACGCCGGAGGAGGAGACGAGCTTCACGCAGACCTTGGCGCGCGGGTTGACTTCCTTGAGGTCGAGAATCAGCTGCGCGAGATCCTCGATCGAGTAGATGTCGTGGTGCGGCGGCGGCGAGATGAGCGTGACGCCGGGGACGGAGAAGCGGAGCTTCGCGATGAGCGGCGAGACCTTGTGGCCGGGCAACTGGCCGCCTTCGCCGGGCTTCGCGCCCTGGGCCATCTTGATTTCGATCTCGCGCGCGTTGGCGAGGTATTCGGCGGTGACGCCGAAGCGGCCGGACGCGACCTGCTTGATCGCGCTGTTGGCGCTGTCGCCGTTTTCGCGGAGCCCGAAGCGCTCGGGATCTTCGCCACCCTCGCCCGAGTTCGACTTGCCGCCGATGCGGTTCATCGCGATGGCGAGCGTCTCGTGCGCCTCGGGGGAGAGCGCGCCGAGCGACATGCCGGCGGTGGTGAAGCGGCGGCGGATGTCCTCGATCGGCTCGACTTCCTCGAGCGGCAGGCCGCCCGACGGGAAACGGATTTTCAGCAGGTCCTTGATCGTGACCGGCGGATGCTCGTCGGAGGTTTGCGAGAAGACCTTGTAGTCCTCGGGCGCGGCACCCTTGAGGAACTTGTGCATGCCGGCGACGACCTTCGGGTTCCAGCCGTGGAACTCGCCGTCGCCCTTCTTGTTGACCTTGTAGTAGCCGTCGTTGGGCAACTCGGTCGCGGGCGCGGGCGTCGCCTCGGCCTCGGAGGCGGCGTTGTTCATGCGCGGGAAGGCGCGCTCGTGGCGGCGCAGCACTTCATCGGCGATCTGGCGGTAACCGATGCCGCCGATGGGTGACGGCGTGCCGCCGAAGCACTCTTCGATGACTTTGCCGCCGATGCCGATGGCTTCGAAGATCTGCGCGCCGCGGTAGCTGGCGAGCGTCGAGATGCCCATGCGGGCGAGCACCTTCAACAGGCCGGCTTCGAGGGCCTTCTTGTAATTCTTCTCGGCGTCCGCGGGCTTCGCGGGCGTGGCGAGCTTTCCTTGCGTCGCGAGTTCGCGAACGGTCGCAAGCGCGAGGTAGGGATTGATGGCGTTGGCGCCGTAGCCGCTGAGGCAGGCGATGTGGTGGACGTCGCGCGCTTCACCGGTCTCGGCGACGATGTCGCACTTCAGGCGCAGGCCGGCGCGGATGAGGCGGTGTTGCACGGCACCGACGGCGAGGAGCATCGGGATCGCGGCCTTGTCAGGCGCGAGGCCCTTGTCGGAGAGGATGAGAATCTTCGCGCCCTGGTTTTCGACGGCGTTGAAGGCGCGGTGCGCGAGGTCGTGCACGGCGTTGGCCAGCGCGTCGGGGCCGGCGTTGGCGTCGAAGAGGACGGAGAGACGCACAACGGCATTGCGGAACAGCGGCACCGCGTGGAGCGCTTCGAGTTCGTGGTCGAAGATCAGCGGCGAATCCAGCGTGAGCACGCCGGTCGGCGAGAGGCCGGTGTCGAACAGGCTGAGGCGCGGGCCGAGCGCGGCGCCGAGCGACATCACGGACTTTTCGCGGATCGAGTCGATCGGCGGATTCGTGACCTGCGCGAAGAGTTGCTTGAAGTAGCTGTAGAGGAGCTTCGGGCGGCGCGAGAGGACGGCGAGCGGCGTGTCGTCGCCCATCGAGCCGGTGGGCTCGACGCCGACGGCGAGCGAGCCGAGCACGAGTTCGAGCTCCTCGGTGTCGTAGCCGAACGCAAGTTGCTGCTGGAGCACCGAGGCGGTGTAGGCGGCGGGCGGCGTGATGACTTCGTTCTCCGGCGAGGTCGCGGCGAATTTTCCCAGATTGATCAGGTGGCGCGAGCACCAGTCGCGGAAGACCGGTTTCTCGGCGACTTCCTTCTTGATGTCTTCGTCCATCAGCAGGCGCTGTCGCTCGAGGTCGACCGCGATCATGCGGCCGGGCCCGAGGCGGCCGGACATGACGACCTGGCCGGGGAGATTCGGCACGAGGCCGGTTTCCGAGGCGAGGAGGATGTGGCCGTCGTCGTAGAGCTTGAAACGCGCGGGGCGCAGGCCGTTGCGGTCGAGCGTGGCGCCGACGATCTTGCCGTCGGAGAACACGAGCGCCGCGGGGCCGTCCCACGGTTCCATGAAGAGCGAGTGGTATTGGAAGAAGCCGCGGGCGTCCTCGCTGAGGCGCGGGTTCTGTTCCCACGCGAGCGGCGCCATCATCATCATCGAGTGGAGCGCGGAGCGGCCGCCGAGCGCGAGGACTTGGAGGACGTTGTCGAAGCTCGCGGAGTCGGACATGCCCGGCTGCACGATCGGGTGCAGATCGGCGAAGCGCCCGCCCCACACGCCGCCCGCCATCGCCTTCTCGCGCGCCTGCATGCGCACGCGGTTGCCGCGGATGGTGTTGATCTCGCCGTTGTGCGCCATGAGGCGGAACGGCTGCGCGAGGTGCCACGTCGGGAACGTGTTCGTCGAGTAGCGCTGATGGAAAATCGTGAACGCCGTCGTGTAGCGCGTGTCGCGCAGGTCCGGGAAAAAGCGGCGGACCTCGGGCGCGTTGAGCAGGCCCTTGTAGACGATGGTGCGCGACGAGCAGGAGCAGACGTAGAAGCCGTCGAGGCGCGCCTCGTTGCAGCGGCGCTCGGCCATCTTCTGCGCGAGGTAGAGGTGGCGCTCGAAGTCGTCGTCGCTCGAATCGTCGAGGCGCGCGATAATCGCCTGCAGCACCATCGGACGCGTGTCGGCGGCCTTGCGGCCGAGGATCGAATAGTCGGTCGGCACGTCGCGCCACGCCACGAAGCCGAGGCCCTCTTCCTTCACCGCCTCGATGAAAATCTTTTTGATCTGCGCCTGCGCGAGGTCGTTTTCGCGCGGGAGAAACAGCTGGGCGACGGCGAGGTCCTTGTCCTTCGGCAGCACGCTGACCTTCTGCGCGACGAGGTGCGCGCTGATCAGTTCGTAAGGCAGCTGCGTCATGATGCCGGCGCCGTCGCCCGTGGACGAGTCGGCGTCGATCGCGCCGCGATGTGCGAGGGCTTTGAGTGCGGTGAGTCCGTGCTTCAGAACATCGTGAGTCCGGTGACCGTCGGTGCGCGCAATGAAGCCGACACCGCAGGCGTCGTGTTCGAACGCCGGATCATAGAGGGGCGAAGGGATACCGCAGGAGTGCATAGCACTCTCGGTGGTAGCACCTCTTATGCCCCTGCAAACGCTACGTTGTGGCATATCGGGACTATTAGGAGCGAAGGATTTCAGCGGCGAGCGCGGAGGCGCGCACTGCCGCTCCCGAGGAGAACGCGGGTTGTGCATAAGCGAATCCCCGATCAACGTCGCGCACGTGCCCGACCAACCGGACCCACCGCGGAAAAATTACGGTTTCAAACCGAAGGAATTCGAGCGCGTGAACGCGCCGCGCTCGGAGGCCGGTGAACCGCACGACACGCCGCCACCGGCCAACGACGTGTTCGCGATCCAGCGCGAGCTGCGCGAACGCGAGATCGCGGCGGGCTTGGACGAGCTCGCGCCGTCGCATCGGCCGAACTGGCGGCGCCGCAAACGCGACTACTGGGTGACGATGATCCTGCTGAATGGCGTCGGACTGCCGCTCGCGATCTGGGGTTACCGCACGCAGAACGCGGTGCTCTTCGTCTACTGCCTCGCCGGTCTCGTGATCGCGGACCTAGCGCTGACGTGGATCATGTGGGTGCTGCTGGACGATTACTGAGCGCGGCGCGCGAACAAATCGGACCGGTAAGGCGCGGCCGCCGGCGTGCCGCGAGCGAATTTCGGCGCGGGCCGCGGTAGGCAGCGACCTTGGTCGCGCTCCACCACGGCACAGAGCGCGTGCCAGCACGCTGCCTACACGGAAATCCCGTTTCGCAGCCCGCCCCAACACATGCGCCGCACGCCGGCTTCGGCGAAACGCGCCGCCTCACACCGCCTTCGCCGCCGGATAGCTGCCGAGCCACTTCACGAGCGGACACTGGCGGCGCAGGTCGGCGAGCGCCTGCTGCATCGCGGGCTCGTCGTAGTGGCCGGAGACATCGAGGAAGAAGATGTAGTCCCACGGACGCAGGCGGCTCGGACGCGACTCGATGCGCGTGAGGTTGAGCTTGCGCTTGTGGAAAGGCGTGAGCGCGCGCAGCAACGCGCCGGGCTCGTGATGCAGCGAGACGAGCAGGCTCGTCTTGTCGTGGCCCTTGCCAACCACGCCGGACGGCTCGCGGCCGAGGATGCCGAAGCGCGAGGTGTTGTTCTTCTGGTCCTGGATGCGCTGCGCTACGGCAGGCACACCGTAACGCTCGCCGGCGAGGCGCGGACCGACGGCGGCGGCGCCCTTCTCTTTCGCGGCGCGCTGCACGCCGAGCGCGGTGCTGTCGACGTCGATCAGCTGCGCGTGCGGCAGGTGGCGCTGGAGCCAGCGGCGGCACTGGGCGAGCGCCTGGTCCTTCGAGTAGACGCGGGTGATTTTTTCCAGCGGCTCGCGCGAGAGCAGCGTGTGCTCGATCTCGAGCTGGAGCTCGGCGACGATCTTCAGCGGCGTCTCGACGAAGAGATCCAGCGAATCGCGCACGGTGCCTTCGGTGGAGTTCTCGATCGGCACGACGCCGTAGTCGGCCTCCCCCTTCTCCACCGCGGTGAACACGTCGGCGAGCGACGGCATCGGGCGGTAATCGACGCTACGGCCGAACTTCTTCAATGCCGCGGCGTGCGTGTAGGTCGCCTCGGGTCCGAGGTAGGCGATGACGAGCGGTTTCTCCAACGCGAGCGCAGCGGACATGATCTCGCGATAAATGGCCTGGAGCGCCGCGGGTTTGAGCACGCCGCCCTTGTTGGTGGTGGCGACGCGACGGAGCACGTCGGCCTCGCGCTCGGCGACGTAGATGCGCCCGCGTGCGCCGCGTTTCACTTCGCCGATGCGCTGGGCGAGACGGAGGCGATCGTTGAGGAGCTTCACGACGCGTTCGTCGATGGCGTCGATGCGCGTGCGGATGGCGGAGAGTTCTTTTTTCATGCGCGGGCGGTGGAAGGGGAAGGTGTGGTCAGCGAGCTTGCGCGCGCCTCTCGGGGCGCCCGCCAGCGGGCTGACCTACAAGAAGCGAAGCGATTAGGCGCGGGCGGCGGGTTGGGGACGAAGCGTAGCGTGGAGAGCGCGGCAGCGTTTGACCAGCTCGGCAAGCGCCGAGGGCGTCACGGCCTGCTTCGGGTCGTCGCCGATGCCGTGCGACGGGCTGACGTGCGCCTCGATGCACAGGCCGTCGCAGCCGTAGGCCACGGCGGCGAGCGCGGCGGCAGGGACGTAGCTGGCTTTACCGACGGAATGCGACGGATCGACGACGACCGGCGCCCAGGTCTTTTCCTTGAGCAGCGGCGTGATCGATTCGTCGGGCTGGTTGCGGTAACCCTCGAGCTGCGGCTGGGTGCCGCGCGGGCAGAGAATGACGTTCGGATTGCCGAAGGCCGCGATGTATTCGGCAGCGGAGATGAACTCCGCAAGCGGGCCGCTGTGGATGCTGCGCTTGAGCATCACCGCGGTGGAGCGACCGGCGATGGCGCGGCCGACCTGGCGGAGGAGCGAGTAGTTCAGCGCGTTGCGTGCGCCGATCTGGAGCACGTGCACACCGGCATCGAGGGCGAGGTTGATGTGCTCGAGCTCCATGACTTCGGTGACGACCGGCAGGCCGGTGCGGCGCGAGGCGTCCATGAGGATTTCGAGCGAGCGCGCGTCGCCTTGGAAGCTGTAGGGATTGGTGCGCGGCTTCCACACGCCGCCGCGGAGCGCATCGGCGCCCGCCTCTTTCACGGCCTGCGAAGTCTCGAGGTAATAATTGGGATTTTTCGGATCGATCGTGCACTGGCCGGCGATGACCAAGAGTTCCTCGCCCAGCGTGACGTTGCCGATCTTGAGGTGGTGGTTGGCGAGGTCCGAGCGCCGGTCCATGAGCTTGAACGGCGACTGGATGCGATCGATGCGCTCGATGTAGTCGAGGCCTTCGAGGCGCGCGATCATCAGCTCGTCGCGCTCGTCGCCGACGATGGCGTAGATCGAACGGACGGCACCGATGATGGGTTGGATCTTGCAGCCGAACTCGACGACGATGGTCGTGACTTCGTTGAGCTGTTCGGGCGTGAGGCGAGTGGCTTTAGGGAGGATCATGGGAGCAAGCGTGAGGAAATCGGTGGGTCGGAAAACAAAAGAGCCGCCCGGGATTGGGCGGCTCTGGTGCTTAAATCTGGTGAGTCAGTTTATGCTTCGGAGTCAGCCGCCCATGGTTCGCGGGGCAAAAAAGCCGGCGAACGCAAAAAAGAAATAGGCGAACGACTGAAGCATGTGCGCAGAGGAGTGCCGGCCAGCGCGCGGCGTGTCAACGGCGAGGTTGAGAGGGCGATGTCATACGGGACGCCCCGACCCGCTCAGGCTTCCAGCGTCGTCCCCGTCCGCGCCTCGATCGCCCAGCGGTAGCATTCGACGTATTTCGGCGCGCTCGCGGCCCACGAGAAATCCTGCGCCATCGCGCGCAGCTGCATGGCGCGGAACTCTTCGCGGCGGTCGTAATACGTCGCGCACGCCCGGCCGATCGCCTGATAGAGCGCGGCCGAGTTCGCTTCGCGGAAGAGGAAACCCGTGCCGCGATTCGAGCCCTCGTCGTAGTTCACCACCGTGTCGACAAGGCCGCCGGTCGCGCGGACAATCGGCAGCGTGCCGTAGCGCATCGCATACATCTGCGTGAGGCCGCACGGCTCCGAACGACTCGGCATCACGAACAGATCGCTGCCCGCCTGCACGAGACGCGCGAGTTTCGGGTCGAAGCCGATGAACGCCCCGATCTTGCCCGGATGGCGCGCCGCGGCCGTGCGGAACATCGCCTCGGTCCGCTCGTCGCCGCTGCCCACGATGGCGAACTGCACGTGCATGCGCTCGACGATGTGCCCGATCGACTCGGCGAGCAGATCGAGACCCTTCTGGTGCGCGAGGCGCGCGACGACGCCGTAGACCGCGACATGCGCGTCGGGATTGAGCCCGAGCCGTTCCTGCAACGCCGCTTTGCACGCCGCCTTGCCAGAGAGATCGGCGGCGGAAAAATTCGCGGGCAGCGCCTTGTCGGTCGCCGGGTCCCACGCGGCGGCGTCGATGCCGTTCAGGATGCCGATCACGTCGGCCGAGCGGAAACGCAGCACGGCATCGAGCCCGAAACCTCCCTCGCGTGTGCGGATTTCCTGCGCGTAGGTCGGACTCACCGTCGTGATCTTCGACGAGTGATAGAGCCCGCCCTTCATCATGTTCACCTGGCCGTGGCTCTCGAGCGAGTCGGAGCGATATTCGCCCATCGGCAGCCGCGAAAACTCCACGAGACTGCGCGGCGCGAGGCCTTGGTGCTCGAGATTGTGCACCGTGAAAACCGTCGCGATCTTCCCGAGTGGTCCGTCGCGCAACGTCGTGTTCAGCATCACGGGCAGCAGCCCCGTCGTCCAATCGTGCGCGTGGATCACGTCCGGGATCCAGTCGAGCTGCTCGCATAGCGCGAGCACCGCGCGACAGAAGAAGGCGAAGCGAAACGGATTGTCGCTCGACTCGCTGTAGACCTCCGGGCGACCGAAATACCAGTCGTGCTCGATGAAATACGCCGGCACCGCCGTGCCCGGGAGCGTCGTCTCCCACGTGCGCGCCCAGCGCGCCTCCGGCCCGACGTCCACGCCGAGCGGCTCCTCGCGCGTCTTCCATTCGCCCACGCGCTTCGTCGTGGCATACAGCGGGCACACCACGCGCGCATCGTGGCCGAGCGCCGCGATATCCTTCGGCAGGGCGCCGACCATGTCGGCGAGCCCGCCCACTTTGACGAAAGGCTCAACTTCGGGGGTGACGAACAGGACTTTCAGCCGGCGCATAGGAACGCCACTCAGCCCCAACGCCCGGCCCGTGCCGAGTCAAAATTAGACCGCGCCGCGCGAACGCGCCTGTCCCAGCAATTCCGCCCACGGCGAACGCTCGCCGCACGCCCGCGCCGCCGCCGCACGCCCGCAAAGCGAGCCCACGATGTTGCCCGTCCCACAGTAGCCGCCCAGCGCCCAGACCTTCGGCCGCACTTCCTCGAGCAGCGGCAATCCATCGCTCGTGTAACCCACCGACGCCGCCCAGCGGTGCGTCACCGGGGCGTTCACGCCCAGATGCCCGCGCAGGAACCGTTCGATTTTCTCCTGAATATAATCCGTGGGCTCCGCTGATTGCGTCCACTCGTCCTCCAGCGCGTGATCGCGGAACCCGCCGAGCGCGATCGAGCCGTCCGCGAGCTGCTGCCAATACTCGTAGCCGTAGCGCCAGTAGACCGCACGCGGCAGACTCACTTCGCGCGTCGGCGCCGTCGCGAGCATCTGCAACCGCGCCGTGCGCACGCGCCCCGCCAGCTCCGGAAAAATCCGCTCCAACCGCCCGTCCACCGCCACGATCACCGTGTCCGCCACGACCACGCCCGCATCGGACACGACCTGCCCAGGCACGAGTTTTTTCAACGGCGAGCGCTCGAACAACCGCACGCCCTGCTCGCGCAACCGCCGCGCCACGGCGCGCACCCGCGCGAGCGGCTGAAACACGCCATCCGTCGGCAGCAACAACCCCTCGCCCTCCGGCCCGCGATACCACTCGACCGGAAAACCGTCGGCCTGCAACGCCGCCAGATGCGCGCGACAATCCTCCATCTCCGCCGGCGTCGCCGCGATGCGCAGCGAGCCGTTCAGTTTGAACACGCCTGGCAACGCCGCCGCCTGCCGCTGGATTTCCTCCGCCGTCGCGCGATAGATCCCCGCCGCCACTTCGCTTCCGAACTGCGCCACGGTGTCGTGATAAAACTTCGCCAACCCGGCCAGCACGAACCCGCCGTTGCGCCCCGCCGCGCCCGCACCCGCGCCGCGCGCGTCGATGCCGACCGCCTCCACGCCGCGCGCGCGCAACTCCTCCAGCGCCGCCAGCCCCGATCCGCCCAAGCCCACAACGCACACATCCGCCCGCACGACGCCCTCCAACTGCGGCAGCGGCTCCCACGGCGCATCGTCCCAGATCGGCTTGTTCACGCGCCGCATCCTGCCGCCCGCCCGCCCCCACGCAAGCCCGCCGCAACAAACACCTCATCGCCGCCCGCCCCGAAGGAATCTAGCGTAATACGCTAGCTTGCCTGGAGCGCTTGGTCTCCGGTCGCCGCTGGCGGCCCAGCCAGGCCAGCAATTCAAGGGTTCGCTCCGCGTCGGGCATGGCCTGCGCATTCACGAAAAACTCGGTCATGCGGGCTGGATCGAGGGACAGTTCGCGCGCCAAGAGCGCCTTCGCACCGCGCGATCTCAGGTGCCCTCGCACCGCTTCTCGCAGCGCAAGCCAAAGCGGCGTCTCGACTCCCGGACGCAACGTCGCGCCGCGCGACCGCGGTGCCGGTTGCAGCCGCTGGCGCAAATGGCGCGCCAGTGCGACCGCCGCCGTCTCCAACGATGATGCCAATACGTCCACTCCCCTTAGCTTCGCCGGTCGGTAGTTTTGCATTCTAGCGTATTACGCTAGATTTGCTCCGGCTGACAAGCCGGGGGAAACACGGAGGCCCGGGGAGGCGGGGTATGCTTTCGCGTTTGCGGCAGACGGAGAATCACAAACGCTCGGCGCGTGTCGTTTTCAGAAAACCATGCCCGCGCCGCCGCACTGGATCGCACCGATCCGCTGGCGCGTTTTCGAGCGGAGTTCCACCTGCCGGCAGGACAGATCTACCTCGACGGCAACTCGCTCGGGCTGCTCTCGCGGCCCGCAGAAGCCGCCGCGCGTCGCGTGCTCGACGAGTGGCGCACGCTCGGCATCGGCGGCTGGACCGACGCCGCGACGCCGTGGGTTTCATTCAGCGAAACAATCGCCGCGCAACTCGCCCCACTCCTCGGCGCTGCGCCTGACGAGGTCGGCGTGACCGGCTCCACGACAAGCAACCTCCACCAGTTGCTCGCAACGCTGTTCGATCCTGCCCACGCATCACGGCGCGTCATCCTCGGTGATGAGCTGAATTTCCCCTCCGACGCCCACGCGATCGCGAGCCATCTTCGCCTGCGCGGCCTCGACCCCGCGACGCACTACCGCGAGGTGCGCAGTCGCGACGGGCGCACGCTACGCGAAGACGACATCATCGCCGCGTTCGCGCCGGACGTGCAGGTCGCCGTGCTGCCGTCCGTGCTCTTCACGAGCGGGCAACTGCTCGATCTCGCCCGCCTCACGCGTGAGGTGCACGCGCGCGGCATCCTGATCGGGTTCGACTGCTCGCACTCCGTCGGCGCGGTGCCGCACAACCTCGACGCGGACGACGTCGATTTCGCGTTCTGGTGTTCCTACAAATATCTCAACGCCGGCCCCGGCGCGGTGGGCGGGCTTTACCTGAACCGCCGCCACCACACCCGCGCGCCCGGCCTGGCCGGCTGGTGGGGCGTGGCACCCGGCCGACGCTTCGCCATGTCACACACGCACGAGGCCGAGACCGGCGCAGCGGCGTTGCACGTCGGCACACCGCACATCCTGAGCGTGGCACCGTTGCAAGGCGCGTTGGAGCTTTTCACGGCGGCGGGCGGCATCGCTCCGCTGCGGGAAAAATCCCTCGCCCTCACCGCCTGGCTCATCGAACTCGCCGACACGCACCTCGCGCCGCTCGGATTCTCCGTCGTGACGCCCCGCGAGCCCGCGCGCCGCGGCGGCCACGTGTCGCTCGCGCACCCCGAGGCGTGGCGCCTTTGCCAGGCGCTGAAGGCCGCGGGCATCGTGCCGGACTTCCGCCCGCCCGACGTGGTGCGGCTTGCGCCGACCGCGCTCTACAATTCCTACAGCGATTGCGTTGCGGCCATCGAGCGGCTCCACCACATCGCCCACACCCGCAGCTACGAAACCTTCCCCGCGCAACGCGGCAGCGTCACATGAAACTGATCGACATTTCCCGTCCCCTGCAAAACGGCATGGTCGTCTGGCCAGGCGACACCGCGACCGAGTTTTCTTTCGCCGCCACCAAGGCCGGCGGCTACTCGGCCAACGTCGGCCGCCTCGTCACGAGCATGCACGCGGGCACGCACGTCGATGCGCCGTATCACTTCGCCGATGCCGGCGCGAAGATCGACGAGGTTCCCCTCGACGCCTACGTCGGGCCGGCGCGCGTGATCGACGCGCGCGGACGCGACGAGCTCACGCCCGAGCTCTTCGCGCCGTTCGACTGGGCCGCGACGCCGCGCGCGCTCATTCGCACCGATTGCTGGAAAAATCCCGCCGCGTTTCCGGCCGGCTGGCCGCGCTACGCGCCGGGGCTGCCCGCCTGGCTCGGCGCACACGGCGTGCGGCTCATCGGCATGGATTTTCCCTCCGTCGACCAGCCGACGAGCAAGGACCTGCCCACGCACCACGCGCTCGAAGCCGCACGCGTGCTCATCCTGGAAAACCTCGACCTGCACGCCGTCGATCCCGGCGTCTACGAGCTCATCGCGCTGCCGCTGAAGGTGCGTGGCGGCGATGGCTCGCCCGTGCGCGCGGTGCTGCGGTGCGATTGACGCGGCGCACCCGCCTGCGCGCGGGCCGCCGCTTCAGCGCGCGCCGAAAAACTCCCAGCAAAGCACGGCCGCGGCCGCGGAGACGTTGAGCGACTCGACCGTCTCGGCGCCGGGAATCTTCACCAACCGGTCGCACGCCGCCGCGACGGTGGGCGCGATGCCCTTTTCCTCGTTGCCCAGCACGATCGCCGGCGGCCGCGGCAGACCGCGATCGCGCACTTCGCGCGGCGAGAGCTGCGTGCCGCGCAGGCTGGTGCCGACGAGGTAGTGGGAGCGCTTCAAGGTCGCGCAAAAGTCCGGCAGCGACGGCACGCGGAAGAACTCCACGAACTCCATGCCGCCCTCGGCCACGCGATAGGCGGCCTCGCTGGGCAGAGCCTGGCCGGGCGCATCGGGGATCACGATCGCGCGCACGCCGAAATACGCCGCACTGCGCACGATGGCGCCGAGATTGTTGGCGTTGCTCACGCGGTCGAGGAGCAGCAGCGGCGCCTTCGCCTGCGCCCACGCCGCGAGCACGTCGGGCGTCACGCGGCACAGCGGTCGCGCGGCGATCACCGCCACGATGCCGCCGTGGTGGACGGTGCCGGCGACCTTCTCGAGCTCCTCGGGCGACACCTGGCGGTAGACGCGTTTGTTCTGCGCGAGGTAGGAACACATCTCACCCGCGCGCTTGCCGGTCTGCGCATCGAAGAAAAGCCGCAACACGTCGGCCGGGTGCCGCGCGAACAGCGTCGAGACCGCCTGCCAACCGCAGACGTTCAGCTCGGGATTTTTCGCGACGGCGCCCGGGGCGCGCTGCGGACGAGGATGACTCATGCGGCGCAGCATGGAGGGGCGCGGCGGCTTGGAAAGGGCTTTCGCGTCCTCGCCGCTTCTACGCAGTTCCGCGTAGACGGCCGTTTGATCTTTGCCGGCTGGCGGAGAACTCGCGCAGAAAGCCGGCATGGACCGCTTCCGTTCGTTTTTCCGACTCTGCCTGGCCACTGCGATCGTCGCCACCGCGGCGCATGCGCAGAGCGCTCCGATGTTCACTGTCACGCGCCTCGGCAATCTCGGCGGCTCGACGACGTTGCAGCCCTACGCGCTCAACGACTCCGGATTGATCGTCGGCTACGGCAACAGCTCGGCCCAGACCAGCGTTCACGCCTTCTCCTACAACGGCAGCTTTGCCGACCTCGGCACCCTCGGCGGCACGCAGAGCCGCGCCCTCGGCGTGAACAGCGCCGGCACCGTCGTCGGTTGGTCCCACCTCACCGGCTCCACCGACTACCACGCCTTCGCCTTCGCCGGCGGCACCATGACCGACCTCGGCACCCTCGGCGGCACCCTCAGCCAGGCCAACGACATCAACTCGTCCGGCATCATCGTCGGCACGTCCGGCACCGGCACCACCACCCACGGATTTCGCTACGCCAACGGCACCATGACCGATCTCGGCACGTTGCTCGGCCCCACCGGCGTCAGCTACGCGAATGCCATCAACTCCTCCGGCCTCATCGCCGGCCGCTCCAACGCCAGCCACACCGCCGACCACGCCGTCATCTGGTCCAGTGGCACCATGCTCGACCTCGGGTCGCTGTCGGGAGCCAGCGGTCTGAGCGAGGCCCAAGGCATCAACGACCTCGGCTGGGTGGCCGGCAACAGCACATTCGGCGCCGGTAACGTCGCCCAGCGTCATGCCTTCCTCTACGCCAACGGCACCATGACCGATCTCGGCTCGCTCGGCGGCAACAGCTGGGCGACCGACGTGAACAACGCCGGCCAAGTCGTCGGCTACAGTTACCTCGCCAACGGCTACACCATGCATCCGTTCTTCTACGACTACGCCGCGAGCGCGATGATCGACCTCACGGCCGTGGCCGACTTCGCCAGCGCGGGCTTCAACCTCGCCTACGGCCTCGGCCAAGCCTGGGACATCAACGAGGCGGGCCAGATCATCGGCTGGGGTATCACCACCCAATTCACCTACGAAGCGTTCCTGCTCACGCCTCTCGTCGCTCCCACGCCGCTCACCTCCGTGCCGGAGCCCTCGACCTGCGCCGCACTCGCCGGCGTGCTCGCCCTCGGCGCGGCCGCGTGGCGCCGGCGCCTGGCCTGAGACGGTCGAGCCGGCCGATGTTTCCGCGCCGCGGCGCACCGTCGTCACCTACGCAAGACAGCGTATGTCCGCCTCGGGAAAAATCGGGTAATTTTCAGTCCCCGATCCCACATGCACACCACCCTCTCCGATTGGATGAGCTGGGAAGGCGGCGTCGACCTCGTCGCCTGCACTGCTCCCGCGCTCGCGATGCCCAACGTCATCGTCCACGTCGCGCGCCTCGTCCACACGCCCCGCGGCAGCGCCGCCTCGGGCATGGTTTTGTTCCAACCCGACCCAGCCGCCGCGCCCGCGGTGCTGGGCTTCGTCTCCACCGACGCGCAGGTCGGAGCCTATTTCGGCCCGAGGATTTTCGCGGGCACGCCCTTCGAAGCCGCGCCGGTGCTCGCCGCCGAGATCGCCATCGACGTCACCGCCGACGCGGTCGGCGCCTTGGTGCGAGTCGGCGGCCACGAGCTTCGCACGCGCCTCACGCGCCTCTCCGCGCCCACACTCGTGCATCGCGCCCCGGAGCCGATGACGCCATTCTGGCAACAAGGCGTCGAGTGCGCCGCCGCGTCCGCGCAACTTTGGGTCGACGGCCGAGAGGTGCCGCTCCTCGTCCCGCCGGTCGGCATCACCGGCGGTCCCGCCGCGGTGCACGCCCCGTGCGGACTCTACGCCCGCTGAGCGCACTCTCCCGATGAGCGAACCGCTCTGGCAACCGCGCAGCGATCGCGCTGCGCGGCTTCTCGGGTTAGGCTTCTTCGCCGGTGGCGCCGGCCTGCTCTGGCAACAGGCAAGCGGCATCCTCTCCGCCGTCGCCGAGAGACGCGATGTTTCCTACTTCCACGCCGCCATCGCGCTCGGCGTTCTCGGCCTCGTGCTCGGCGTGTTCTGGATGGTGCGCGGTCTCGCCGGCTACACCGCTGTCCGCACCCTGCAAAAAAACCGCCGCGCGCTGCGTTGGTTCGGAGTCGCCGCCGCCGTGGTCCTCGGCGGCGTGTTTGTCGCGCTCCACGCCTGGCTCCAATCCCTCGGCTATGCCGACTGACGCCACTCAGCCGTCACCGCTTTCCCCCATGAAGCTCCGCCGCCGCTTCCTCACCCTCGCGCTCGCTTCCCTCGGTCTGCTCGCCGGCCTGCGGGCCGACGAACCCGCCGCCACCGCAGCACCCGCCAGTCCACCGGCTTTCAGCGCCGGCACCAAGCTCATCTACAAGTTGAGCAACGGCGGCACGATGCTCGTGGCCATCGACGCCTTCCCCGCGCGCACCGGCCCGGTGAAGTTCCGCTATCTGTTCTCCGATCTCGGCCCCCTCGGCACCATCACGATGACGAAGGAGGCCCTCGAATCCGCCACCGCGCTCCACAATAACTTCGATCGCGGCGATTTCACGCTCACCGACAAGACTTCCGTCTGGCTCTCGCAAAAAATCTTCGCCGCCGCCAAAGCCGGCCAACCCGTCGAGCTCGACCTCGGCGAGGACGGCAAGGTCGTCTTCAAGATCGATCCGGAGGGCGCGGGATTTTTCCCGCTGTCCTTCGATCACGAACGCACGCCCGATCTCGGCGGCGCGGTCGAGACCATCCTGCTCAAATCCGAGGACGGCGAAAAATCCATCCGCGTGAAGAACGACGCCGACGCGCCCATCATCGTCGACATGGATACCGGCAGCTTCCGTGTCCGCCTCTCGCTGCACCTTTGATCGCCGTTCCGATGCGCCGCGCGCTCGCCGTCTTCCTCACCGCCACTTCGCTCCTCGCCATTGCCCACGGCGAGGATGAGCTGCGCGCGCTGCATTTCAGCGGCGAGCCGATCGGCTCCGAGTATCCGCTCGCCCAAGGCATCGCCAGCGATGCGGTCGAACTGCTCGCCACCGACAAGTCCATCCGCCCGCCCGATGCCGAGGCCTCCGCCCTCCGCCAAGGCCAGCTCGTCCGCGCCTACGCCGAGGCGGTCCGCACCGAAGATTCGACCGACGCCGACCTCGCCGCTCAATCGCAGGCCCGGCGCGCGCTCATCCTCGCGCGCTTCGGCGCGGTGAACTTCGCCGCCGAGCTCGCCAACGACGCCCTGCCCCACGCCGCCGTGCGTGGCGAAGTCGCCCTCGCCCGCGCGTGGATGCTCTGGCACGCCGGCAACCTCGAAGCCGCGGACCAAGAGGCGGCGCACGCCACCGGCGCGCCCGCTTGGGCGCTCGCCGAGTGGCAGTCGCATCGCACGAAATTCGCACCGGCACTCGCGAAATTCCTCGCCGCAAAGGAGCCGGAAGACCCCTGCTCCACCGATTTCCTCGCCTACGCCGAACTCGCCGCCACCGCCCACGCCTACTACCGCGCCGACGGCCTCTATTTTCGCGCCGTCAGCAACCTCCAGCAGCAGCTCGCCGCCGAGAAGGATTTCCCGCCCGCCCAACTCCAGCGCGCCCGCCGCGGCTTCCGCGATCTTGTCCGTGCCATTCTCGGCGACGCCGCCCGCGAGCCCGGCGCCGGCCGCCTCGCGAGCATGCTCCTCGCCACCGCACGCGAAGTCTGCGCCACGCCGGCCCCGCGCGCCGATTGGGAAATCTATCTCGCGCTCGTGCACGAGATTCGCGCCACGCAACCGAGTTTCGATTTCGCCTTCCACGATCTCCACGGCGACCTCGCCCGCGCCGAAAAAGAGGCCGGCCTCGACCTGTCATGGCGCGAGAAGCTGAAGCCACTCCTCACCGATCCGCGCCTGCGCCTCGCCTCGCGCCTGCACCAGACGCTCGCACGGCTCGAGGCTCACCCCGGTGCCACACTCCTCGCCGAGCCGCTGGAAACCGAATTCACCGCCGAGCAACTCGCCACGCTGCGATCCTACTCCGCGCTCCTCGACACCGAGGAATCGGTGCTCGAACAGCTCTTCAAATCGCTTCCCACAGGTGCTCCCGCCGTGCCGCGTGAGGCCGAGTTCGTCGCCGCCGCCGCCAAGCTCCGCTACCGCCGCGCACTGCTCGACCGCGATTTCGACGCCGCGCGCGAACAGCTCGCGAAGCTCGAGCAATTCGCCGACGCCGACCCGTCCCTCTCGCTCGACGCCTATCGCGCCCGCATCACGACGCTCGAGCAAGGTCCTTTCCTCACCGCCTACGCGCAGCTCCTGCGTTATCCGGCAACCGACGTGCCCGAGAAGCACCTCGAGGCGGCGCTCGCCACCGCACGCGACATCGAGGCCCTGCTCACGGCGCGTCACGGCGACGGTTATCTATCCAAGCCCGATCTTCCCGCCGCCGACATCGCCCTCGTCCAGCGCCTGCACCACCTCCACCTCATCGTCGCCCTCAGCACGGGTAGCAGCATCTTCGCCGCCGAGCGCGCGCTCGCCGACCTGCGCCGCTGGTGCGACCCGCAGAAGCATCCCGCCTTCGAACCGTTGCCGCGCGCGATCGCGGCCGTCGCCGACCTGCCCGCGCAGGACGAGTCCTTCAAGCCCGAGGAGAAAAAGATGTGGGACCTCCTCGTCACCGGCAAGGGCGACCCCGCCTACCCCGAACGCCTCCGCCAGCTCATGCGCGATGATCCCGATCGCTGGACGCCCCACATGCTGCTCCCGGTGGCCTACTGGCGCATCGACCGCGACGACCTCGCCCTCGAATCCATCGCCGAGACCCGCCAGCGCGTTCGCGTCAACAAAGCCTCGCTCGCGGTCCTCGACACCCTGGTCAACAACAACGACACCGTTCTCTATCTCCGCCGCATCGTCTCCGAGCTTCAGAAAGCTCCCGCGGCCGATCGCGCCGCCAAGGCCGCCGAGGTCATCAAGTCCGCGAACGTCGTCGTCACGGGCCTCTCGCACGCCTACTGCGCCGATCAGCCGATCGCATTCGCGAAACTCACCGCCCCCGCCCAGCGCATCTACGCTTTCAGCCTCGCCGCCTTCGTCCATGCGCGCCTGGCCCAGCAGCAACTGCGTGAGGCCATCGGCATCTTCCGCGTTCTCGAACTGCTCCATCACGCCGAGGCTCTCGACTTCGTCCGCCCTTCCCTCGCGGGCTACGCCTTGACCAACGACCTCCCCGACGAGGCCGCGCGCGCCTCATTCCGCGCCTTGCTCGGCAACACGCCGATGTCCGTCGATCAACTCAAGGGCACCCTCGCCCAGATGGCCAAATACGCCGACGCCGGCTCGCTCACCGCCGAGCTTTCCGCCGTCCTCGTGCCCTACCGCGCCCGCGACTTCCGGCGCGCCCGCGAGAATTTCGCCAAGCTCCAGCGCACCTACGGCGTCGTCCAATCGTTCGCCGCGCAACTCGCCGTCATCGACGACCTCCTCGTCACCACCGGCGAGGAATTCACCATCGATTTCTCCGAGAGCACCACGTCCCTCGTCTCACGCCGCGACCAGATCCAGCTCCAAGCTTCCAACTACAGCAGCTCGAACTACGCCGCCCTCGCCGACGCCTACCAAAACAACCTCTACACACCCCAGCGCCGCCACCTCGAGGATCTCTGCCGGGACATCGACGCCCTCAACGCGCAAATCTCCACCATCGAAGCCCGCAACCGCGCCAAACAAGACGCGGACCGCCGCCACGACGACACCATCCGCGAAAAAAACTACGCCCGCCTGCGTCGCCTCATGGCGCTATGAGTGTCCGCTCCGTCCCACCGTCTCTCTCCCCGCCCATGCGTCTCGCCTCCCTCGCCTTTCTCGCCGCCACCTCACTCACGGCGCACGCCGTCACCTTCCCGGACCAACCCGATCCCGCCTACGCCGACGGCACCAAGTTCGCCGCGGAGGAACTCGCCCTCGCCCTCCGCGCCAAGAACCTTGAAGACGCCGGCAAAGTCGCCGAGTCCGTCAAAGCCTACGACGACTTCCGCGAGCGACTCGCCGCCGAGATGGCCGCGCGACTCGCGCACAACGCCGACCTCAGCCTCGCCACCATCAACCCCTGGTTGCCCGAACCGGCGCGCCATCAGGCCCAGCTCGAAATCGAAAACTCGATCCCCGAGCTTCACTCGCTCTCCCTGCGCCTCGGCACGCAATATTCCCTCCAGTCCTCGTTGATCGAAAAACTCGGCAAGACTCCCTCCGACGAAGTCGCCGCGCGCACCAGCGGCTACGAATTCCTGCGCAACATCCAGACCGCGCTCAACCTCGTCGCCCTGGCCCAGCCCGCGGACTACCGCGCCCGTCGCGCCGTCGCGCTGGCACTTCGCGCCGACACACTCGCCGAAAAGCCCCTCGCATCCGCCATCGCCACCGCCCGCGCCCTGCCGCCTCCTGCCGATGCAGTGGCCAAGTTCGCCGCCGGCCTCGCCCAAGCGCGCGAACATCTCACCTCGCTCACCGCCGACACTCTCGCACTCGATGCCGTTTGCTCCGAACTGATCGTCTCCGATCCCGCCCGCGCCGCGTATTGGATCCAGCGCGCCCACGTCCGCCTCGCCCGCGGCTGGCGTCGCGGTGCCGTGGCCGACTTCCTCGTCGCCGCCGCCCTTGCGCCGCAGGACGACGGCCTCGCCGCGCTCCGCACGGCCATCCAAGCCGCGCCCGAATACCCCGCTTCCATCTGGCAGGAATACGTCGGTCTCGAGGCCGGGAAACGCATCATCGCGGTCCACACGCTGGAAAAACTGGGCCGCCAGACGCCCGGCCCGCTCGCCGAGCCCTTCGAACGCCACGCCCGCGCTGCACTGCGCAACCGCGCCCGCCGCCTCTACGCGTGCAGCTTCATCGGCGACGCCGCCCCGCGCACCGCCTCCCTCCAATGGGTGCAAACCCACCACGTCCTGAACTCCGCGATGTTCCCCGTGCTGTCGCCGGAGATCGGCGCGGCCTTCGGACCGGAACTGCAAGCCGCCGGCCAGAACGTTTCCGCCGTCCTCGCCGTCCACGATCGCTTCGCGCCGCTCTTCGCCACGGCCGAACCCTTCTGGCGCGCGCACGTCGATTTGTTCCTGCGCCTGCAACAACCGGTCGCCGCCGCCGCCGCGATCGAGATCGCCACCGCCATTGCTCCGCAGGCGGATTGGCTGCCGCTCGCCCGCCAACATCTCGCGACGCTGTCCGCGGCCGCGAAGTGATCCGCCCGATGCTGCGCACTCCGTTCCAGATCGTCCTCGGCACGCACGACACCACACCCGTGCCCGCCGCCGCCCGCGCCCACGGCTTCACGCAGCGCTTCGCCCTCGTGCAATCGACGCACGCTTCCGCCGTGGCCGACATGGTGATCGACTCCGTCGCATTGCTCGCACTCATCCGCGTGCTCGACGCACATTGCGCGACCCCCGGCTCGCTCTTCTGGGACCGACCGGGCCGCCGCCGGCAACGCGTCGAGCTCGACGCCCTCGCCGCCTATTACCGCGACACGGCGCCGGAGAACCACGACCCGCTCACCGCCGGCGAATGGCGCCGCGGCGGCCGTCTGGTCGCGCTGTTGCACACCGAAACATGGTGCAATGTCGGCGGCCCGGCGCCGTATCACGATTCCCTCACCTACTCCTTCTACAGCGCCACCGACCTGAGCGGACTGTTGTTCGACGGACTTCGTCGCGCGGACTTGGCGCCCACCTCGGTCATCACTACGACTTCCGCTCCGCCGCGACGCTCCCGGCTGGCTCTGAAGGACACCCTCTTCCTGACCTCGCTGGCCGGCCTGTCACTCGCGTCGCTCCTGTTCTTGGGCATGCAACTGCTCGATCCGACCTCTCGCGCTGAGACTTCGCTGGATGTCGCAGGACCGTGGATCGCCGGTCCGCTCGTCTTGGCCTTCGTCTACGTCACCGCCTATTTGATCGCGCGTCGAGGCCGGCATCCTTTCACCCCATGAGCCGCTTCGCTTTCTATCAGGAAGTCCGCGTCGCGCGGCCTTCGGCCGAGAACGCCGCTTTCGCCGACCACATCGGTGCGATCATCGGCGCCACCGCGGGCGACGACGCTCCGATCGGCTACGCGCTGGCGCTGCCCGGTCACGATCAGGTGCTCCTGTGCCTCGAGTCCGAACTCGAACCCACGGGCCGCCAGTTCCGCCGTGAGGATTTCTACGACGACTCGCGGCGCATTCGCATCCGCGTGGACGAACGCGGGCGCGGACACCCGCTCGGTTGAGTTTCACCCGTGGGTGCGACGAAGCACCCGTCATCCTCGACGGTCCGCAGCGCAGCGCGCCCACGCCAACGCCGGCGTTTCCCGCCTACCGGCCGCATCGACGCCATCGCGGAGAAATTTCCCCGCGATGGCATGGTTGACTCCCTGTTTCGCGCATTGGTGGGAGCGCCTCAGCCAATTCCGGCGACCGCGCGATTACCCCCCCATGTCCCAGTTCACCTACTCCACGCCCGCGGACATCCATGACTTCCCCGTCGGGTCGCCCCAGGATCTCGCGCTCCGCGCGCAGTGGAACACCAACCTCACCGGCTTCACCGCCCAAGCCATCCTCGGCGATCCGTGGAACCTGCTCTACTCCGCCAACCAGAATTCCTACTTCGACACCGCCGCCGTATCCATTCCGTCCGGCACGCCCGCGGTCATCATCAACTGGAACGTCTTCCCCAACCGCCTCGCCCAATACCTCGGCACCGAGTCCTCGCCCGCCAATCCCTACAACTACTCCGAGCCGCAACTCCTCGCGCTCGCCGATCAAGTCGGCTCCGCCGCCGTGCCCGTGCCCGCGTTCCAGCCGATTCCCACGAATCTCTGCCCGCAGGCCGACTGGTCCGGCCCGCAGCACACCTACGGTCCCTACGGCCCGCGCGGCTGGCTCGACGAGTATTGCGAGTGGAGCGTCGCGCGCGACCCCGCCACCGGCAAGATCCGCCGCATCGATTTCACCTGCGAGAATCCCGAGTATTGGAACACGCTCTGGATGATCGACCCGAACCGCGTCGTGGAGCTCTACAACTCCACGCTGAACTGGGACGTCCCGCGCGGCTACGAGATCACGATCACCCTCGACGACCTCTCCCTCAAGGACCCCGTCACCGGCCGGACCGTCATCGATCCCTCCACCGGTCGCCCCGTCTACAACCCGCTGAACAAATACAACTCGGGCCCGGTCGCCACGCGCCCCGTTTATCCCGCCACCAACCCGCTCTCCTACTCCGGCGGCGCGATGCATCTCACCTCGACGCCCAACACCCTGCAAACCGAGATGCAGCTCGCCGGCGGCGCCACCGTCCTGCGCCAGTGCGGCAACAGCAACACCCAGCAACTCATCTGCTGCGCCCAATACGGCCAAGCCTACCGCAACAGCGACCCGCACATCGGCCAGGTCGTCAACCAAGCCGTCAGCACCTCCGCCGTCGCCGCCCTCGCCAACCCGTCCGGGCTCTACATCCAGGTCCCCGACCTCTCCGGCTTCAGTCTGCCGCCCGATCCCAACTTGCCCAAAGGCGCCTCGGCGCAGGACTGCTGGCAGATCGTCCGCGGCGCCCAGACCCTCATCGATCCGATCACCGGCCTGCCCTACGGCCTGACCAAAAACGCCAACGGCCAGCTCGTCGGCCAAGGCGGCAACTTCGTCCTGCACGCCGTGTTTCAGATTCCCTCCGCGTGGATCGCCGCCGGCGTGAAATTCACCGTCGGCGACATCCGCGATCCCTTCGGCAACCCGATCCAATGGGGCGGCCAGATCGCCCAACAAATGGACATGGGCCTCTGGGCCCGCGCCATCCCGGCCCAAGTCGCACCCTTGCCGAACCCCTGCGTGATCCCACCACCCGCCGGCGTGAGCACGACGCCCGACGCCCCGTCCGCACCGAACTACGCGCAACCGCTCCAACTCTTCCACCAAGCCGTCTGGCAGGCGCTCTATCACACGTCGGTCCCCAACCCGATGAACAGCCCGATCTCGCTCGCCAGCAACTCCACGCTCATCGCGCCGCTCGTCGCGCGCGGCGCGCAGAACGTCCCCTTGGTGCTCGTCTGCGCCGCCACGCTCAACCCGCTGCCGCAGGTTTCGTTCGGCACCGGCGTGACCGTGCAAGCCGTGCAATCGCTCGGCGACGTGAGCTACGCCATCCCGGGCAACTCCTATCCCAGCTCCAATCAGGCCCTGCTCGTCACCGTCTCCGTCGCCGCCGACGCCGCCCCCGGCCTGCGCGGCTGCACGCTCACCAATTCCGGCGACCCCACGCAACCCGCCATGCCCGGTCTCCTCAACGTCGTCGCCCACATCTCCTGATCTTCCTCGTCCTGCTCAGCTCCTCTCGTCCATGCACTCTATTTCCCTTCTTTCCCGCGCGCACCGCCTCGCCATCGCGCTCGCACTCGTCACCGCCTCCCTCGTCACGCTCCGCGCCGCCGCACCCACGTGGGACGGCACTCCCGTCGTCGAGCCGATCCTGCCCGCCGACGTGCAGTTGCCCGTCAGCCAGGCAAATTTCAACAACCTCGCCTGGCAGCAATTCATCGCCCTCAACTGGACCGCCGACCCGCACCACCCGGGACAACCCAACCTCGCCGTCCCGCCCTCGAAGTTCGGCGCACAGGGTGACACGTCGCCCACCGTGTGGGAATCGTTCAAGGAATCCTCCGAAGTCTTCCGGCCCGACGGTCGCGCGCCCGCCCCTTGGGATGCGAAGCGCATGCTGCCCGCGAAATTCCCCGCGACAGCCCACGCCCTGAGCGCGACGTCCCCGCTCGGCGTCAAAGGTCTCTTCGCCCTCTCCAAGTTCGATGGCGCGCACGTCCAGCGCATCGTCGGCCTCGACGGCATCCACCAAGCCGACGGCCACTGGCTCGTCTCCCAATCCGGCTACCTCGCGCTCTACGAGAAGCGGCTCAACGAGGACGAGTTCAACTACATCGTCCAAAACAAACTCTACGACGCGACCATCCAGGAAACCTTCGCCCAAACCACCGGCATCAATCTCCCCGACGGCACGTCGGCCTTCGCCACCTGCGGCACGATCGGCGCGATCGAGATCAAGGCCGCCTGGATTCAGCTCGACGACCCGAAGCTCTGGCCGCTGTTCAAAATCTCGAAAGCCTGGGTCAGTTACCCCGCCGGCGCCAAAGGGTCCGGCAGCCCCAAGCTCGTGACCGTCGGCCTCGTCGGTCTCCACATCATCCACAAGACCGCGAACGCCCAGCAGTTCGTCTGGACCACCTTCGAACACGTCAACAACGCCCCCAGCGTCGCCGACATCCGCCAGCAAACGCTCAAGGCGTGGTATACGTTCTACAACCCCAAGGTCACGACGCCCCCCAACGTGCCGCCGCCCTCGACCCCGACGCCCGACTACACCACGCCGGTCCAAGTCGTGCGCTCGATCCCGATCAGCTCGTCCACCGCCAACAACATCGCCGCGCTCAACCAAAGCGTCTGGTCGACCATCGCCGCCGCGAATCCCCAGTCGGTCTTCCTCAACTACGAACTCGTGAACGTCCTCTGGCCGACCAACAACTCGCCCACCGGCGGTCCCGGCGCACAGGTCCCGCTCACCGCCGGCAACCCGAATCCTCCGATCACGCAGCAGCCGGTCGCCAACACCACGCTCGAGACCTACAAGCAACAGCTCACCTGCCTCACCTGCCACGTCGGCGCCACCACCGCGCTGCCCGATAACTCCTCCCTCGCCTCCGA
Organism: Candidatus Didemnitutus sp.; assembly: GCA_019634575.1. Taxonomy (NCBI): domain Bacteria; kingdom Pseudomonadati; phylum Verrucomicrobiota; class Opitutia; order Opitutales; family Opitutaceae; genus Candidatus Didemnitutus; species Candidatus Didemnitutus sp. The sequence goes on from JAHCAY010000001.1 coordinate 2,172,633, forward strand.
CTACTCGTTCCTGTTCGACGATGCCGGTTCGCCGGCCGGCCGCAATCCGAGCCCCGCCCCCGCGCCGAAACACTGACCCGCCGCACCCGCGAGCAGAAGCCGACCGGCGACCGCGCGGACAACTTCGCCAAGGGATGCGACCACCGTCGTATCCCTTTTTCTTTGGAACCGCACTGGGCCCCGTTCCTCCTGGAAAACGCCGTTGGAGCCACGGATTTCACGGAGGCCACGGATCAGCCAGGCGCGGGTGAATTTCCACCGCTCACTCAGCCGGTGAACGCCTCCGCCGTTACGGTCTTCGCGCGAACTCATTCATCCGTGCTATCCGTGGCTGGTTTGGTCTGCGCCTTTTAGGTTCATTTCGCCCAACGCGTAAAACTCTCGCGGCGCCACCCGCCGCGCTCGAGCGCTTCGCCGCAATTCGCCGGCCAGCCGTCGCGGCTGCCGCCATGCGTCCATCGCCAGAACAGTCGCTCACGCTCCGCCCGCAAATAGCCCGCGCTCGGGGCTTCGCCGCGCAACGCCTTCGACGCGTTGCGCGCGAAGCTGAACCACTCCCACCACGAGCCGCCCGCGTCGGCGATTCGGTGTCCCTTCGTCGGCGACCATTCGAGTGCGGCAAGCTCGTCGCCGAGATGCACGCGTTCCACGCGCAGCCAGGAAAGGAAATTCGCCAGCCCCGTCACGTTGCGCGTGCGCACGCATTCGACCGCGTGCACCACCGGATCGCCCGCGAGCATCGCCTCCTCGCCGCGATCCTCGCGCCGCTGCCACCAACCGCAGACGAAGCCCGGCTCGCGTTCCAACTTCGCGAGCAGCTCCGCCGGCGTCCGCTCCGCGGCCCGCAGCTTGAGCGCGTCGCCATTCCACACCGCCGCATCGTCCCAGCCCGTGCCGGCCAACTCCTTCCGATCCACCGCCGCGCGCGCCGCCACGTCGCCGAACACCGCCACCACGCAGCCCTCAAATTCCTCGCCGGCCAACGCAGCCTCGGAATCCGTCGCATCGCCCGGCTCCGCGCCGTAGGGCGCCACTTCGATGCCGCACGTCGCGAGCGCGTCCATCACGCGCTCCGTCCACATCGCTGCGCGTCCATGAAACTCCGCCGCCGCCGCATCGCCCCACCGTGGACCCGCGGCGCGATCCGCCGCCTCGCACGCCGCGTCGCACGCCGCGTCGAACTCCGCCATCAGCGCCGCGCCCTCCGCCGCGAGCTCCACTGGCAGCGCGACGCCGTCAAACGACACCGCCGCGCACCATTTCGCCCGCGCCTCCGCATCGTCCGCCCACAGACAGACACCTGCGCCACACTCGAAACTCACGCGAATCCGCATGCCGCAATCGTGTCCCACGCCACCGCGCCGTGAAGCCCCGAAGCCTCCCGTCGCCTACGCATTCCTGCGTAAGCGACGATGTGCCACCCGCCTCGCCGTCGCCGCGTAGGCCGCGAGCTCGCTCGCGCCAGGAACCCCGAAGCGCGCAAACCAGCTCGCTCCGCGCTCGCCGCTACCCGCGCCGCGCCACCTCGCCCACCAAGGTGAACTCCTCGCGGTCGTGATACAGGTGGCGAATCCTCAGACCCGTCGCGTGCTCGGCCAACACGCCGCCGGGCGCGCGCACCGTGCGCAGCAGCGCCAGCGGATCCGTGCGGCCGAACTTGAAGATGATCACGAAACGCCGGCACCAGCCGCGCTGCAGCCACGGCGCGATGAGATTCTCCAGCACGTGGTGCGGCTCCTCGACGAGATCGCAAAACATCCAGTCGAACACCTCGCCCGCCGCCGGCGCATACTTGAACGCGTCCTCGCGCCGATGCTCGATCAGTGGATTGTCCAGCGCACCGCCCTTGAGCGGGCCGTTGTCGATCGCCACGACGCGCGCCCCGCGCTTGGCCGCGCTGTAACTCCACCCCCCCGGCGCCGCACCGAGGTCGCACACCGTCTCACCCGCCGCCGGCTCGCGGCCGAGCACCGCGTAGGCTTCCTCGACCTTCAAGTAGGAGCGCGACGGCGCGAGCGGATCGTCGGCCATGCGCTGCTGCCCGCCGCGCCACGCCTCGCGCCCGGCGAAGATGCGCCCGAAATCCGCAAAGAACACGAACAACCCGCGCACCTTGCCGCTGCCACGCGGCATGTCGGGCGCAGCGAGCTTCGCGATGCGCCGCAGTTTTTTCTCCAGCGCCTCGTGAAACGCCTTCTCCACGCCCGCCGCGCGCCGGCCGAGTCCGGGGATTTCCGCCGCCTCGCGGAACACGCACGGCCACGCCGCATCGATGCGCTCGCCGCGCAGGCTCTCGAGAAAGTAATCCGCGAGCTGTTGCGCGAGGGCGTTGACCGACTCGCCGCGGATTTCGCGCGGCGCGAGCAGCGTCAGGTGCGGAAAGCACAGCTCGTCGATCGACTGCGGCACGGCGTCGCCGGGCAGCGGTTCCGCGCCGGCCCAGCCCGGACCCGTCTCCACCACGGTCAGGCCGTCCGCCTGCAACTCGCGGGCGAGCAGCGCTTCGAAGCCGTGTTGTCCGAGGAAAAGCATCGCGCGCAGTTTCCGTCATACCCGGGACGAGGCGACGAAAATCTCGCCTTCGCCGCCGCCGCGCGTTCACTCGTCCTTCCCATGCGCCCGCAAACTTCCGATCTCCGCATCCGCACGGCGCGACCGCTGCTGTCGCCCGCGATCCTCGAGGAGGATCTGCCGTTGAGCGAGGCGGGCGCGGCGCTGGTGCATCGCGCGCGCCGCGAGATCGGCGACATCCTCGCCGGACGCGACGACCGCCTCGTCGTCGTCGTCGGCCCGTGCTCGATCCACGACCCCGCCGCGGCGCTCGACTACGCGAAGCAGCTCAAGCCCCTCGCCGACCGTTTCGCGCGCGACCTGCTCGTGGTGATGCGCGTCTACTTTGAGAAACCCCGCACCGTCGTCGGCTGGAAAGGCCTGATCAACGACCCCGACCTCGACGGCAGTTTCATGGTCAACAAAGGCCTGCGCCTCGCGCGCAAGCTCCTCCTCGACGTGAACGCCGCGGGCCTGCCCATCGGCACCGAGTTCCTCGACACCACGCTCGGCCAATACTACGCCGACCTCGTCTCGTGGGCCGCGATCGGCGCGCGCACGACCGAGAGCCAGATCCACCGCGAGCTCGCATCCGGCCTTTCGATGCCCGTCGGCTTCAAGAACCGCACCGACGGCGATCTTCAGGTCGCGGTCGACGCGATCGTCTCGGCCAGTCACCCGCACTGCTTCCCCTCCCTCACCCGCGAAGGTGCCCCGGCCGTGCTCGCCACCGCGGGCAATCCCGAAGGCCACCTCGTCCTCCGCGGCGGCAGCCGCACCGGCCCGAATTTCTCCGCCGAACACATCGCGCAGTCCGTCGCGCTGTTGAAGAAGACCAGTGCACTGCCGGTCGTGCTCGTCGATCTCAGCCACGGCAACAGTGGCAAACAACACGACCGCCAGGTCGCCGTCGCCGCCAACGTCGCCGGCCAGATCGCCGGCGGCAGCCGCGCGATCATCGGCGTGATGATCGAGAGCAATCTCGTCGCCGGCGCGCAGAAGCACGAAGCCGGCAAGCCGCTCACCTACGGCCAGAGCATCACCGACGCCTGCCTCGGTTTCGACGAAACGGTGCCGCTGCTCGAGCAGTTGGCCGCCGCGGTCGGGCAACGCCGAGCGCACAGCTGAACCGGCGCCTTTCCGATTGCGCGAACCGGTCGCGCACGCACAGTGCGCCCGTGGCCGACCATCGCGAGTCCTCCGCCGAGCATCCGCAGCAGCGCGCGGATCGTTTCGCGCGCATTCGCCGCGTGAAACAGATGCTGCGCTTCATGCCGCGACGGGCCGTCATGCACAAATACCCGCTCGTCGGCCGCTTCGCCGAGCTTGCCCGCCAACGCGCCTACCTCTGGTCGCTGAAACCGCAGCATATGCGCCCCGCACTCTACGCCGGCTCGATTCTCTCGCTGCTGCCGGTGATGGGCGTGCAGTTGCCGCTCGCCTTGCTGCTCTCGGTTCTGCTGCGGGCAAACTTCATGGTGCTCGGCGGACTGCAGTTTCTCACCAACCCGTTTACCGCCGCGCCGATCTACTACGCCACGCACCAAATCGGCGCCTACGTCATCCGTCACGCCGGATTCGGCGAATCGCCCGCCGCAGCCGATCCCCAGGAAATCGTGCTGCCGCTGAACGAGCCGTTCGATCCCGCCCATGTCGACACAGCGCCGAAAGCCGCTGCGCCAGCACGACCGGCGATGGGACCTTCGCGCATCCGTCGTATCGGCACTGCCATCAACGCCATGATCATCGGCGGAGTGCTGAGCGGCGCGGCGCTCGGCCTCGTGCTCGACATCCTCTACCGCAATTACTGGCAGAGTCACACGGCGCACCGCGACCACGCGCCGCCCCGACGCCGGAGGCATTGACCCCGGCGCGGGAATTTCCCCGCCGCGGGCGTTTCTCCTCGCCACACTTCCGCGCGCTTCGCACAAAAACGGGCACATGTCCCGCCGGTCACCCGCGCTGTTTCTTCTCGGCTTCGCCCTCGCGTTCGCCGCGCTCGTCGTCGCGCCAGGTTGCGCATCGAAGTCCGACAAGAAACCCACCCCGCCCACCGCGCCTACGCCGCCCGCCCCGCGCCCGACTCCCCCGCTGGAAAAACTGCCGCCCGTCATGCTCGGCATCGACGTGCTCGAAGCGGACGGCTTCAAGGCGATCGCCGGCAAGAAAATCGGCCTGCTCACCCACGCCGCCGGCGTGAATCGCCGCGGCGAGCCGACTTGGAGCGTCCTGCGCCGCGCCCCGCAAGCGAAACTCGTCACCCTCTTCGCCCCCGAGCACGGCCTCGACGGCAAGATCAGCGCCTCGGTCAATTTCGCCGACTCGGTCCACGCCCCCACCGGCCTTCCGGTCTACTCGGTCCACGGCAAGACGCGGAAGCCGACCAAGGCCATGCTCAAGGGCCTCGACGCCGTCGTGATCGACCTGCAGGACATCGGCTCGCGCTCCTACACCTTCGCCAGCGCGATGCTCACGATGATGGCCGCGTGTTTCGAAAACAACGTCGAGGTCATCGTGCTCGACCGGCCGAATCCGCTCGGCGGCCTCAAGGTCGAAGGCCCGCCGCTCGACGCCGAATTCAAGAGCTACGTCGGCGCGTTCCGCACGCCCTACGTGCACGGCCTCACCCTCGGGGAACTCGCGCGCATGGCGAAGGATTTGCCGCGCCTGCTCTACATCCCGAACATCATCGACACACCCGAGGCCGCGCGCGAGAAGGGCCGGCTCACGGTCATCCCGATGCGCGGCTGGACGCGCGCGATGCGCTGGCCCGACACCGGCCTGCGCTGGATTCCCACTTCGCCGTTGGTGCCGAGCTACGAGGCGGCCGTCGGCTACGCGATGATCGGACTCGGCACCCAGGACAGCGGCTGGACGTCCGGCATCGGCAAGGACTACCCGTTCCGCGGCATTCATTTTCCCAAGAAGACGCCCGACGAGATCATCCGCGCGATGGACGCCTACAAGATCCCCGGCGTGAAATTCCTCAAAATGAACGGCGTCTCGCGCGAGGGCAAAGTCGTGCCCGGCGTCTACGTCGAGGTCGTCGACTGGGAGAAATGGCGCCCGACCGAAGTCTCGTTCTACATGCAGAAACAGGCCGCGCTGTGGTCGAAGCTGAATCCCTACTCCAGCCTCACCGCGAGCGAGGCGCGGACGTTCAACATCCACGTCGGCTCCGCCGCATGGTATAACGCGATCCGCACCCAGGGCGGCCGCGTCGACGTCTCCCTGTTCACCAAGAACTGGTCGGAGCGCGCCGCGATCTTCCAGCAGACCAGCCGCAAATACTGGCTCTACCCGTAAGGCCGCACCGTCGGCCGCGCGCGCGTTTGCGGGATTGCGCGCCATCGGTGCAGCCGCATGCTCCGCCGCGCCCCGCCATGAAACTGCCCCTGCCCGCCTCCCTCCGCGCGCTCGTGCTCGCGTGCGTCCTGCCCGCTGCCGCATGCGCGCAAATCACGTTCACCTTCGACTACGCCACGAGCGAAGGCGCGACGACCGGCTTCAACGACGCCACGCTCGGCGCCACACGCAAGGCCGCACTGGAGTCCGCCGCGAGCACGCTGGCCGGCTACTTCACCGGCTACCCCGCGCGCACCGTGACGATTCGCATCGAGGCCTCGCAGACCGACGGCACCGGTTTCCTCGCCAGCGCGGGCAGCCTGTATTTCACCACCGCCAACACATTCCAGCCCGGCCTGGTGGCCTCGATGATCCAAAACGGCACCAACTTCGGCCAACCCTACCTCGGCACCGTGCAATGGGATTTCGGCTACAACTGGAGCTACGGCGACACCGTCGCCGGCGGCACCTACGACTTCAAGGCCGTCGCCATGCACGAGCTGACCCACGCCCTCGGTTTCGCGTCGGTCATCACGGCGACCGGCACGAGCCAGTTCGACAACAACACCTGGACCACGTTCGACCAGTTTCTCACCGACGCCGCGGGCAACGCGCTGATCAATCCAACCACCAAAGCCTACGCCGGCGGCACCATTCTCACCGATCTCGCAGGCAGCGACGTCTATTTCTCCGGCGCCAACGCCATGGCGGCGAACGGCGGCCAGCGCGTGCACATCTACTCACCCGCCGCCTACCTGGCGGGCAGCAGCCTTAGCCACCTCGATACGGATTACTACACGTCCTACGCCTACCTCATGGAACACGCCGTGTCGTCCGGCTTGGCCACGCGCACGCTCTCGGCCATCGAACTCGGCATCCTGACCGATCTGGGCTACAGCGTCACGGCCGTCCCGGAGCCGGCCACCTACGCGATCGCGGCTGGCGCGCTGGCCTTGCTGCTCGCGTGGCGCCGCCGTCGCGCGACGGCCTGAGCAGCCTTCCGGGTTGCGCGGACGGGGCGTTTGCGATTTCTACGCCGCATGCTCCGCTTACCCCGTTCGATCTTCCGCGGCGCCGCGCTGGCGCTCGCGTTTGCCGGTGCCGTTCTCGCGCTGCGCGCCGCCGCTCCGGTCTTCGATCCGGTCGCTGAAACCGAAAAAATCATGGCGCAGCTGCCCGCGGAGGCGCGGGCGAAATCCGACGCCTATTTCGAAGGCGGCTACTGGATTCTGCTCTGGGACGTGGTCGTCACGCTCGGCCTCACCGCCCTGCTCTACCGTCTCGGCGTCTACACGAAACTCCGCACGATAGCCGAGGGCGTCACGAAATCCCGCGTCGTGCACGGTGTCGTATTCCTCGTGCTGCTCGTGCTCGTCGGCTGGATCGTGAATCTGCCGTGGGACTACTACACGGGCTTCGTCCGCGAACACCACTACGGGCTCTCGAACCTCAGCGCCGGCGGCTGGCTCAAGGAGCGCGCGACGGCGCTCATCCCCGGACTGATCGTCGCGCTGTTCCTCGGCTCGCTGCTCTACGTCGCGATCCGGCGTTCGCCCGGCCGCTGGTGGATCCGCGCCGCGATCGCGACGCCGTTCTTCATGGTCTTCCTCTTCGCGCTCGCACCGGTCTTCATCAGCCCGCTGTTCAACAAATACACGCCGCTCACCGACGCGAAGGTCCGCGACCCGATCCTCTCGATGGCCCGCGCCAACGGCGTGCCGGTGGACAACGTCTATCAGTTCGACGCCTCGAAGCAGTCCAAGCGCATCAGCGCGAACGTCAGCGGCGCGCTCAACACCATCCGCGTCTCGCTCAACGACAACCTCCTCAACCGCTGCACGCCCGCGCAGGTGCAGGCGGTGATGGGCCACGAGCTCGGCCACTACGTGCTCAACCACGTCTACGAACTCGTCGTCTATTTCAGCCTGCTCGTCGGCGCCGGCTTCTGGTTCGTGAACTCCGCGTTCTGGTGGGTGCAGCGCCGCTGGGGCGAAAAATGGGGCGTGCGCGACATCACCGACTACGCCGGCCTGCCGATCATCATGGCGTGTTTCTCGGTGTTCATGCTGTTCGCCGAACCGGTGAAGAATTCCATCATCCGCTCGAACGAAGTCGAAGCCGACATCTTCGGCCTCAACACCGCGCGCGAGCCCGACGCCTTCGCCCAGACTGCGCTGCAACTTTCCGAATACCGCAAGCTGCACCCCGGCAAATGGGAAGAAATCCTCTTCTTCGACCACCCCAGCGGCTACAATCGCATCCTCATGTCGATGCGCTGGAAGGCCGAGCACTTGGGTGAGTCCGCCGCGCCGACCACCAAGTGACCCGCGTCGCAAGGTAGCCCGCGACCTCCGGGCGCGGGTTGAACATAGGCGTGCTCTCCGCTCGCGGGCGCTTCGCTGGAGGGCACGGCTACCGCCGCGCCGCGACCATCACGTTAGCTGCGCTTCCGAACGGCGCGGCCGTAGCCGCGCCCTCCAGATTTTTTAGGGTGGAGCCGCGACCACTCGCGCGCGTCGCCGCTCACTCCTTCGGCTTGGCCGGGCTGTTTTTCACCGCCCACTGGTCATACTCGGCGCGCGGCATGAATTTCAGCGACGCGCTGTTGATGCAGTAGCGCAAGCCGGTCGGCTTCGGGCCGTCGTCGAACACGTGTCCGAGATGCGAACCGCACACGGCACAATGCGTCTCGGTGCGGATCATGCCCCAGCTCGAATCGGTCTCTTCGGCGACGAACGCCTTTTCCAACGGCTGCCAATAACTCGGCCAGCCGGTGCCGGAGTCGAACTTGTGGCGCGAGTCGAAGAGCGGCGTGTCGCAGCCGACGCAGAAATAGACGCCGTCGGCGTGGTTGTCCCAATACGCGTTGTGAAACGGCTGCTCCGTGCCCTGCTGGCGGGCGACGCGATACTGCTCGGAAGTGAGGCGCGCGCGCCACTCGGCGTCCGTGCGTTGCACCTTCGCCTTGCTCATGTCGATGACGACCTTCGACGGCAGGCCGCACGCGGATTTCGCGTCGCCCGGCGGGCAGTAGGCGGCTTCGGAGGCGGGAGCGTCGGGTTTCGTGGATTTCATGGTCGGAGATTTGGCGGCGAAAACCAGGGAGGCTGCGCCCGCGAGCGCGGCGGCGGCGACAGCGGCGAGGACGGATTTTTTCATCGGCGGAGGGAGGCTAGTCAGGGACGGGTGGGAAGCAAACGCGGCGGAGGCCGCTCTCGTGGGAGCGGACACGCCGCCGTTTATTCCACGCGGCTGCGAATCTTCCCGTCCGCGAACTCCGTCACGATCGGCTGGCCCGCCTGCGTCGCCTTCGCCCGCGAGATCGGCCGCCCGGCCTCGTCGCGCACGAGCGCGAAGCCACGTTTCAACACCGACTGCGGGCTGGCCGATTCCAACCGCTTCCACAGCGCCAGCAAGCGGTGCGATTCGAGCTGCACGCGCCGCTCCGGCGAAGCCGCCGCAAGGCGCGCGCGCGCGTGCGTGAGCTGCTCGCGCCGCTCCTGCGTCGCGTGGCGCAGGGCCGCGCCGAGACGGTTGCCGAGGTCGTCGATCCGCAACTGCCGCTGCTCGATCACCGTCGTCGGGGAGAGCAGGCGCAACCGGCTGCGCGCATGGTCGAGGTGCTGGCGCGCGCGTTCCAGGCGCATCGCCGCGATGTCCTCGATCGCACCGCCGGCGTTGAGCATGCGTTCGACGCACGACAGGTGGCGGCTCGAGATCAGTTCCGCCGCCGCGCTCGGCGTCTCCGCGCGCACGTCGGCCGCGAAATCGCAGAGCGTGTAGTCGATCTCGTGGCCCACCGCCGAGATGATCGGCACCGGCGACGCCGCCACGGCGCGCACGAGCGGTTCCTCGTTGAAGGCCCAGAGGTCCTCGATGCTGCCGCCGCCGCGTCCGATGACGAGCAGGTCGAAAATCCCCAGCTCCGCCGCCGCGCGCAACTGCTCAGCCATCTCGGCCGCTGCGCCCGCGCCCTGCACCTTTGCCGGCAAAATCACGAGCCGCCCGACCCATTCGCGCCGGCGCAGGATGCGGATGAAATCCGCCACCGCCGCGCCCGTCGGCGACGTGATGAAACCCACGCACGCCGCCGCCGTGGGCAGCGCACGTTTCTTTTCCGGAGCGAAAAGCCCCTCGTCCGCCAGCTTGCGTTTCAGTTTTTCGAACTCCTGCTGGAGCCGCCCGACGCCGTGGTCGACCACGGCGCGCACGATGAGCTGGTATTGACCGCGCGCCTCGTAGACGTCGATTTCGCCGTAGACGAGCACCTGCAAACCGTCGCGCAACGCGACCGACTGCCGCGCAGCGTCGCCGCGGAACAGCACGCAGCTCAGCTGCGCCGTGGCATCTTTGAGCGAAAAATACACGTGCCCGCTCGCCTGCGCGCGGAGATTCGAGATCTCGCCGCGCACCCAACCCGCCGGCAGGCCGCCCTTGAGCAGCTCGCGCACGCGCCGCGTGAACTCCGCGACCGATTGCACGCGGCCGGCCTCGTCGTTCAGGGCCAGTTCGTCCGGTTTCACGCCGCCTTTTTGCGCCGCTCGTAGTGCTTGCGCACGAGATGCGTCGCGGTCAGCAGCGCCACCAGCGCGCAAAGCGAGATCAACGCGACCTTGCCCCGACCGTGCAACAAGGCGTCCCCGAAAAGCAGAAACGCGACGTTCAACGGCCACGAAATGATCGCGGAGATGACGAAGTATTTTCCGAACGGCACCTCCGCCAGACCCGCGAGGTAGTTCTGCACGAAAAACGGCACGCCCGGCGTCACGCGCAGCAGGATCACCAGATCGGTCGCGTCGCCGGCCTCGACTTCGGGAAGCTTGTAGCCGAGCCGCGTGACGAGTTTGCCGAGCACCGGCCGAAGCGCGCGGCGCGCGAGGGCGTAGGAAAGGCAGAAGTTCACGGTCACCGCCGCCAACGACAGCAGCACCGTGCCGACGGTGCCGAACTGCGATCCATAGAGCGGCACGGCGGGCAGCGAAAACGCCAGCATCGGCACGCCCGCGAGCGGCAGCAGCGCCATGCCGACGAAGAACGCCACCGGCCCCGCGGAGCGCAGCAACTCGAGCCCGCGGTCGATCAGGCCCTTCACGTCAACGCCGCGTAAAACCAGCAGCGCCACCACGCCGAGCACGGCGACGCCGGCGCCGAGCTTGAAAAGCAACGCGCGATTCTTCGGAGCGGGAGCGGTCGGTTCGGCCATCGTTCCACGATGCGCGGGCCGCTTCCGCGCCGTCAAGGCCGGAGCCTTCTTTGCTCTTCCCTCGCCGCGCGCGTCCTCTAGGTTGCCGCGCGCCGCCATGAAGTTGTCCATCGTGATCCCCTGCTACAACGAGCGTCACACGATCCGTTCGATCGTCGAGGCCGTGCGCGCCGCTCCGGTGCGCGACAAAGAGATCATCGTCGTCGACGATTGTTCGACCGACGGCACGCGCGAGATCCTCCGCGCCGAGATCGAGCCGCTGGTGAGCAAGGTGATCTACCACCCCGTCAACGCCGGCAAGGGTGCCGCGCTGCGCACGGGCTTTGGCGCCGCGACCGGCGACGCCGTCATAGTGCAGGACGCCGATCTCGAATACGACCCGCAGGAATACCCGCGCCTGCTCAAGCCCATCGCCGAGGGCAAGGCCGACGTCGTGTTCGGCTCGCGCTTCATGGGCGCCGAGGCGCACCGCGTGGTCTATTTCTGGCACATGGTGGGCAACCGCTTCCTCACCCTGCTCTCGAACATGTGCACGAACATCAACCTCACGGACATGGAGACCTGCTACAAGGTGTTCCGCCGCGAGGTGCTGCAGAAGATCACGATCGAGGAAAACCGTTTCGGCTTCGAGCCCGAGATCACCGCCAAGGTCGCCGGCCTCGAAGGCTGCCGCATCTACGAGGTCGGCATCAGCTACTACGGCCGCACCTACGCCGAGGGAAAGAAGATCGGCTGGCGCGACGGCTTCCGCGCGATCTACGCCATCGCGAAATACAACCTCCTTCGCTGAATGCGCCCGGTCGCGCCCGTGCCGTCGACCCGCACCTGGCTGCTCGTCGCCGCCGCACTCGCTCTCTACTACGTGATGGCCGTCAGCGCGTCGCCGCGCCTCGGCGTCACCGCCGACGAGGTCGTCCACCTGACCGGCGGCTACACCTACTGGAAGTTCAACGACTACCGCCTCCACCCGGAGAACGGCACGCTGCCCATGCGCGTCTCCGCCCTGCCGCTGCTCGCGATGGACCTGAAGTTCCCGCCGCTCGAGGGCAACCCCGACTGGCTGCGCTCGCAGGTCAACACCCTCGGCGACCGATTCTTCTTCGGCCTGGGCAATCCGCTCGACCGCATGCTGCTCGCGGGCCGGGCGATGACCGCCTTCTTCGGCGTGTTCACCGTGTGGCTGACGTGGCGCTGGGCGCGCGGCCTCTTCGGCGCCACCGCTGGCTGGATCGCGCTCGCGCTCGCCGTGTTCTGCCCGGCGCTGCTCGCCCACGGCGGCCTCATCACGTCCGACATGGCCGCGACCGCCTGCATGCTCGGCGCACTCACGCTCGCGTGGCGGTTGCTGCACCGCGTCACCGCCGCGCGCCTCGCCGGCACCACGCTCGCCTGCGGGCTGACGTTCCTGTCCAAAATGTCCGGCGTGCTCATCGTGCCGCTGCTCGGCGCGCTCTGGGCCGTCCGCGTGTGGCGCGGCGCGCCCTTCGTCCTCCAGCTAGGACCGGCGCGCTGGGTGCGCGGCCGGCTGCGCATCGCCGCGGCCTCCCTCGCCGTGCTGGCCGCCGTCGGCGCCGGCAGCCTCGTCGTGCTCTGGGCGGGCTACGGCTTCCGCTTCGACGGCTTCAACCGCGCGCGCTCGACCGCGGAGAGCTATTACTTTTCCTGGGACGTCATCCTGGACAAGGCACCGGTGCCGCGCGCGGCCGACACCTCGCTCGACCGCCTGCTGCACTCGCAGCGGCCGGTCGAGGAAACCGGCATGACCCACCTGCTGGGCTGGATGCGTGAACACCGCGTGCTGCCCGAGGCGTATCTTTTCGGCTTCGCCCACACCTACAAGTTCGCCCGCTACCGCCCGGCCTTCTTCCTCGGCGAATACCGCACGACGGGCTGGCGGACGTTCTTCCCCGTGGCGTTCGTGCTGAAGACCCCGCTGCCCGCCCTGCTGCTCGGCGTCGCGGGCTTCGCTGCGCTGCTGCTGCCGCGTGCGCACCGCGCACCGGGCGTCCGCTGCGCCTGGCTCTACCGCGCAGCCCCGCTGGCGGTGTTCTTCGTCGTCTACTGGACCATGGCGATCCGGATGAACCTCAACATCGGCCACCGCCACATTCTGCCGACGTATCCGGTCTTCTACGTCCTCGCATCCGCCGCCGCCTGCTGGCTCGCCGCCGGTCCGCGCCGCCTGATCGCCGCCGCGCTCGCGCTCGCCGTCGCCGCGGACGCCGCCGACTCGGTCGCCGTGCGCCCGTTCTACCTCTCGTATTTCCAGCCGCTCACCGGCGGCGTCGACCGCGGCTACCGCTACCTCGTCGACAGCTCCTACGACTGGGGCCAGGGACTGCCCGACCTCGCCGCCTGGCTCGACCGCCGGCGCGCCCGCGGCGACACGTCGCCGGTCTTCCTCACCTACTTCGGCGCCGATTCGCCCCGCGCCCGCCGGCTCGACGTCATCCGCTTCGGCGACGAGTGGAACGACCGCGGCCCGCGCACCTTCCCCGCGCCGGTGCGCGGCGGCTGGTTCGTCATCGGTGCGACGCACTTCCAACGCGCCTATCTGCCGACGCGCGGACCGTGGGGCGAGCGGCAGGAACAAGTTTACAAGGACCTGCTCCAACGCGCCGCCCGCGCCGCCGCGGAGAAATCGCCGCGCCCGCCCGCCGAGCAGGAGCGCGTCGTGCAGGACCTCATGGATCTCGAGTTGATGCAGTTCGGCCGGCTCTGCCACGCGCTGCGCGACCGCGCGCCGCTCGAAGTCGTCGGCGGCTCGCTGCTCGTCTTCCGGCTCTCCGACGCCGAGGTGCAGGCCGCGCTCTACGGCCCGCCGCGCTGAGCTGCTAACCGCCGGTAAATCCGTCCCGGGCCCGCGCGACCGCCCAAATCGGACTTCCCCCGCCGCGCCGCGCCCGCTTGAGTCGGCGCATGTCCGCCGCCTGGGCCCTGCTGCGCGATGTCGCGCTGTTCCTCTTCGCCGTCGGCGGACTGGCGGCCCCCTGGCTGCGCGCCGTGCGCCGCTGGCCCGAGGCGGAGCGCCTCCCGCTCGCGCTCGCCGCGGCGCTGCTCACCGGCTACGGCGCAGCCTTCGCGGTCTACCTCAGCGGCGTCGACTGGCGCTGGTTCTGGCTCGCGCCGCTCGCGGCTCTCGGTTTCTCCCGCCGCACCGACTGGAACCTCCCGTCCATCCATCGCGCGCTCCTCGCCTACGCCGCCGTCGCCGTGGCGTGCCTCGGCTGGCAGGCGACCGTCTCGGTCTACAGCGGCGCGGCCTGGCAGGTCGACTGGTGGGAACACTACGACCGCGCGCAGTTCTTCCTCGCCCGCTGGCCGCGCGACACGCTGTTCGCCACGGTCTACCCGCTCCCGGCGCGACCGCCGCTCGTGAACCTCTGGGCGGCCGCGCTGCTGGGCGGCAGCGGCGGCGCGTATTTCAACTACCAGGTTTTTCTCACGCTGCTGAGCACGCTGGTCGTCTTTCCGCTCTGGGCGCTCGCCCGTCGCCTCGGCGCGACCGGCCCGCGCTGGCTCGTGCCGGCGCTGCTCGCATCGCCGCTGCTGGTGCAGAACGCCACCTTCCCGTGGACCAAGCTCGTCGCCGCGTTCTTCGTCCTCGTCGCCTGGCTGCAACTCACCGCGCGCGACGACCCCGGCGGCCGGCTCACCGCCGCTGCCCTCGCGCTCGCCGGCGGCATGCTCGCGCACTACTCGGCCAGCCCGTGGATCGTCGCGCTCGGTCTGGCGTGGCTCGGCACGCGGCCGCCCGGCGCGCCGGCGCGCCAGCTTCCGCTCGCGTTCGCCGGGGCCGCGCTCGTCCTGTTCTCCTGGCTCGGCTGGTCGCTCGCCACCTACGGTGCGGCCACGACCTTCACCCAGAACACGACGCTCGCGCTCGCCCCGGCGCTGCCGCCCGCGCAGCGGCTGGCCGTCGCCGCCACCAATCTCGCGCACACGGTCGCACCGTTCTCCTTCGGCCCGGTCGAGCCGTGGCTCGTCGCCCAGGCCAGCGCTCTCGGCCGCGCACGCGACTTCTGGTTCATCCTCTACCAGACGCGAGCCGTGGGGATGTGCGGCCTCGGCGGCGCGGTCGTGCTGGCGTGGCTCGCCTCGCGGCGCCGCGAGGCGCCCACGCGACGCTTCGCGTGGATCGCCATCCCCGTCGCGGTCGTGCTCGGCACCGCCGTGCACACGCAGCCCGACGCCTTCGGCCTCGCGCACATCGCCCTGCAGCCACTTGCGCTCCTCGGCCTGGCGTGGATCGCCGGCTCCGTCGCGACGCTCCCGCGCTGGCTGCGGACGCTGTGGGCCGCCGGGCTCGCTTTCGATTTTGCCGCCGGCATCGCGCTGCATTTCGGCGTCCAGTCCGGCTGGCTCGACCGCGCGCTGCGCGGCCCGCTCGCGCCCGAGGTGCTCTGGAGCGCCTACACCCGCGCCGCGCAGGTGAGCTGGCACGACAAGCAGGCGCTGCACCTCACGTTCCTCTCCGATCTCGGCGCGCCGCCGCTCGCCGCCGCTCTGCTCGCCGCCGCCGCGGCCCTCGCCCTCCTTCATTGGCGCCGGGAAATGACTTTCCCCGCGCCGTCCCCCACTGCTTAATCCCGCCATGCTCCCCGCCGTCACGCTCGTGATGCCCGTCTTCAACGAGGAGAAAGTGCTCCCGGCGCTCTTCGCGCGCCTCGCCGCCCTCTTCGACGCCAACCCGGGCTGCGCCTGGCACGCCGTGCTGGTGAACGACGGCAGCCGCGACGCCTCCGCCGATCTCATCCGCGCCCAGGCCGCGCGCGACGCGCGCTTCGAGCTGCTCGAGTTATCGCGCAACTTCGGCTTCCAGGCCGCCCTCGCCGCCGGGCTCGCCCACGCGCGCGGCGATGCGATCGTGACGATGGACGCCGACCTACAGGACCCGCCTGAGCTGATCGCCGAGCTCGTCGCGGCCTGGCAGGGCGGCGCCGATGTCGTGCGCGCCACGCGCCGGAGCCGGCAGGAACGCGGCCTGCGCCGCGTGGGCATGAATCTCTTCCACGCGTTCTTCGACCGCATCAGCGACTTCCCGATCGAGCCAAACTCCGGCACGTTCGGCCTGCTCAGCCGCGCCGCGGTCGACGCGCTCAACCAGCTGCCCGAGCGTCACCGCTTCTTCCCTGGCCTGCGCGCGTGGGTCGGCTTCCGCACGGCGGAGGTCCTCTACGACCGCCACGAGCGCGCCGCCGGCGTGCCGCAGCAGACGTTCGGCCGCCTCCTGCACTACGCCTTCGACGGCGTGTTCAGCTTCTCCTACCTGCCGCTCCGCCTCCTGACCTACGCCGGCCTCGCGATCGGCGGCTGCGGTTTCGCGCTCGGCCTCTACTTCGTGATCAAGCGCCTGCTCGGCATCGAGTCCGCGCAGACCGGCTTCACCACGCTCGTCACGCTGGTGCTCTTCCTCGGCGGCGTGCAGCTCGTCGGCATCGGCGTGCTCGGCGAATACCTCGCGCGGGTCTACGACGAGGTGAAACAGCGGCCGCTCTTCCTCGTGCGCCGGCCGCCGGCGCGCTGAACGATGGCCGCGTCCGTCCCTCGCCTGCGCCCGCCCCGCTGGCTCGTCTGGTGTTGGCTCGCCGCGATGGTCGCCGTCCACGCCTGGCAGGCGGCGAGCGTGTCGGACGAGTTCTCCACCACCAACGACGAGATCGCGCACCTCACTGCCGGCTACAGCTACTGGCAGGACCACGACTACCGCCTCCAACCCGAGAACGGCCTTTTCCCGCAACGCTGGGCCGCGCTGCCGCTGCTCGGTCACGACCTGAAACAACTCGACCGCTCGCACAAAGCCTGGGGCGAGGCGAACGTCTGGGTCGTCGGCGAACACTTTTTCCACCAATCCGGCAACGATCTCACCGCGATGCTCCGCTCGGGTCGCGCGATGATCTCGCTCCTCGGCGCCGTGCTGGTCTTCGCGGTCGGTTTGTGGGCCTGGCAACTCACCGGCGCGTTCGGCGCGTTCGTCAGCAGCACGCTGGCGGCGTTCAGCCCCACGCTGCTCGCGCACGCGGGACTCGTCACGTCCGACACGGCGGCGGCCCTCGGCTTCGTGCTCGCCAGCGCTGCGTGGTGGCGCCTGCTGCACCGCGTCACCCTCGGGCGCATCGCGTGGGCCGGTCTCGCGCTCGGCTACCTGTTGCTCGCCAAGTTTTCCGCCGTGCTCTTCGCGCCCATGGCGCTGCTCATGCTCGCCGTGCGTCTGCTGCGCCGCACACCGGTGAACGGCCGGCGCGGCCTCGCGCGCCTCGCGCCGCTCGCGCTGGCCGGCGTAAGTGTCGTCGCACTCGCGTGGACCGTCGTCTGGGCCGGCTACGGCTTCCGCTACAGCGCCGACGGTCCGCGCGCGCCGACGGGCGCGCACTTCGCGATGCCGTGGGAAAGCGTGATGATCACCGAGGCGAAACGCAGCGCGCTGCTCATGGCGGATGGCCGGCCGCAGGGCGACCCGGCCTATCTGAAGCCCGGCCCGGTGCAGGCCTTCGCCGCCTGGGGCGCCGCACACCACGTGCTGCCCGAGGCATGGCTCTATGGCTTCGCGTTCGTCGATCGCAGCTCGCGTTACCGTCCGGCGTTTTTCGCCGGAGAATGGAGCGCGCTGGGCTGGCCGGCTTTCTTCCCCGTCGCCTATCTGTTGAAAAGCACGCTGCCCGAATTGCTGCTTCACGTGCTGGGCCTCGCGTGCCTGCTCGCGGCAGCGCGGCGTTCGCGCGCCGGGCGCACGCTGCTCTACAAGGCCACACCGTTGCTCGTCGTGCTGCTGGTCTACGGCGCGTTCTCCGTGCGCAGCTCGCTGAACATCGGCCATCGCCACATCCTGCCGATGTATGCCTGCGCTGCCGTGCTCGCGAGCGGCGTCGCGCTCCGCGGCGGAGGCGTGTCGCGCCGCAACGGCCGGCTCCTCGCCGCGGTCGCGGCCTTCGCCCTGCTCGGACAAGTCGCCATATCGCTGCGCGCACGGCCGGACTACCTGCCGTATTTCAACCCGCTCGCCGGCGGCACCGAGAACGGCTACCGCTACTTCGTCGACAGCTCGCTCGACTGGGGCCAGGACCTGCCGCGCCTCAAGGTGTGGCTCGACGCGCGCGCCGACCGCGACCCGATCTTCCTCTCCTACTTCGGCTCCGGCTCGCCGCGTTACTACGGCATTGCCGCCACGCGCATCGGCGACACCTACTTCGATTTCAGCGGCGCCGAGCGCCAACTCGTGCCTTCGTTGCGCGGCGGCTGGTTCATCATCAGCGCGACGATGTGGCAACGCGTCTACACCCACGTCCGCGGGCCATGGACCGCGGCCTACGAGGCGCGCTACCAGCAGCTGCGCCCGTGGATCCGCCAGCTCAACGCCACCCTGACCGCCCCCGCGCACGACCCCGAGGGACGCGTGCTGACCACGACCGAGCTGTCGGAACTGCTCATCGATTTCGAACACCTGCGCTTCGGCCGCATCTGCTATTTCCTGCGCGACCGCCGGCCCGACGCGCGCATCGGCGCCTCGCTCTTTGCCTTCCACCTCACTGACGGCGAACTCAACTACTGCCTCGGCGCGCCGATCCCGACGGACGAGAAACTCCCGTGATCACGGCGCGTCGTTGAACTGCAGCCGGGTGAAAACGTAGCCGCCGCGCGCCGCCTCGTTGTCGCGCAACACGACGCGATTGACGCCCAGGTTCGACGGCACGTTGACCGTGAACTCCACGCTCTCCTCCGCACCGGCGTCGACCGCGACGAACTCCTTGCCGCCCGACGCGAAAGCCAGCTCCAAACGCGGCCGCTCGGCCGTCACGCGCCGCAGCGCGACGCGCAACTGGAGTCGCCGGCCGGCGCTGAGGTAGTCGATTTGACCTCGGCCACTCGGCATCCACCGCGCCACGCCCGGCCCCCAAACTGGCATCGCCCAGTCGCTCCGCGGCAAGCCATCTTGGCGCGCCCAGCCCCCTAGCTCAGGCAACTGATTCCACCATCCGAGTTCATGCACCCGCACCTCTGGCAAATAAATGCCGTCGCCGAATCCGACACCCACCAAGCGCGCAACTTGCCGCCCATCCCACTCGGCATAGAGCGGCAGCGGCGCGCCGATCGCCAGCATCGCCAGTGCGTCGCACGGTGTCTCCACCGGCGTCACCCCGCCGCTGAACTCCACTCCGGGTATCGCACGCTGCAACCGCCGCATCAGCGCATACGGCGTGTCATGCACGCTGTAGATCGACACACGTCGCGCTCCGCAGCGCACGAGCAGGTCCGCCAGTTTCGCATCGCGCTGCGCCCTCGCCGGAGCGAACCGGTATTGGTTGATCTCGCGCGAAGCCGAAAAGATCGATGGCACATGCCAGAGCGGCCGCGCGCCCGTGTCCGCGCCCGGCCACCACGCCGCCAGCGCGCCCACCAGAGCGGCCACGCCCCAACGCCGCGCTACACCGTTGCTCCACGCCGCGGCCATCGTGACGACCGCTGCCCCACCGAGCGCGAACAACGGCAACTCCAACCGCGCCGCCCAAGGTTGCCACTTCAGCGCACCACCAAACAGCACCGCGCCCGCCAGCGTCGCGACCGCCAGCCATCGCGCCGGCGAACGTCGTCCCACCAACGCAAGCCACACCAGCAGCGGCAGACCGAAAAGAAAATGCACCGGCGCGCCGGCGCTCGTCTCATTGTCCGGCGCATAGCTGATCTGAAAGGGCAGTTTCCAGAGCGTCGTGCGTGGATCGGCCGGCGAGATACCGAGTCCTTCGTGCGCGCGACGGACCAACCACTCCCACCGCGCGTTCCAAGTCGCGCTCGGCGAGACGAGATGCAGCGAAGCGTGCCGCAGGGCATTCGATGCGATCGCCGCCGGTGCGAACGTCTCCATCGCCAGCGCGCCACCGTCCTCCGCACGGTGCCGCCCGAGCGGCGTGCCATACCAAGCGAGATTCCGTGCATGAAACGGCGCCACGAGCACGAGCGCCAGCAGCGCCGCCGGCGCGAACACGCGGACCTGTTCGCGCCAGGAAGTGCGCCGGCTCCACGCCCAGAGTCCCGCGACCACCACCGGCGGCACGAAAAGCATCGCCGTGCTCTTGGTCAGCCACGCGAGCGCGAACGGCAACGCCAGCCACGCCGCCGCGCACCGCGTCGCCGCAAACTGCACGTTCCGCCAACGCGCAAGCTCCGCCGTGCCGGCGACGATCCAAAACGTCGAGAGCAGGTCGTTCTTCGCATTCGTCGCCTCGTGATACGCCATCGGCAGCAACAATCCGAGCAACGCCGCCACGCCCGCCGCCAGACGCGATCCGCCCAGCCGCCGCACGAGGACCGCGAGCGCCACCGCCAGCCCCGCGTAAGCCGCCCATTGCGGCAGGTTCGCCCAATAGTCGTCGCCCGTCAGCGCTAGGAACTGCGCGCCGATCGTCTCCGCCAGCGGCGGCATCATCAGCTGCCGGTCGTTCACCGTCGCCCACGGTGCCAGATTGCCGTGCTGCAACCACATCAGCTGGCGCGGCAGGTGATAATTCAGCACATCGACCGTGTTCGGCGGCGACGCCAGCGCGCGCACCAGCGTGATGCCGAGCAGCACGCCGCCGAGCAGCACCATGCTCCATTCGCCCGCGCCGGCGATCCGCGGCCAGCGCGTGCGCGCGGCGCGCGTGCGCCACAGCGCGACGAGCGCGCCGGCTCCCGCGAACGTCCACGCCACCCGCAGCGCGGCCGGGCGAAATCCATCGCACACACTCAGGAGATTCGTGCCGACCCAGATCGTCGCAGCCAGAATCGCCGCCGCCTCGAGCAGCGCCGAAAGCGCATCGCGCCCCCGCGACACCCGCCAACGGAAAAGCGCGACGCCGACGACCAGCGGCAGCACCGCCCAAAGCTGTGCCGTCTCACTCACTGCGGAAAAACGCGGCACGCCGCGCCGCCCAGCCCACGAGCGAGATCGCGAGCGCCACGCTCAGCCCGAGGATCAGCATCTGCTCGACGCCGGACACGAACAACACCCAGCGCCACCGCTCGACCGCCGCGCCGCCCCCGGCGCGCATGAGCTCGATCGCGAACGTCTTCGGCATGAACACCCACAGCGTCACGAGCAGCAGCAGGCACGAGCCGCGCCCCAGCGCGCGCTCCGTCGCTTCGGTGCGGCGCGCGAGCGCCAGCCACACCGGCGCAACGAGCAGCAGCAGCACCGCGCGGTAGGAGTAATTGTTGTTCGCCAGGTAGCAGAACAGCCAGCATGCGCCGCCCGCGACCGCCGCCAGTGCATGCGGCCCCTCGTCGGGAATCGCGCGCGTCAGTGCCCCGCGTCCGCGCCACAACACGGCCAGCGCAGCGCCGGCGCCGAGCGCGAATCCCGCGAGCAACCATCCGCGCGCACCGCCGGCATGCGTCCAGGTGAGGGAAAAAATGCGGATGCCGTAGGCGTAAATCGAATCCGGCCGCGGCGCGAGCGCCAGCGCGCGGAAGAATCCGTCCCGCTGCACCCACCACAACGCCGCAAAGACCGCCACGGCCCCGAGACCGAGCGCGGCGACTCGCGGAAAACGCTCCCGTCGCCCGAGCACCGCAGCGAGCGCGGCGAGCGGGTAGAATTTGAGCACCGCGGCGAGCACGAGCGTGGCGGAGCCGGCAACACCCGCCGCACGCGACGACCGCGCCAGCCACGCGGTTCCCGCCGCGAGCAGCAGGAAAATCATGAGGTCGTTGTTGCCGCGCTCGAGACCGAGCAGCACGGGAGGCGAGAGCAGCAGGAGCAGAACGCCGCCCGCATCGGCCGCGTGGCGCGGCGCGAGCAGAACCAGCATCGCGATAACTGTCGCCAGCGAAAGCGCCGCGCCCACCCACCACGTGTCCGCCGTCGTCAGACCCAGTTTACCCGTCACGAGCCACCACGGGCCATAGACGTGCGGCCGACCAAAAGGATCGAAGGGGTTCGGCAGGTAAGCGTCGCGTCCCGCCTGCTGCGCCTCGCCGGCCGCGAGGATCGCCGCCGTGTCGGCAAAATACGGCCGCAGGTGAAAAACGCCGACGCGTCCCCACCAGGATTCGTTCAGCGCGAGGAGGAAAAAAGCCGCTACTATCGCCAAGAGACAAGCCACCGACCAGCGCCAGCGTTGACGGTCGAGTTTCATGCGCAGTCCGCCTTCATCCCGGAAATTGCGATCCATGTGAAACGCTGCGTAAGGCACGTCGCCGGCTGACTGTCTGGCGTCATGGCAAAACGGGGCCCATCTCGAGGCGCGGCGCAGGTGGCGCGAGCCGAATCTGCACGACCCGGCTGAGCCGCGCGATGCGACCGCCCCAGCGGCGCTCCACGATGGGCTCGAGCACGAAGGTTTCCGGGAGCCGGTCGAGCGGATCGAGCTGGAACCCGCTGTCGGCACCGGTCGGGCGGTAGCCTTGGCAGACGACCACCTCGTCGAAGGTGTGGTGATCGAGATGGAATTTCACCTGTTCTGCGCGCCAGCGCGCCCGCGGGATCTGGACTGAGGGCATTTCGCGCGCCACCCAGAAGAGCGAGGATTTGTTCGTGATGACGAGGCGGCGCGCCGGCGGGAGCGCATCGATGGTCTCGGCCTCCCAGGCCAGTTCGCGCATGAGGAGATTGAGTTCCCAGTGGCGGCCACTGGCGCGAAGTCCGGTTGAAAAATACGCCACCAATGCGCCGCCGACGCCCAGCGCGACGCCCCACCGCCGCAGGCGGCCCGGCAGGTTGCCGGCGCCCCAGGCGAGGCAGAGCGCGAGCAGCGCGCAGAACGGCAGGCTGAGGCGCGAGACGATCGGGTCGTCCAACTCGCCCCAGTAATAAAACATCAATAGCGTGAGCCCGCCGCAAATGGCGGCGCCGTAGATCACCAACCCGGCGAGCGTGGCCGAGGCGCGGGGCGCGAGCCTCCAGCCGCGCAGCAGGCGGAACACGCCCCACGCGAGCGCAGGCAATCCCGCCAGGCCGAGCCACCAGGAGTTCAGGATGAGTTCGCCGAAATTGAAGAAAAAGCCGAAGGCGTGCCGAAAGTTGTTCGCCGCGAAATGCGCCGCGAAACGGTGGTCCTGTCCTTCCCGCAATTCCCAAAGCGACGGCGTGCCGGAGAGAAAGACGTTGTGGAGGGCGTAGGGTATGAGCAGCGCCGGCGCGAGAATCGCGGCCGCGGGAAGGATCGGACGCGATGCACGGCGCCAGCCCTCGAGGACGACGAGCGCCGTCGGCAGAATGTAGAGCGCGGACTCGTAGCGCGATTGCGCGAGCAGGACCGCACTGAGCACGAGTGCGGCGAGCCGAGGCTCGTCGGGCGCCTCGAGATAGTGAATGCCCAGCAGGATCGTGAGCAGCAGCATCGCGAGATTGATCATCTCCATCCCCGCCCCGGTGGCGTTGTAGGCGAGCAGCGAAAACGCGCCCAAGCTCACTACGGCCACACAGGCGGGCGCGTGCCCCACGAGCCGCCGCGCCAGCACATAAAGCAGCCCGAGGATGATCGGCATCAGAACGGTGTTCAGCGCGAAAGCGTTGGCCTCTCGATAGCCCGTCACGTCGTGCAGCAGCGAGACGAGAAAGGTGAAAAAAATCGGCCGCTTATCGAGATAGGAACTGACGCCGCGAAAAACCCCCTCGACCTCGAAGCCGCGGGTCACCGCGCCCACCTCCCGGATTTCGTGGAGATTGCGCGCGGTGCATTGCAGGACAAACTCATCGTAGAGCACCTTGTAGGTGTAGGGCGCCGTGAGCACGGCGATCAGCGTCAGCGCGCCGATCACGCCGACGATCGCGATCAGCTCGCGGCGGCTGAGCGACGGGCGCTGGCGCCACCACGACGGCGCAACGCGCGCTCCGGCGAGCAAGGCCCAGACGAACGTGGCGAACATCGCGTAATAGCCATAGTGCTGGACAAGTCGCCCGGCCTCGGCGACCGAGTGCGCCACGAAACCGACGTAGACCGCCCCGACGGCGACGACGCCGAAGAGCAGCAGACGCGCTGGGAAACGCCCGCCGCCGTCGAGAGGCGGCAGGCGCCGACGCCAGGCGGCGCGCGCAGGAGTTACGGCAGTTGCCTGATCCACTTTTCGAGATACTGCGCTTTGGCTTTCTCCAGCTCTTCACCGGTCAGAGCCGGACCGTTCGCCGCGGGCGCCAGGCCCGCGCGCGCGACGATCGCGCCTTTGTCGTGAATCGCCGTGATGCGCGAGATGCGCGCGAGGTGCAGCGTCGCCACGCGTTTCTGCATCACCGGTTCGAGTTCGAAGTCCGGTCCGATGTCGTCGGCCGGATCGATTGTCAGCGCGCCCGTCTGGTCGTTCACCGTGAAGCGCTGGAAGACATACATGGCCGAAAAACTGTGATTGCGCAGGTGGTAAGCGAGGCCCTCCTTGCGCTCGCCCGCCTGCTTGATCGGCGTGGCGGGCATGCGCTGCGTGATCCAGAACGTGGAGTCCTGATCGATGAAGAGGTAGTCGCGCGCCGGGAATTTTTTCAGGAACTCGTCGCGCCACGCCATCTCGACACCGGGTGTGTAGTCCCATTCGTAGGCGCGTTGCGCCATCATCGGCAGGCCTTGGAACACCAGCGCGGCGACGGCACCCGCTATCGCCAGCTGCCAGCCTCGCGCCGTCCGGAGGAAACTCGCCCCGACCACCACGATCGCGAGGCCGAGCAGGAGGTGAACGGGCAGGCTCAACCGGCGGATCACGGGATGATCGAACTGCCCCCAGAAGTAAGTCATGAGCAGCGCCGCGAGGCCAAACAAGCCGAGCACGACGAACGCGCTGCCGACGTCGGCTGAATCCGTGGTGGCGTCGCGCGATTGGCGCAGCGTGCGGACGACGAGCAGCAACAGGAACGGCAGCGCCGCGAGGCCGAGCGCGGCGAAGTAGATCGAGTTCGCCTGGTAACCCGAGCGGTCGAAGAAGAACGCGAGCGCGTGACCGAGGTTGTCGGGCACGTAGTGCAGCGCGAAGACTTGGTCGGCTCCTTTGATGCTGCCGAGTTCCCATGTGGCCGGATTGGCGGCAAACACGCGATTTTGCAGCACGTAAGGGAAGAGGAAAACCGGCGTCAAAACCACCGGCCATGTGAGCACGACGCGCCCGGCACGCCACCAGCCCCACAGCACCAGCGTGCCGACGGGCACGATGAAGAGCACCGATTCGTAGCGCGTGAACGCCAGCAGCACCGCGCCGAGACAGAGCGCGTCGAGTGCGGCTTCGTCGGGTGCGCGCGCGTAGCGCCGCGCGAGCAGCAGCAGCGTGGAAATCATCACGAGGTTCAGCAACTCGAAGCCACCACCCGCAGACTGTTGCGCCGCGAGCGGCAGGCCGGCGAACAGCAACACCAGCAGCGCGCCCGCCCAACGCGAACGCGCGAGTTGCCAGCCCAGCACGTAAACCAAGCTGAGAAAAACCGCGCCGAGCGCGGTGTTCACCCAGAAAGCGTTCCCCGGACGATAGCCCGTGAGGTCGTGCACGGTGGCCACGACGAACGGGAAGAAATACGGACGCTTGTCGAGGACCTTGAGATTGAGCTGCAGCGGGCCCGTCACGTCACTGGCACGTGCCGGGTAGCCGATCTCGCGGTCGTAATGGATGCCCATCGAAGTCCCGAGCAGGAGCTCCTCGTCCGCGAGAATCTTGAAACCGTGCCGCTCGTGCGCCGCCCACATCACGCAACATCCGAGGATCAAAGCCGCCGCGCCGAAATCTGCGCGCGCGGGCTTCCAGTCGAGCAGCAGGGATTTGCTCAGGCGCCACAGCGCCCAGCCGAACAGCACCACGTTGCCCAGCATCAGCCAGTAGCCGCCGCGCGATACGATCAACAATGCCTGATCAATCGGCAGCACCCAGCGCCCGATCCCCAGCATCGCGGCGCCCAACCCGAGAAGCAGCCAGACGAGCTTGTCGCGTAACACGAGCTTCAGCATGGGCATAAAAAAGCCGTCCACGAAAAATGGACGGCTTGCAATGCAGGAACCTTAAAACAGCCGTTTAGTTGCTGTAGGTGACCGTGCGCTGGCCGGCGACGCCCGTCGCGGTGAGCGGAACGCCCTGCGAGAGACCGGTCGGGTAGGTTTCGTTGGCGGCCGGGGCGACCGCCTTGATGTATTGCGTGCTGTTCGTGCCGACGAGGTCGGCCGAGAGGACGGTGCTGTAGCCCTTTTCCAGGAAGTATTGATCGGCCGCCGCGGAGAGCTGGCGGAGATTGTTCGTCACGGCCTTGTCCTGGGACGAAGCGCGGACCTTCTGGAACGCCGGAATCGCCATCGCGGCCAGGAGGCCGATGATGACGACGACGATCATGATTTCGACGAGCGTGAAGCCCTTGGTGGTGCGATTCTGGGTATTCATGTTTCTCTACGGGGTTATGATTTACTGCTCTTGCGAGCCGGCGCAGCAAAGCCCTCGCGAGGCGAACCCACAAGGTCAAACCCCGCAAAGGAACTGTAAAGTTCCCGCGTTACAACAGGGCCTCGACGGGCACCGGCTGCGCGTCGCGCCACAATAGCTCGAGGCGATACTTCTCGCGGTTGTCGGACGTGAACAGGTGCACCATGACGTCGAACGCGTCGACGACCGTCCAGCCGCTGCTGCGGCCGGTGTCGATGCCGAGGATCTTCGCCCCCTCGCCGTCGATCACCTTCTCGAGCTCGACACGCAGGGCGCGCAGATGCGGATCGGAGGTCGCGGTGCCGACCACGAGATAATCGGTGATGCTCGAGAGCTCGCCGACGTGCAGCACCTGGAGGTTCTCCGTCTTCTTGGCGTCGAGGGCCTGGACCACGAGCGACAGGAGGCGCGGATAGGAAGCAGGCTTCGGCGCGGCGGCCTTGGGCGCGCGCGGCGCGGGACTCTTCGTCTTCGGTTTGCGCGGGGCCGCCGGTTTCTTGGCGGGCGTTTTTTTCTTCGTCGGCTTGCGGGTGGTCATTGCGGCGTCAGCGATAAAGCCGGTTCGCCTCGATGTAGGCGATGACTTTTTGCGGGCAAAAATAGTGCAGCGACAGGCCTCGCGAGACCCGGGCGCGCAGCTCGCTCGAGCTGATCTCGATCAGGTGACCATCGCAGCGGTGCAGCACCAGGCCGGGAATCTCCGGGTGCGGCTTCGCGGCGTGCTTCGGACGCTCGAGGAAGATGAACTCGATCAGCTTGGCCAGCTCGCCGATGTCCTTCCACTTGTGCAGCAGCGGCAGCTGGTCGCCGCCGATGATCCAATAGAGCTGGTCGTTCGGGAACAGCGCCTTGAAGTGCCGCACCGAGTCGATGGTGTAGCTGATGCCGCCCTTGCGCAGCTCGTAGTCGGAAATCTCCACGCGATGATCCCACTCCGTCGCGGACCGCAGCATCGCCAGGCGATCCTCCGCGGTCGACTGCACGTCGTTGGGCTTCAGCGGCGCCTGCGCCGCCGGCACCAGCAGCAGGCGGTCGAGATGGAATTGCTCCAGCACGTCCTGCGCGGCGATCAAGTGGCCGAAATGGACGGGGTCGAAGGAGCCACCGAGGAAGCCGATTTTCATTCGTGGGACGCCACGTGTGCCGGCGCGCGCGCCGGGGCGCAAGGCCTTTCCCGGCGCGGACCGAGTGCCCAGGGTGGGACTCGAACCCACACGACCTTGCGATCAACGGATTTTAAGTCCGATGCGTCTACCATTCCGCCACCTGGGCGCGGCAGCGGCTTTCGTGGCAAAGCGCCGGGGCGGCGGCGAGCCTCTTCTGGCCCGCTGCGCGCTCAGGCCGTTTGCCGGCTGAGGCGTTTCCAGCCGAAGCCGTAGGCCATCACCACCGCGAAGCACGCCAGCGGCACGAGAAACGCGATCGACATCCCGTAGTGATCGCCGACCGCGCCCATGAGCTTCGGCACGATTGCGCCGCCCATGATCGCCATGACGATGAACGCCGAGGCCTGCTTCGCGCGCGAACCGAGCCCATGGATGCCGAGCGCGAAAATCGTCGGGAACATGATCGACATGAAAAAGTAGCTCGCGAACACGCACACCACCGACAGCCAGCCCAGCTTCAGCGCGACCAAGCCGCACGCCACCACATTGAACAAGCCGTAGAGCCCAAGCACGGTGTGCGCGGAGAATTTCTTCAGGATCGCCGCGCCGCTGAACCGCCCGGCGAGGAAGCAGAAGAAACCCAGCGAAGCGAGGAACGCCGCGCCCTGATTGCTCAGGATCGTGCGCCCATCGGCGCCCGCCTGAAACCACTTCGCCATCGCGCCCGTCTGCCACGCCACCGGAATCGCCGGCGTCTGCGACGTCATGTAGTTGATGAAAAAGCTGAAAATGCCCGACTGCGCCGCGACGTAGGCGAACTGCGCCACCACCGCGAAAACGAAGTGCGGATGCGTCCAGATCGACTGTTTCCCCGCTCCGCTACCGTCGTCCAAGTGATACACGTCCTCCGACTGCACGTCCGGCAAATCCGCCGCCTTGAACACCGCAACCAGCACCAGCACGAGCACCGCCACCGCCACGTAAGGAATCCACAGCGTCTGCGACCCCGTGCTCTTCCCTGCCGCATCGGTGCCATAGAAAAACATGCCCCCCGCGATCGGCCCGAGAATCCAGCCGATGCCGTTGCACGACTGCGCGAGGTTGATGCGCGCCGCAGCGAACTCCGGCGGCCCGAGCACCGTAGTGTATGGATTCGCCACCGTCTCGAGGAAGGTCAGTCCCGCCGCGATCAGGCACACGCCGAGCAGGAACGCCCAGAACATCGCAATCTTCGTCGCCGGGATGAACCAGAACCCGCCGAGCGCCACGAGCAGCAGGCCGAAGATGATGCCGCCCTTGTAGCCGAGCCGCGTCGCGATCCAACCTGCCGGCAGCGCCATGAGAAAGTAGCCGAGGTAGTGCGCGAACTGCACCCAAGCCGACTGCGCGAGCGAGAGATGCAGCTCCTCCTGGAAATGCTTGTCCATGACGTCGATCATCCCGTTGCAGAAGCCCCACAACAGGAACAGCGAGCTGACCAACGCGAACGTGACGGCGCGATTGCGGCCGTCCGGCATGACGAAGAGGCCCGGTTTCTTCTCCGGGCTGGGCGGGGTGACGGGGTTTGTCATTGGGGAAAATCGGCGCGGCCTACGCGCTCTCGAGGATCACGTTCGCATACTGCGTCGTGTCGCCGGTGCGGATCAGCCCGATCGCGTGCGGCACGCGACGCTTGAACGCCACGTGCGGTTCGTGCCGCAGTGCGATGCCGTCGAGCGCCTGCGCAAACGCCGCACGCGTCGCCGCGTCGTTGTGTTTCAAAAACTCGCGCGCCATCCACGCCCGCCCGATTTGGAAATTCGGCCGCAGCGCCGCCAGCACCTGCAACACCGTCGGCACATCGTCGACCAGCGCCAGATCGACCGTCTCAATCGTCGGCCAGAACGGAAAACCGCGATCGGCGATGACGAGCGTGTTCGTGTGCCGCACGCGACTCAGCAGCGAATTGAGCGCGGGGTTGAGGATTCCGGTTTTTAGCATGGGGTGAACGCGGTGAAAGCGACGGAAGAAAAGCGGCGCGCGCGTCAGAGTTCGACGTGAATCTTCGTCACGCGCGACGGATCGACCGACCACGCCGCGAGCGCGTCGCCCGCCTGTGCAAACGGCACCGTCTGCGTGATCGTCTCCGCCACCGGATACCGCCCCGATTCCAGCACGCGCACCACGTCGGCGAAATCCTCCGCCGTCGCGTTGCGCGAGCCGCGAATATCGAGCTCTTTCATCACGAAAAACTTCGTCTCGTAGCTCACCACCTCCTTCGCGTAACCGATGTAGACCACGCGTCCGGCGAAAGCCACTTCGTCCACCGCCGCGCGGAACGTCGCCGGCAAACCGACCGCCTCGATCGCCACGTCCGGACCGTCGCCGTTGGTGAGCGCCTGCAGGCGCTCGTGCAGTTTCTCCGTCCGCGAATTGATCGTATCCGTCGCGCCGGCCTTCCGCGCGAGCGCGAGCTTCGCATCATCAACGTCGACCGCGATCACCCGCGCGCCGCGCAAAAGCGCCGCGCCGCTGATCGCGCCGAGCCCAATCATGCCGCAGCCGAACACCAGCACCGTGTCGCCCGCCGCCACTTCGCCGCGCCGCACGGCATGAAAGCCCACGCTGAGCGGCTCCACCAGCGCGTGGTCGCGCAACGAGAGTTTTTCCGAGCGCACCAGCTTCTGCCACGACACCGCGATGAACTCCGTCAGCGCCCCGTCGCGCTGCACACCGAGCGTCTGGTTGCTGCGGCACGCGTTCACGCGTCCGCGCCGGCACGACGGACACACGCCGCACGTCGTGTAAGGCACGACGGTCGTCTCGAGCCCAACCTTGAATTGCGCCGGCACATCCGCCGCGATCTCGGCGATCACGGCCGCGATCTCGTGTCCCGGCACGCGCGGATACGTCACGAGCGGATTGTAGCCGCGGAACGTGTTCAGGTCGCTGCCGCAGTAGCCGACGCGCTTCACCTGCAGCAGCACTTCGCCGCGCGCCGGGCGCGGCATCGGCTTTTCCGTGACGGCCATGCGGCCCGCTTCCGTGATCACCCAGGCTTTCATAATTCGTCAGTCTCCGAGGGGAAAATGCGGCGCGATCAACCGCTCCGCCTTCAACGCCCGCCACAGTTCCGCCGGGATCGGCGCCGTGCCGCTCGCGACGTTCGCCGCGATGCGCTCCGGTTTCTCCGTGTTCAGCGCCACCGCCGCGATGCCGGGCACCACGAGGCCGAACTGCACGCACACGTCCGCCGGCCGCGCGCCGAAGCGCTGGCATATCGCCTGAAACTTCGCGCGCCACGCGAACAGCTCCGCGTCGCGCTGCGGATCGACGCGCCGATAATCGAACCATTGCCCGCCGGTGAGGAAACCCGCGTGAAACACCGCCGAGTTCACCATGCCGACGCCGCGCGCATGCAGCTGCGCGATCAGGTCGAGCAGTTCGCGCGGATGCGTGTAGACCGTGAGGCTGCACGCGAACATCGCCCAATCGAGATCGACGCGCTCCGCCACCTCGCGGATCACGCGCCAGTCCTTCGCACCGATGCCGACCGCGCGCACGCGGCCCGCCGCCTTCAACTCGAACAGCGCGCGATACGCCGCGACGATGTCGTCCATCCGCCGCACGCGATCGGCCGCGTCCGTCGCCGCCGCGAGAAACTCGTCCGGGTCGTGCACCGAAACCAATTGCGCCGCGCAACCGGCACCGAGCAGCGCGTTGCCTTCCTCGTAACAGCGCAGAATGCCGTCGTAGCTGATGTCGCGCTGCGCGTCGTGCGCGATGCCCGCCCACACGCCGCGCTCGAACGTCGGCTCCGGCCCCGTCAGCGGCGCGCGCCGCCAGCCGAGCTTGTTGCTGATCACGACGTCCGCCGCCGGCACGTTCAGCGCGCGCAACGCGCGGCCGATTTCCTCCAACGCAAGCCCCGCGCCGTATTTGCCCGCCGAATCCAACACGATCGGCGCCGGGCAGTGCTTCACCATCTCGGCGACGAGCGCGCGCTTCGTGGCGTCGGACACGACTTGGTAGAGATTCCCCAGGCAGCTCGTGCCGAAAATAATCGGTGGCACGCGCAGCGTCGTGCGGCCAAACGGGCGATGCAGGGGTGCACTCATCGGAACAGCGCCGCCCACCCTAGCAGGAAACCGCGCCGGCGCGCATGGCTCAGCCTGACCGGCGCCTGTCGATTCTTGCCTTCGCGTGACGCCCCCCTTCGCCGCCTATCGCGCGCTCAGGAACGCCGACGGCGATACGCCGTGCACGCGCTTGAACACGCGCGAGAACTGGAACGGATCGATCCCCAGCTCGTCCGCCACCTCCTGCACCAGCCGGTCCGACGCGTGCAACCGTTCCGCCGCCCACTGCATCTGCCGTCGTTGCAGGTAACGATACGGCGTGTCGCCCTGAAACCGCCGGAACAGCCGCGACAGATAGGACGCGTTCACGTGGCAAACCGCCGCCGCGTCCTCGATCGTGCGGCAGCGCAGGAAGTTCGTGTCGAGATGCGCGCGGCACCGTTCGAACGTCGCGCGCGCCAGCCGCTCCGCCGGCGTGGCCGGCTGCGCCGCGCGCCCGATCGCGATGATCAACAGCTCCAACTGCAACGCCGCCGCGCGCGCCGTGTGCGCATCGAGCCGCCCGCCGAGCCGGATCAGCGCGTCGAACGCCACCCGCACATCCGCCGGCGACCCGAGCATCACCACGCCGCCCGGCGAGAGCTGCCGCGCGCGCAGCAACGCCCGCGCTTGGTCGCCCACGAAGTTGACGAAATATTTCCCCAGCGGCGCGTCCGCCGAAGTCCGGATCTCGTGCGGCACGCCCGGCCCGTAAACGAACACGCTTCCCGGCCCGATCTCGTGCCGCGCGCCCGCCAACCGCACCTCTCCCCGCCCCGCCGCCACGAGCTCCAGCGACAGGAACGGAAAATCCGCGCGCTCGATCCGATAATCCGCCGCGCATTCCTCCCAACCGCCACACACGATCGTCATCCCGCGCGTGCGCCGCGGATTGAGGTTCAGGTAGAAGCGGCGTGCCGCGGAAACCTGTTGCGAAATGAACTCCGGCGGGCGCACCGGCACGTTGGTCGGCATGGCAATAATTTGCCTGTGCACCCCGTCGTCGGCAAGCCGCCAACTCAGGGGCGCAGCGCACCGGCTCGCGCCCCTTAAGCCGTTCACGACCCGGTATTATTGTCCCGACTAACGCGCCGGCAGGCCGTCTGGCGCCCTCGACAGCACGCGCGGCGTGGTCAACTTTCGCGCCACCCCCTCGCCGCCTTTCCAACGCTGCGCCGTCTCCTTCACTGCCATGCACACGTCCGGACAAAATTTCCGCGCCGCCATTGCCGCCGAATCGCCCCTCCAAATCGCCGGCGTCCTCAACGCCTACGCCGCCCTCCTCGCCGAACGCGCCGGTTTTCGCGCGCTCTACCTCTCCGGCGCCGGCGTCGCGAATCACTCCTACGGCTGGCCCGACACCGGCCTCACTACTCTCGCCGACGTCCTGATCGACGCGCGCCGCATCACCCGCCGCGTGCAACTGCCTCTGCTCGTGGACATCGACACTGGCTGGGACGACCCGACCGAGGCCGTGCGCAAAATGGCGGCCGCCGGCGTCGCCGCCGTCCACATCGAGGACCAGATTCCCGCCAAGGTCTGCGGCCACCTTCCCGGCAAACACCTCGTCTCCACCGGCGAAATGGTCGAACGCGTCCGCGCCGCCGTCGCCGGCAAGCCCGACGCGAGCTTCGTCGTCATGGCCCGCACCGATGCCGCCGCCAACGAGGGCGTCGATGGCGCCATCGCCCGCGCCCGCGCCTACGTCGACGCCGGCGCCGACATGATTTTCGCCGAAGCGCTGCACACGCTGGACGATTATCGCGCCTTCACGGCCGCGATCAAAGTTCCGGTCCTCGCAAACCTCACCGAGTTCGGCAAGACGCCCTACTTCACCGTCGAGCAACTCCGCTCCGCCGGCCTCGCCATGGCGCTCTACCCGCTCGGCGCCTCGCGCATGGCGGCATCAGCCGCGCTGGATTTCTACACGACGCTCCGCCGCGACGGCACGCAACAAGCCGTCGTCCCGCGCATGCAAACCCGCGCCGACCTCTACACCACGCTCGGCTACACCCCGCCCAGAGAAACGAAATAGAGCACGGATTACTCGGATTCCACGGATCACCTCATCCGTGCCATCTGTGAAATCCGCGGTTAAAGAAAAACCCTCCCGATGAGCACCGATACCCCCGCCTCCACTCCACCGCCCGCGCCCAAGGCAAAAAAATCTGTCGCACTGTCCGGCGTCGTCGCCGGCAACACCGCGATTTGCACCGTCGGTCACTCGGGCAACGACCTGCATTACCGCGGCTACGACATCGCCGACCTCGCGCGCCACGCCACCTACGAGGAAATCGCCCACCTCCTCATCCACGAGCGCCTGCCCAACGCCGCCGAGCTCGCCGCCTACAAAAAACGCCTCGCTTCGCTCCGCGGCCTCTCCGCCCCGCTCCGCGCCATCCTCGAGCAGCTGCCCGCCCGCTCGCACCCGATGGGCGTCCTCCGCACCGGCTGCTCCGCCATGGGCGCGATGGACACCGAGCCTTCCGCACCCGACGGCAGCGGCCCGAAAGATCCCGTCGTCGCCCGCCGCATCGCCGACCAGCTCATCGCGTCGTTCCCGTCGATGCTGCTCTACTGGCACCACTTCGCCACGACCGGCCGCCGCATCGATGTCGAGAGCGCCGACGAGACCATCGCCGCGCATTTCCTCCGCCTCCTGCACCAACGCGAACCTCAGCCCTCGCACGTCCGCGCGCTCGACCGCTCGCTCATCCTCTACGCCGAACACGAGTTCAACGCCTCGACGTTCACCGCGCGCGTCATCGCCGGCACCGGCTCCGGCCTCTACGGCTGCATCACCGGCGCCATCGGCGCCCTGCGCGGCCCGAAACACGGCGGCGCCAACGAGGTCGCCTTCGAAATCCAGCAACGCTACCGCACGCCCGACGAAGCCGAGTCCGACATCCGCGCCCGCATGGCGCGCAAGGAAATCGTCATCGGTTTCGGCCATCCCGTCTACACCGTCAGCGACCCACGCAACGCCATCATCAAGGAGATCGCCCGCGAACTCTGCACCGAGCGCGGCGAACTGAACGTCTTTCACATCGCCGAGCGCATCGAGACGCTCCTCTGGAGCGAAAAGAAGATGTTCCCCAATCTCGATTGGTATAGCGCCGTCGCCTACCACGAGATGGGCGTGCCGACCGCCATGTTCACGCCGCTCTTCGTCATCGCCCGCACCGCCGGCTGGAGCGCGCACGTCATCGAGCAACGCGCCGACGGCAAGATCATCCGCCCCAGCGCCAACTACACCGGCCCCGCCGACCGCCCGCTCCCACCGCTTGACCAGCGCTAGTCCTTCTAAACGCAAAGTCGCGAAGGCGCGAAGAATCGCTCCTCCTCGCTTCGCGCCTTTGCGCCTTCGCGTTTAACTTTGCCTTTCGCTTCCAGCCTACCGCTTACCGCCTCCTCAATGTCCGCTCCCATCTCGAATAACCGTCCCGCTCCCGACCAACTCCTCGTCGACCTCGCCGACTACGCGCTCAACGCGCGCATCACGAGCGACGAAGCCTACGACACCGCCCGCTGGTGCCTCGCCGACACGCTCGCGTGCGGCATCATGGCTCTCGCTTATCCGGCGTGCACGAAGCTCCTCGGCCCGGTGGTCCCCGGCACCTCGATCGTCAACGGCGCGCGCGTCCCCGGCACGTCCTACGAACTCGATCCCGTGCAAGGCGCGTTCAACATCGGCGCCATCGTCCGCTGGCTCGACTTCAACGACACCTGGCTCGCCGCCGAATGGGGCCACCCCTCCGACAACCTCGGCGCGATCCTCGCCGTCTCCGACTGGATCAGCCGCAACCGCGCCGCCGGACAACCGCTCGCCGCCTTCGGCTCTCAACTCTCAACCCTCAACTCTCAACCAGCGCCAACCGTCCGCGATGTGCTCACCGCGATGATCAAGGCCCACGAGATCCAAGGCGTCCTCGCGCTCGAAAACTCCTTCAATCGCGTCGGCCTCGACCACGTGCTCCTCGTCCGCCTCGCCTCCACCGCCGTCACCGCCGCGATGCTCGGCGGCACGCGCGAGCAGGTCATCAACGCCGTCTCCCACGCCTGGCTCGACGGCTCCGCCCTCCGCACCTACCGCCACGCGCCCAACACCGGCTCGCGCAAATCCTGGGCCGCTGGCGACGCCACCAGCCGCGCCGTCCGCCTCGCGCTCGTCGCCCTGACCGGCGAGATGGGTTACCCGTCCGTGCTCACCGCCAAGACGTGGGGCTTTCAGGACGTCTCTTTCAAGGGCAACGCCGTCAAACTCGCGCGTCCGCTCGGCAGCTACGTGATGGAGCACGTGCTCTTCAAGATCTCGTTCCCCGCCGAGTTCCACGCGCAGACCGCCGTCGAGTGCGCGATGCAACTCCACCCGCACGTGCGCGGCCGCCTCGACCAGATCGAGCGCGTCGAGATGACGACGCACGAGTCGGCCATCCGCATCATCGACAAGACCGGTCCGCTCCACAACCCGGCCGACCGCGACCACTGCCTCCAATACATGGCCGCCATCGGCCTCATCTTCGGCGAACTCACCGCCGACCACTACGAGGACAACATCGCCGCCGACCCGCGCATCGACGCGCTCCGCGCGAAGATGGTCGTCACCGAAGACAAGCAATACAGCCGCGACTACCTCGGCCCGGAAAAGCGCTCCATCGCGAACGCGATCCAAGTCGTCTTCAAAGACGGCTCGAAGACCGAGCGCATCGAAGTCCACTACCCCATCGGCCACCGCCGCCGCCGCGCCGAGGGCATTCCCGTGCTCCAGCAAAAAGCCCGCGCCGCCTTCGCCACCCACTACGGCGACGACCGCGCCGCGCACCTCATGTCCCTCTTCGCCGACCGCACGAAACTCGAAACGATGCCCGTGCACGACTTCGTGAGCGCCTTCGTGAAGTAAGGCCTATGGCCACCTCTCCTTTCCGGCAACGCGCGGTTCTCCACCCGGGCCCTTTTGCTCTCGAACAATAGAAGCTGTCGCGACAAAAGCTGTGGCGGGCCGCGCATGATCAACAATCCAGTCATCATACCAAATCGTTTCGAATTACTGATCGAAGGGGACCGCATCAAAGCGCAACCCACGCTGTTTCCAGTCGAGGACGACTTACGTGCGATCGATTTCTTAATCAACAAAGCCAACGTGCAGAACGGCGGAGTTTTGGCATTCCTGCTCGGCCAGACTGGAGTTGGCAAATCAACCGCCGCATATTCAGCATCCGTATTCCTGAATGATAAGGTTGCCCAGTTAATCCGTGTTCCTCTGGGCATAAAACTCCGCGACGTGGTCGGCTGGTTAGCCAGCACGCTCCCTCCAGTTAGCTCAAAAATCCAAATGGTGTTGTTTGACGGCCGCGAAATAACCGACGACTCGGTAGGACTTAAACAGCTACTCGCGGGACTTAACCAACTACTTCGTCAACGGCGAGACGTTCTGTTTCTTTGGCCGACGACTGATCCGATGTGGCACAAAGAGATCAAAGCCGTCGCGGTGACGATCGGAGGAAGTAACTTCGCCCCAAACGAAAGTGACATTGCGATTAAAGGCCCCTCAAGGGCTGACTGGCCGAGGATACTAGAACGCATACTCATTCAAATCGATACGTCTCCCGCAGACGTCGCGCTGGACATTCAGCTCGTCGCCGACGCCGCAAACCGCAGGCCTACCGCTGGTGAATTCTTGAGCGAAATCGGTAACGTGATTGCTCAGCGAACGACAAATATCCGTAAGACGAAAGCGCTACCAGCTGTCTTGTTTGCAGTGACCTCCGGCGCGGAAGTTGTCGGCGAGGCAAATCGCATCAGAAGAGCGGGAACGTTCATTCTGAAGGCCGAGGAATTGCTCGCATATTCGCCGCGCTCGGAGTCGGGCAAATGGTGGCATGCGCGGAAGTCAAATCCCGAGCACAATCTTGCATACATAATTTCCCTGTTCGACTCACGACTCACCACCATGACAGCAAGTTCAGTGGCGTATGCTTGCCTACACCACGGTGATCCAATGCTCCAAACGGCAGCCACTTCTGCGGGGATGAGCAAAAACTCGACGAACGCTGAAACAACGATGAGAGCGACCGACCTGTATCGCCTTCTCGTTGGCCAAACGGTTTCAGAGCTTACGTCGTCGCGAAAAGGCAAGACCAAGGACACAACGGCTAGCGCATATGCAGCAATCCAGCGCCTCTCGGCGCAAAACCACCAACTGATAAACAAAGCGATAGTCCAAGGACTCGGACAACAACTCGGAGACGTTGATTTTTCAGCAACCCAATTCGAAGTCGATGGTGGCGATCAAAACCTCTACACTGATGTCGTGCTCCACAGGACCGGTTCCGCTTCGATGGCCACATTCTTGGAATTCCATCACATTAGTGAAGCGAACTGCAGCGCGAGCGGGATGGCTGCTTACATCATGGAAAAGCTTCGCGCATATGCGATTCACTACAATTTGATCCCAAGGTGATGACCTCCACCCGGAACGAGAAAAACGGGGGGTCGATCCGGCAGGATAGGTGACAGATAAACCGGCCAAGCCGACGGGGTCATGGTGAGGTTGCCCTGATTTGACGGACACGGGGTTGGGGACAAAAACGAAAGAGTCCCCCAATGAAAAACACCCATGTGAGCAGGTCCAGTGGCGGGCATGCTCGATACGATGCCGAGTATAAGCGCGAAGCGCTGAAGCTGTGGCGCAGCAGCGGCCGCAGCGCGGCCAAGGTGGCAGCGGAGCTCGGCATCCGAGCGCCGCTGCTCTACCGATGGGCTCGCGCGGAGCGCGAGCCCATCGTGACGAAGAATGCGTCCGGCAATGCGACCGCGCAGCCAAGCGTGGGCGCGCTTCAAGCCGAGGTGGAGCGACTGCGTGCGGAAAATGCGAAACTGCTGGAGCAGCGCGAAGTCCTAAAAAAATCGCTGGGCATCCTCTCCGAACCGTCGCCCAGAGGTATGCCCGGATCGCCCAGATGAGCGGCGCTTACAACATCGCTTGGTTGTGCGAGGCGCTGATGGTCTCGCGTAGTGGCTACTATGCCTGGCAGCGGCGACAACGCCATCCCGGCCGACGCGAACGCGAGAATCGCGCACTCACCGAGCGGATCCGCGCCGTGTTCGAAGCCAATCGTCGCGCCTACGGCAGCCCACGCATTACGCGCGAGTTGGGCGGCGTCGCCAGCCGCAATCGCGTCGCCCGGCTCATGCGCCGACAGATGATCTACGCTCGGCAACGCTCGAAGTATCGACCGCAGACCACGGACAGTCGCCACGACGATCCCATCGCTCCGAATCGGCTGCGCGACCTAAACGTGGTCCGCGCCGACCAAGTGTGGGCGACCGATGCGACGTGCATCCTCACCGCGCAGGGCTGGCTCTATGTCGTCGCCATGCTCGATGTCTTTACGCGTCGTGTGGTCGGATGGTCGATGGGCGCCACGCTCGACACCGATCTGGTGCTCGCGGCCTTGCGCATGGCCGTGGCGCGACGCCGTCCTGCCTCAGGCCTGATCGTGCACTCCGATCGCGGTGCTCAGTTTGCCAGCGCCGCCTATCGAGCCGAAATCCTCCGCCTCGGTCTGCTCGCCTCAATGAGTCGCCAAGGCAACTGCTACGATAACGCCTTCATCGAATCGTTTTGGAGCAGCCTCAAGATCGAGGCCATCTTCGGCCGGCGCTTCCTCACCCGCGCCGAAGCCCGCAGTGCCGTGTTCGACTACATCGAAGGCTTCTACAACCCTCGCCGGCGCCACTCCGCGTTGGCTATCTCAGCCCAATCAACTTCGAATCCCAACTGAACTAATCATCTCCGATCCGGTGTCCGAAATATCGGGGCAAGCCCATGGCTTGAATCTTGACTGACCTCGGCAGCGCGCCGCGCTCGAGGCCGCTTCTTAGTCACGGATAGAATCGGACTAACCGGATTCGTCTCATCCGTCTTCATCCATGCGATCCGTGGCCAACCTCGCTCCCACCCGCGGCACGCGCCCCACTCGCCGTTTTCCTCCGTGTCCTCCGCGCCCTCTGTGTTGAGAAACGCGACGAAACAAAGCGTGCTCGACTCTCGCCCGCTAAGGCACCGCGCTGCGCTCGACGCCGCCATTTGACCACGCATTTCACGGATCGCGCGGATCACGCGGGGCGGGGCCGTGTGTCATTCGCGCCATCCGTGACGCACGCTTTTCCGCGGCGCGCGGCCGGGCGCGGCACTCAGCCGCGCCCTTGCTTCATGCGCTCGACGTCGCGCAGCGTCAGCCCGTGGCCGCCGATGCCCCAATGGCCTTCGCGAACTTCCTCGATCTTGACCCAGGTGACGCTGCGGAAGGGTTCTCCCTCGATCGACACCATGGCGTCGGTGAGCTTGGCAATGATCTCCTGTTTCTGTTCCGGCGTGAAAACTTTCTCAATGACGTGGACGGTGACGAGCGGCATGGCGGGATTTTCCTTGGGTTGGTTTTGGGCGTCGCCCGGCAAACGCACCGAGCG
The DNA here is from genome assembly GCA_019634575.1 of Candidatus Didemnitutus sp. Taxonomy (NCBI): domain Bacteria; kingdom Pseudomonadati; phylum Verrucomicrobiota; class Opitutia; order Opitutales; family Opitutaceae; genus Candidatus Didemnitutus; species Candidatus Didemnitutus sp. The sequence continues at coordinate 2,212,760 of JAHCAY010000001.1, forward strand.
ACGCCGCCACTCTAGCGCGGAGCGACGCCGGCCTCCACGACACAGAATGTTGCGGGGCACTTCCGATTCTGTAGCTTCGCCCGCCCACGATGACCGCGCGCTACTACCAGTTTTGTCCCATCGCCAAGGCTTCCGAGATCCTGGGCGAACGTTGGACCATCCTCATCATCCGCGAACTGCTGCTGGGCGCGACGCGCTTCGCGGAACTGCAACGCGGCCTGTCAGCCATCTCGCCCACGCTGCTCACGCGACGGCTGGGGCAACTGCAGGAATGCGGGCTGGTGCTGCGTCGCGCCGTGCCCGGCACCGCGCGCGCGGAGTATAGTCTCACGCCGGCCGGGAGGGAGCTGCACCCAGTCGTGATCGGCCTCGGCCGTTGGGGCATGAAATGGGCGCGTGGCCAGATGAGCGACGACGAGCTCGACGTGCAGCATTTGATGTCCGACCTCGCGCGCCGCATCGACGAGACGCAGCTGCCGGGCGGCGACACGGTGATCCAGTTCAGTTTTCCAGGGCTGCCCAAATTCGCCCACTGGTGGGTCTTGATCGCGTCCAGCGGCACGCGCGAACTGTGCGCCAACCATCCCGGACGGACCGTGCATCTGCACCTGCGCACGAATCTGCGCACCATGGTGGAAATCTGGGCGGGCGACATCACGATCGCCGACGCCCTGAAATCCGGCCGACTGCAGGTCAGCGGCCAACCGCTGCTAGCACGCTCGCTGACCGCGTGGCTGCGCCCGGGAGCCCTGTCCGACGTCCGCCCCTGCTCCGCCGCCGAAAGAAAAAGCCCGAGCCGCCCGCGCACCAAACGCCCGAGCGCATCGACGCGCGCCAAGCCGAACGCCTCGAGACGATGAAACCCATGCCGCTCTCCAGCCAGACGCCTTACGCCGTCAGTGCCGGCGGCCACGCTTAGGCCGCCGAACGGGTTCATGGCTTAGTCCCCAAGCAGGGTCGCGACTCGACTCTTGATGGAGATCCGCGGTGCGCCGCGCTCGATGCTGCTATTCGACCACGGGGTGCACGGATCGCTCGGATCACGCTTTCGCTGACCAACGACACCTGTCTCGCGCATTCATCCGTGTTTTCCGGACAATCCGTGGTTCCAACTCCGCCCTGCATCGCGGCCCGCGCTACACTCGCCGTTTTGCGCCGCGGCCTCTGTCCCTCTGCATCAATCGTCGCCGCACCTGACCTCCACCCGCAACGTCTTCGTCTTCGGCCTCTACCTGCGCTCGTCGGCCTCGCCGACTTCGGCCGGCGCGCTTTGGACCGACTCGACGCGCAAAAACGCGAGCGCGACACCCACAAAGCCGCCCCGCAACTTGTCACCTAATAGGTGACAAATCATCCGTCCGAGCGCCCGGGCTCACTCGCGCGGCGCGAGCACTTCGCGGAACGCGCGCAGCGCCGCCGGATGATAGATCGTCAGGTGCCGCTCCTCCGCGAAAGGCACGAAGCTCCACCGCAGCGCGGCCGGCGCCGACTGCTTCAATTGCGCCGCGAAATCGTGCGCCTCGCGCGCGTTGCCGTCCTTCTCCGCCGCCGCGAGCCAAAGCGTGCGCCCCTTTGCCGCGACCGCCGCGAGTCGCTCCGGCGCGGACGCGAGAAACTTGCCCTCGTTCCACCACAGGCTCGGATCGATCGCGATGTAGGTGTCGAACAGCTCCGGCGCGCTCAGCAAGGTATCGACCACGAACAATCCCGCGAGCGACTCGCCGACGATCGCGCGCTCGTCCGTCGTGCGGTAGCGCTCGCGGATCAGCGGCATCAGTTCCTCGCGCAAAAACTTCCGGAATGCCGCCGCGCCGCCCACGATGGGTGCGATTTTTCGGTCGCGCTCGCTCTCCGTCGGCGGCGTGAGATCGCGCCGGCGCTGCGTGTTCTCGATGCCGACGAGCAGCATCGGACGCATCGTGCCGTTGGCCGCGCCGATCTGCACCAGCCCGGCCACGTGGATGAAGTCCTCCGCCAGCCCGCCGTCCGGCATGTAGAGCACCGGCACGCGCAGCGCCGGCGTCTCTGCGTAACCGGCCGGCAAGTAGACATTGATCCGGCGCGTCTCGCCAAGCACGCGCGATTCCACCGTGAACGTTTCACCGATCACCAGCGGCGCCGGCGGGGACTCCGCCGCGACACTCCCAGCCACCGCCAGCACGAAACCGAGCCATCCCCACCAAGAAGAAAAACGCATGCCGGCCAAGTTTCCTCTCTTCGCCACTCTCGCAACCGCAAAGCGCCGCCGGTTCCAGTCCAGCTCGCTCCGCTCGGCTCCCTCACCCACCGCGCCCGACTCAGCGCAGGCCCAGGCGCCGCGCCGTCTCCGCCGCGCGCGTCGCTTCGTCCCGGCGACCCGTCCGCCACAGGCATTGCGCGAGCAACTGATACGCTTCCGCGCGCGCCGGCTGACGTCGCACGCACTCCTCCAGCACCGGGATAGCCTCCGCCGGGTGGTCTCCCGCGAGGATGATCGCCAGCAACCAGCGACTGACGTCGCGCGTCGGATCGAGTTCGAGTGCGCGCCGCAACTCCACGGTCGCCTCCGCCCCGCGGTGCTGGGTGAAGAGCGCCACGCCGAGATTGTGGTGCGCGTCGGCGAAATCCGGCGCGGCCGCGAGCGCGGCGCGAAACAGCTCGATCGCATCCGCGGTGTCGCGTTCGGCGAGGAGCAGATTGCCGAGATTATTCGCCGCTTTCGCGTGCGCCGGACGCAGCGCGAGCACGCGGCGATAGTGCGTTTTCGCCTCGGGATTCGCGCCGGACTCGGCCAAGGCGAGCGCGAGGTTGAACTCCGCCTCGACGTAATCCGCCTTCAAGACTGTGGCGCGCCGGAACTCCGCCAGCGCCTCCGCGCCATGGCCGGTCGCGCGCAGCGCCGCGCCGAGATTGTTCGCCACTTCGGCGTGGCTCGGTTTCAGGCGCGCGGCCTCACGCAAGTGCGGGAGCGCCTCGTCGGCGCGCCCGTCGTCGAGCAGGAGCAGACCGAGATTGTTTTGGCCCATCCAAGCATCGGGATTCGCCGCGAGCGTCCGGCGATAAAACGTCTCGATGTCGCGATACAAACCGCTTTGCACCCACGACAATCCGCCGAGCAATGCGCACAGCGCCGCGCCGGCCGCACCCGTGAACAGGCGTTTTCCGTCGGGGAGTTTTTCTGCGAACGCCGCCGCTCCGCCGGCGAGCAGCGCGATCGGTCCGAGCATCGGCAGGTATTGCCAGTGATCCGCGACGAAGGAGAACTGGAACGCATAGACGTTGAAGAAACCCATCGTCGGGAAGAGCGAACCGAGGAAGAACAACAGCGCCGCCAGCGGCGCCCGTGACCACGTCCGCACCCGCCACGCCAGTGCGAGAGCGCCGAGCAGCGCCGCCGGAAACAGCCATTGCGCCCACGCCGCCGCGCTCACGATCCAGCGCGGATAGATGAAGATCAGCTCCGCCGGCCACACGAGCTTGCCGAGATAGAACCAGCTCACGCGTCCCGCCAGCAGCGCGCGTTCGATCAGCCCGAGTTCGAAATCCGCGCCGCGCGCGCCGACCACACGATGCTCGACCCACGCGGTGAAAAGCCCGAACGCCGCCCCGGCCGCGAGCCAGGGCAGCAGCGGACGCACGTCACGCGTCCACTCGATCCGCCCGCGACGCCACCACGCGACGACCAGCAGCGCCGCCGGCAACGTGGCCGTCACGGATTTGCTCAGCAGCGCGAGCGCGAAAAGCACGCTCGCCACCGCGTAGTCGCGCGGCGTGCGGCGTTCCTCGAAGCGCCACCACGCCAGCGCGGCTGCGAGATAGCACGCGAGCGACAGCGTGTTTTTCTGCTCCGAAATCCACGCCACCGACTCGACCGCCACCGGATGCAGCGCGAACACCGCCGCGGCGAACCAGGCCCCGGGCACGGCGAGCCGCCGCAGCACGAGAGCAAACAGTCCCGCCGCCAGCGCATGCAGCGCGACGTTGACGACGTGGTAGCCCGCCGGCGCGTCGCCGAAAAACCACTGCTGCACCCAGAACCACGAGTGCAGAGCCGGATAATACTGCTCGGTCGCGCCGATCTCCGTCCAGATGCGCCCGAGTCCGTCCAGCGAGCGCAGCGCCGGGGCCGTGACGTAGTCGGAGTCGTTCCATATGAAACCCGCCCGCCACACCGGCGCGTAGGCCAGGGCGACTGCCGCGCACAATCCCAGCCACGCCCACGCTCCGCTGTTCGCGCGGGAACGGTTCATCACCCGCGGGGCGACTCCACCGCCACCCGCGAGCGGCGATACGCCTCGTAGTCCGGCACGCGCCGTTCGTAGCTGCGCTGCATCAGCGGCGAGGAAATCAGAAAGTCCGCCGTCGCCCGATCGCACGCCGTCGGCACGTTCCAGACCGAGGCCATGCGGAGCAGCGCCTTCACGTCCGGATCATGCGGCTGCGCTTCCAGCGGATCCCAGAAGAAGACGAGAAAATCGATCTTCCCCTCGACGATCATCGCGCCGACCTGCTGGTCGCCGCCGAGCGGGCCGCTGTAGAGTTTGTTGATCGGCAGGCCGATCACCGGCTCGAGCAGCGCGCCGGTGGTGCCGGTGGCCCAGAGTTCGTGGTCGGCGAGCGCGGCGCGATGGGTTTTGGCCCATTCGGACAGGTTCGGCTTCTGCGCATCGTGCGCCACGAGCGCGATCCGCTTCTGCGGCGGCATCGTCACGGTCTTGTAGATCATCGTCGCCGAGCCTGTCCGACGAGCGCGCCGCCGCAAGCCTGCGCCAGCGCATTCATTTCTGGCCGCGCAGCAAGGTCGCGCGGCACCCGTTCGCCTCGGCGAACGCGAGGAGCTTCGCGGCTCGGCAGCCCGCGCGCGCCTCTTCCTCGGTTGCGCCATCCATCCCTCCGAGCGCCGGGACGGATCGGAGCGTTGCCGGGCCGTGAGGCGTCGATTTTCGCCGCTTGACGTTTCTGGAATGCACGTTCTTTTAACTGCCATGCCGCGCGTCAAAGAATTCGATGAAGCCGAAGTGCTCGACCAAGCACTGGAGCTCTTCCGCGCGCGCGGCTTCAAGCACACCTCGTTCAACGACCTCGTCGAGGAGCTCGGGGTCAGCCGCCAAAGCCTTTACGACACCTACGGCAACAAGGAGGCGCTCTACCATCAGGCGCTAAAGCGCTATCTCACGCGCGCGCTCGATCAAATGCGCCGCGCGCTGGAGGGCGATGACCGGCCGTTGCGCGAGTCCCTCGCCGCCCTCTTCGAGCACATGATCGCTGGCCAATGCGCCAAGGCTTCACCCGGTTGCCTGATGGTGAACTCGATGGTCGAGCTCTCGCCGCACGACGCCGATGTGCGCGCCCTGGCGCAGGAACACGCCCGCTCCACCGAAGGCCTCTTCGCCTCGCGCTTCGCCGCCGCGCAACGGCGGGGCGAGATCGCCAAGGCCAAGGACCCGGTCGCGCTCGCCCGCTATTTCTATCACACGATGCTCGGCCTCGCCGTCGCCTCCCGCGCGCTCGGCGATCGCGACGGCCTGCGCCAGAGCGCCCAGCTGGCTTTGCACGCGCTCGACTGAATTGTTTTCGGAGTTTCTGGAATATTCGTTCCGATAGGCCCTCCGATCCTCCGCATGAAATCAAACCTCCCTTCCTCTTCCGTCCGCTATCGCACGCAGACCGTGTCCGGTCTCGACATTTTCTATCGCGAAGCCGGCCCCGCCGACCGGCCCACGCTGGTTTTGCTGCACGGCTTCCCGACGTCATCGCACATGTTCCGCGATCTGATCCCGCTCCTCGCGCAAGACTACCACGTCGTGGCGCCGGACTACCCGGGCTTCGGCCGCAGCTCCGCTCCCACGGCCGAGGAATTCGGCTACACCTTCGACCGGCTCGCCGAGGTGATGGAGGAGTTCCTGCTCGCGATCGGCTGCACCCGGTTCTCGCTCTACTTGCAGGACTACGGCGCACCCGTGGGCCTGCGCATCGCCGCGCGCCATCCCGACTGGGTGCAGGCACTGGTGATCCAGAACGCCAACGCCTACGTCGAGGGCATCAGCGCGGCGTTCGAGCCGTTCCGCCCGTTCTGGAGCGAACGCACCGCCGAGACCGAGATTCCCGCGCGCGGCCTCCTGACGCCGGAGATGACGCGCTTCCAATTCGTCCACGGCACCCGCGATGCCGCCACCGTCAGCCCCGACGCCTGGGTCCACGCGCAAGCCGGCCTCGATCGTCCGGGCAACATCCGCATCCAGCTCGATCTGCTCCACGACTACCGCAACAACCCGCCGCGCTACGCCGAGTGGCAGGCCTATTTCCGGCGGCACCAACCGCCGACGCTGATCGCGTGGGGCCGCCACGACCCGTTCTTCACCGAAGCCGGCGCGCGCGCCTACCTGCGCGACCTGCCGCAAGCCGAGTTGCATCTCCTCGAGACCGGGCACTTCGCCCTCGAAGAGGATGCCCCCGCGATCGCCGCGCTCATGCGCGCATTTCTCACCCGCCACCTTTCCCTTTCATGAAAAACAAAACCATCCTCATCACCGGCGGCACCACAGGCATCGGCCTGGCCACCGCTCAACTCCTCGCCGCCGACGGTGCGCGAGTCATCGTCACGGGCCGCAATCCCGAGACGCTCGCCGCCGCGCGCCACTCCCTTCCGGCCACCGCGCTCGTCGTCAAATCCGACTCCGCCAGCCTCGCCGACGCGCAGGCGCTCGGCGCCACGCTGCGCTCGCACGGCGTCACGCGCCTCGACGGCGCGTTCCTCAACGCCGGCATCGGCAAGTTCGGCCCGATCGACGCCGCCGCGCCGCAGGACTTCGAAGACCAGTTCAACGTCAACGTCCGCGGCCCGTATTTCCAAATCCAGTCGCTCCTCCCGCTCCTCGCGAATCCGAGCGCGATCGTCATCAACGCCTCCGTCGTCGCCAGCGTGAACTTCGAGCACGCCAGCATCTACTCGGCGACCAAGGCCGCCGTCGTCTCGCTCGGCCGCTCGCTCGGCGCCGAACTCGCGCCGCGCGGCATCCGCGTGAACACCCTCAGCCCCGGCCCGATCGAGACGCCCATCTTCGGCAAGCTCGGCCTCGATCCCGCCGCCGCGAAAGGACTCATCGACTCGCTCGGCCAAGGCACGCTGCTCAAGCGCGCCGGCCGCCCCGAGGAAATCGCGAAGCTCGCGCGCTTCCTCCTCTCCGCAGACTCCAGCTTCATCATCGGCGAAGACATCGTCGCCGACGGCGGCGTCCGCCACGTCTGATCGCCCGTAACTTCTCCACGCCATGCTCGCCGGAGTCATCGTCATCGCCGCCCTCACCGTCCTCGTCGCGCTCGAGTCATCGCTCGGGCCGGAGTGACAGCGATCCGCGCAACCACCAACGCACGTCCGGCGCTCGCGGCCGGACAATCTTTTCTCTCCGCCGCCCGACGGGTGGCGGGGGATTCCGGCCGAAACGATGACGTCACTGCGTGACGCGCGATTCGGCCTTTTGTTTTCCTTCGCCCGCGACATCGTCGCGATTCTGCGCATGAAAACCCGCCTGTTGTTCGTCCCGTTTGTCCTCGCGCTCGTCGCGCACGCCGCCTCGCCGCAAGACTTCCTTCCGCCCGCCCCCGCGTGGCATGGCGCGAGCGAGGCGCTCGTCGCCCGACCGGACAACCCGTGGATCACGCCCGCGGAGAAGACCGGCCTCACCGATTCGCCCAACTACGCCGACACGCTCGCGTGGCTGGAGAAACTCGCCGCCGCGTCGCCGCACATCAAGCTGGTGGAGTTCGGCGCGACTGCGCAGGGCCGCCCGCTCGTGCTCGTCGTCGCCAGTGAGGAAGGTGCGGAGGACCCCGCCGCGCTCGCGCAGAACGGCCGCCCGACCTTGCTCGCGCAGGCGGGCATTCACTCGGGCGAGATCGACGGCAAGGACGCCGGCCTCATGCTCCTGCGCGACCTGGCGTTCGGCGACCAAGCGCCACTGCTCAAAAAGGCCAACTTCCTGCTCATCCCCGTCTTCAACGCCGACGGCCATGAGCGCTCCTCCGAGTGGAACCGACCGAACCAACGTGGCCCGGTTCACCAGGGTTGGCGCACCACCGCGCAAAACCTGAACCTCAATCGCGACTACATGAAGGCCGACGCGCCCGAGATGCGCGCCTTGCTCGACGTGCTCAACGCGTGGGAACCCGAACTCTATTTCGATCTGCACGTGACCGACGGCATCGACTACCAATACGACGTCACCTTCGGCCACAACGGCTACGGCGGGCAGTTCGCCTGGTCGCCGCAGATCGGCCAGTGGCTCGACGACGTGCTCGATCCCGCCGTGAGCCGCGCCCTCACCGCCGCCGGCCACATCCCCGGCCCGCTCATTTTTGCGCAGAACAATCGCGACCTGTCCGAAGGCATTGCCGCCGGCACCGCCACGCCGCGCTTCTCCCACGGCTACGGCGACCTGCGCCACATCCCGAGCGTGCTCGTGGAGAACCATTCCCTGAAACCCTACCGCCAACGCGTGCTCGGCACCTACGTGCTGCTCGCCTCGGCGCTCCGCACGCTCGGCGAGAACGCTGCCAGTGTCCGCACCGCGATCGAAGCCGACCGCGCCGCGCGCCCCGCGAAACTGCCCGCCAACTTCGGCGTGCCGCGCGAGACCGACGCGAAAGTCGACTTCGCCGGCATCGCCTTCGAGAACTACGAATCGCCCGCCTCCGGCACCCAGGAAGTGCGCTGGCTCGGCACGCCCAAAACCTATCCCGGCCTCCCCGTGCATCTCGACATCAACGGCGCGACGCTCGTCCGCCCGAAGGCGTTCTACGTGCCCGTCACGAAACCCGAACTCATCGAGCGCCTGCGGCTGCACGGCATCTCGCTCGACGAACTGGCCGAAGACACCACGGTGCGCGTCACGCTCGCGCGCCTCGTCGGCCCGAAGCCCAGCGCGCTGCCCTTCGAGAGCCACCACACCCTCAAGTTCGAGCGCGTCGAATGGGAGACGCGCGACGAGCTCTATCCCACCGGCTCGGTCCGCGTCTCGACCGATCAACCGCTCGGCGACCTGGCGATGATGCTGCTCGATCCGCTGAGCGACGAGTCGTTCCTCGCGTGGGGCTTTTTTCCGGAAATCCTCCAGCGCACCGAATACATCGAAGGCTACGTCATCGCGCCGCTCGCGGAAAAGATGCTCGCCGACGACCCGAAGCTGAAGGCCGAGTTCGAGGCCAAGCTCGCCGCCGATCCGGCCTTCGCGAAGAACCCGACCGCGCGCCTGCAGTGGTTTTATCGCCGCTCGAAATTCTACGACGAGCGCCACCTGCTCTATCCGGTCGGCCTCGAGCGCGACGACGCGGCGCCGTTGAGCGCCGTTCGATAAAGTTCTTCCGCCGCAGAAGCCCGCTTGCAAGCGCCGCGCCGCCACGGACGCGCGCGTGTCGCCGGCAAGCAGGCTCCCACCTTGGCTTCGCGCTGTTTCAGCGCACCGCACCGTTGGCCTGGCGCGCGCCGGACACGGCGTGTCACCGCCAGTAGCCCTCGATGAAGAAGTAGCCATCGTCGCGGCGTTCCCACCGCGGCGGCACCCACACGGCGCCGCTCCGCGGTGGAATCACCCACTCGCCTTGGCGCCACACGTAGTGGCCGTCACGCCACACCCACCAGCCGTCGACCCACAGGTGGTTGACCGACGGGCGCGGGCCGATCACCTGCTCCTGCATGGCAACGGGCGGTGCCTGCGTGATGATGATCTGACTCGCCGGCATCGCGCCGACCACCGCTGTGCTCGGCGGAGTGACCGGTGGCGGCACGGGCGCCACGGTTTCCGAGCCACAACCGGCAAACAAGCCAAGCGCCGCGCCCGCCAACACCGAGACGAGCAACCGCGCCGCGTGATTTTCAGAAGCATGAGCTGTCGGTTTCATGCGGCGTTAGAGCTAAGCGGGCAGCGATTGGTTGCCCGGGTATTTCCCGTGCCCGGACATCCTGCCTCTCCCCACGAGGAACGTGCGGCCCGCCGCGTCATATCGGGTTTGCCAACCGCCGCACGCGCCGCTTGGTTTCGTTCCCTCTTTCGCCATGCAACGCACCCTCGTCAAAGACGCGCACCACGCCACCGCTCCGAGCGACGCCATCCTCCTCCAGGGCTGGGTCCGCACCCGCCGCGATGCCAAGGCTTTCTCGTTCATCGAGCTCAACGACGGCTCGTGCCTCAAGGGCATGCAGGTGATCGTCGACGCCTCGCTGCCCGACTACGCCCAAGTCGCGCGCGCCAACACCGGCGCGTCGGTCGAAGTGCACGGGAAGCTCGTCGAATCGAAGGGCGCCGGCCAGAAGTGGGAAGTCGTCGCAACGAAGTTCACCGTGCTCGGTGAGGCCGACGCGACCTACCCGCTCCAGAAGAAGGGTCACACGCTCGAGTTCCTCCGCGAGATCGCGCACCTGCGTCCGCGCTCGAACCTCTTCGGCGCCGTGTTCCGCGTGCGCAGCCGCCTCGCCTACGCCGTCCACCAGTTTTTCCAGAACAAGCAGTTCCATTACGTCCACACGCCGATCATCACCGCGAGCGACGCCGAGGGCGCAGGCGACATGTTCCGCGTGACGACTTTCGACGTCGCCAACCCGCCGCGCACCGAGGACGGCAAGCACGTCGACGACGCGAAGGACTTCTTCGGCAAGAAGGCGTTCCTCACCGTGTCCGGTCAGCTCGAGGGCGAGATCTTCGCGCACGCGCTGAGCAGCATCTACACGTTCGGCCCGACGTTCCGCGCCGAGAACAGCAACACGTCGCGCCACGCCGCCGAGTTCTGGATGATCGAGCCCGAAGTCGCGTTCTGCGACATCCACGGCAACATGGATCTCGCGGAGGAGTTCGTGAAATACCTCATCCGTGACGCGAAGGAGCACTGCGCGGCGGACCTCGAATTCTTCTCCAAGTTCGTCGACAAGGACCTGCTCGCGCGCCTCGACTTCGTCCTCGAAAAACCCTTCGTCCGCTGCAGCTACACCGAGGCGGTCGAGATTCTCGAGAAGAGCGGCAAGACCTGGGAGCACCCGGTTTCGTGGGGCGCGAACCTCCAGGCCGAGCACGAGCGCTACCTGACCGAGGAGCACTTCAAGTGTCCGACGACGGTCTACAATTATCCGCGCGCGATCAAAGCGTTCTACATGCGCGCCAACGACGGTTGCGCGCCCGGCCGCGAGACGGTCGCCGCGATGGACCTGCTCGTCCCCGGCATCGGCGAGATCATCGGCGGCAGCCAGCGCGAGGAGCGTCTGGAAAAACTCCGCGAAGGCATGGCGCTGCACCACCTCGACGAAAAGGGTTACTGGTGGTATCTCGACCTGCGCCGCTACGGCAGCGTGCCGCACGCGGGTTTCGGCCTCGGCTTCGAGCGCATGCTCATGTTCGTCACGGGCGTCGGCAACATCCGCGACGTGATCCCCTTCGCCCGCACGCCGGGCACGGCGGATTTCTGAGCTGCATCCACTCTCAGCTCACTCGTCGCGCAATACCCGTGCGGGATCAACCCGCGCTGCACGCCAAGCCGGAAAAAGACAGGCCGGCACGGCGACCACCAGCGCCAGCAAACCCACCGCTCCGAAAGTGAGCGCGTCGATCGGTCGCACCCCGAACAGCAACGCTTCGAGGAATCGAGCCAGCGCGGCGGCGACGGCGAGACCGAGCAGCGCACCTGCGGCCGCGAGTGCGACGCCACGCGTCAACACCATCCGCGCCACCGCACCCGGCGTGGCCCCGAGCGTCAGACGGATGGCGAACTCATTGCGTCGCTCCGCCACCGCGAAAGTCATCGTGGCGAACAAACCCACCGCGGTCAGCGCGACCGCGAAACCCGAAAGCAATTTGAGCAGTGCCGCGGCGTAACGCTCCATGCTCGTCTCGTTGCCGAGCACCCGCTCGATGGTATCGATATTCATCACCGCAAAGCCCGGCTCCGCCTCGTAGACGGCGCGTCGCAGCGTTTTGCGGAAGTCCTCCCCGGCGAGGCCTTCTTTGCGCACCAGCAGCTCCGTCGCGAACATCGGACCGTTTTGCCAGACTGGATAGTAGCAGCGCGGCACCGCGCCGCCCCGCGTGGCCAGGGTGTCTCCGACGACGCCGATGATTTCCCAGCGTTCCTTGTTCGTGACTTCGAGCGTCGCGCCGAGCGGGCTCGCTCCAGGGAAATATTTCCGCGCGAACGCGGCGTTGACCACGACCACCGCCGGATCGCCGCGCTTTAGGGACCGGAGCGAACGTCCAAGCAATGTCGGCACGCCGGCGAGCTCCAAAAAATCCGGCGCGACAGCAGAGACGTCGACATCGAGATCCGTTTCGCGCTCCCCCGCCGAATCGCGGAGTTTGAGTTTGCGCGGGAAAGTCGTGGGCCGCGGAGTCGCCGCCGTCGTGAGAGCCGCACCAGTGACTCCCGGCAGACGCCCGATCGCTTCGGCGATGCGCTCGTAATGCGGCAGACGCTCGGCCCATTTCACGTTTGTCATTGCCGTCGGATAGACTCGCACCAGAAGGCGCTCGGTCGCCGCATAGCCGCGTTGGACATCCTGCAATTGCCGGAAGGTTCGCATCAGCAGGCCCGCACCGGTCAGGAGCAGGACCGCGAGCGCCGTCTCCGTCACCACCAACGCGCCGCGCAGCCGGCGCAGGCGCGGCGGTTCGCCGACCGTTTGGGCTCCTTCCTTCACCACTTCGTTCACTTCGAGCCGGCCGACACGCCAGAGCGGCAGCAACGTGACCAGCGCACCAGTCGCGACGGCCAGCGCAGCGAGAAAAAGCTCCGCATCGGTCTGCAGGCGTTCGTCCAACGCCTTCGCCATTTCGCCATCCGCCGCGAGCGCGAGCAACGCCGGCACCAACCATCGCGCCACCACCCAACCCAGGACCAGCGACGCCCCGGTGAGCAACGCCCCTTCGGCGAGGAACGGTCGCGCCACCCGCCAGCGACTGCCGCCCAGAGCCAACCGGATTCCGAGCTCCCGCCGCCGGCCGAGCGTGCGGATGAGCATCAGGCTCCCGGCATTGACACAGGCCAGCAGGTGCAGGCAGCCGATGGCGGCCACGCCCGACCACAGCATCGTCTGGTAACGCCGGGCCCACTCCAGATGCGCGATGTCGAACGCTCCCCGCACCGCCGGCGTGTAATCTTCGAGCCATTTCATTTGCGCCGCGGCCGGCGGCAACGGCAGTTGTTTCAACTCCGCCTCCGCCTGCTCGCCGGTCACTCCGGGGCGAAGACGCGCGACCATCTGCGTCCAGAAATAAGGCGCCTTCGCCGCATCCGGCACCACGAGCGGCACGAACACGGCACCGTTCGGGAGATTGACGATCGGCCGCCAGCTCTCCGGGAGCACTCCCACGATCCGTCGCGGACGCTCGTTGATGACGATCTCGCGACCGAGGACATCGCCGGACCCGGCCATGCCGCGCGCAAACTGCCAGGTGACGATCGCGACGGTATCCGTGCCGGACTGGGTTTCCTCCGGCAAAAAGCCCCGCCCCAGCGCGAAACGCACGCCGAGCAAAGGGAAATACCCGGCGTCCACCGCCACTCCGAAAACGCCGCGCGGCTCGCGCTCGACGACGACGTTCATCATCTCGGTATTGATCAACGCCACCGCTTGGAAGGAGCGGGCGGCGGCATAGGCCTCGCGATGAAACGCATCGATCGGCATCGGCCAGGCGCTCTGCTTGTTCTGCAGCTCCACGCGCACGAGTTGGTCCGGTTGCGGATAGCCCAGCGACGGCACCAGCGTCGGCACGAACGCCGTGAAGAAACCCGTCGCCGTGCCGAGCCCGAGCGCGAGAGTAAGCACGACCACCAGCGTGTGCGCCGGGCTGCGCGAGAGGGAACGCGCCGCGATTTTAAATTCGGAGAGCATGGCGAAACTGCAGCCACCCATCGGCCGCCGCATTGAAAATGGCCCGCACCCGTCTTCCTACCGGCGAAGTGCCGGGCGTTTCAAACCGAATTCCCCGCCAGTCTCACGCCACTCAGCGCCGCCGCCACGTCACCGCGCCGAGCGCGAGCAACCCGGCGAGCGCGGCGTAGGTCGTCGGCTCCGGCACGGCGGAAACAGTGAGCGAAGTCGCGTTCAGCCAGATGTCGCTCGCCGTGACGCCGACCGAATACGCCGCGCTGTTGTAGGCACCGAGCCAGCTTGTGGGCACCACGAGCTGCGAATTAAAGGTCGTATCGGCGTCCTCGAAGTATTGCGGCGCGCTGTAGGGCTGCGTCAGGTCGCGCGTGTCGAGCGCGGCGTTGGTCGTGGCGTCGAAGCCGAGTCGCTGGTTGAAATCGAGCGTGTGGCTGAGCACGACGTTGCCGCTGGCGATTTCGCGCACGGTGACGTCGAAGCGGTTGAGCATCGGCAGTTCGTCGAGCGAGGACGTGTATTGGAAGGTCAGACCGTCCGCGTGCGTGCCGGCGGCGAGGAGCGAGAGCGATTGCGCGTAGGTCGCGCCGCTCGACGCGCCGCGGAGCGTGGCGTCGTTCGGATTGAAGAGCAGCAGCGGGTGCATGTGCGGATCGAACCACGCGTCCGTCGCCGTGAGGCCGTCGCCGGCGATCTGGTTCTCGAGCGGGTTCGACGTGCCGAAGCGCAGCTCGAAGTGCAGGTGATACGCGTAGGCCTCGCCGCCCGAGCCGCCGGTGTTGCCGAGATAGCCGATGGTCGTGCCGGCCGTGATCGCGGAGCCTTTGGCCCAACCCTGATTGTCGATCAGCGTGACGCTGTCGTCGCTCAGGTGCATGTAATACGTGTAGAAAGTCGTCCACGTCTGCTTGGCGGGATTCGGACCGAAGGCGACGGACGACGGCAGCGTGTGCTTGATGACGACGTAGTTTCCCGCGCTGGCCGAGTAATCGAGCTTCTCGAACGTGCCGCCGTAGGCCGCGAGGATGTTCTCGCCGCCGGTGCCATCGATATCGATGCCGCGGTGCCAGTCGTAGCTGCCGCTGAGCGAGGGCTGCCGGCGCGGGCCGAAGGTCTCCTCGATGTCGTCGAGCGTTTTACCCTGCACGGGAAACGTCGTGTTCGAGCGGATCGCCGTGAACGCGCTCACGATGTCTTCGTAGCTGGCGTGCGCGGCGGCGGGCAGGAACGCAGCGAGCGCGAGGATCGCACGGAAGAAAATCGCGCGCGCAAAAACGGGAAACCGACGGGGCTGATGCATGACTCGCACACGATGCAACGCGCGTGCCTCGTTTTCTCGCGTCCCCTAAACCGCTCCCCCATCGCGCTTAAGCGCGCTACGTCTTCCGGCCCTCTCCGGTTGACCAACCGCTTTTTTCCCGCGCCCGGGAATCGTCGTGGCAAGGACGCGCGCGCACCCGACTTTGCCCCGCGCGCACCGCGCCGACTTCGTCGCGCTCCGCTCCTGCAAAAATGTTGAACCAACGCCCGTCCGTGGCATATCACCGGCGCATGAGACCGGTGATCCGCTTGCTGCGCCGCCTCGCGCCCCTACTCCTCCCCGCCGCCGCTTTGGCCCAGACGACGGTTACCTACACGTGGACCGGTGCCGGAGCCTTTGTCTTCAACAAAGTCGCCATCGCTGACGCGAACCTCGCGAGCAACTGGGCGGACGCCAACGCGCCCGTGTCGAGCCCGACCGCGACCGATCTCGTCTTCGGCGCCAGCAACGGCATCCCGTCGGCGGACGGTGTGGCTAACTTGGATTTCCAGACCGACATCGCCGTGCACGGCATCACGCTGAACGCGCCCGCGCCGACCTACAATTTCGGCTCCAGTTACGACGCCCGGATCGGGATCGGCACCGGCGGCGTGACGATCAACGGCAGCAACGGCTCCCTCGCCACCGTGAGCTCGGAGATTGTCCTCCTCGCGAATCAGACGTGGAACATCACGGACGCGACACTCTACGTCCACAGCCAGATCGAGGACGATAACAACCCCGCGCAACTGACCAAGACCGGCACGGGCGACCTCGCGCTCTACTCCTCCGAAAACACCTTCTCCGGCGGCCTCGATGTCCAAGCTGGCGCCATTTACCTCAACAGCAGCTCGACCGCCGAGGGCAGCACGGTGATTCGCGGCCCGGTCGGCACCGGCACTTTGACCCTCCGCGACGGCACCGCACTGCGCACCGCGCCCTTCACCGAAGTCACACTCCACAACGCCATCTCGCTCGGCAACGACGTGACGCTCGGCAACTACACCTACGACAACGGCATTTCCCTCTTCGGCGACATCACGCCTCTGCAAAAGGACACCACCGTCAAGATCGGCGTCGAAGGCGCCCTCTTCATCGGCGGCGCGATCCACGACGCCACCGCGGGCGCGACCTCGATGCGGTTCACCAAGCCTGCCGGACAATATTCCGGCAATACCCAGTTCGCCTATTACCAGACGCCCTCGAATCCCCCGCTCGCCGTCCTGAGCGGCGTGAACACTTACACGGGAGGCACGATCGCCGACGGCGCCGGCGTGATCTTCTACACGCCGGACTCGATCCCGGCCACCGGCAACATCTCCGCCGTCAACAACGGCTACCTCTCCACCGGCTTCTCCGGCGGCATGGAGACGATCCTCACGCACATCACCACCAACGACCGGGCCAGCTTCTCCGGCTCGCTCGGCTTCGACACCAATCCCGACCTTTCGTCCACACCGACCACCTTCGCCGACAACATCGATCTCACCGGCTTCAGCGCCGACCACACCCAATTCATCGGCCTCGGCACCCGCACCTACGCGACGCTCACCGGCACGATCACTCCGCCCTCCGGCGGCACCTACATCTTCGGCGGCAGCGACGGCACGCTCTTCGTGCAGTCCGACCTCACGCAACCCGTCGGCATCCGCGTCCAGAGCACCAACTCCTACGATCCGCTCGTCGTCTACTTCCGCGGCAACAACAGCACCGTCGGCGCCGCCACCGCCTCCTCCTCGCTCATCAACGATCGCTCCATCGTCGTCCTCGATTCCGCGCACGCCCTCCCGGCCCTCGGCGCCAACGGCGTCGGCCAGTTCCAGATGGACGACCATGCCTACACCGGCGTCACCGAAAACACCGGCCTCTCCCCGACGCAATTCATCGCCCGCCTCAGCAACTACGCCTCCACCTCGATCCTCGGCCTCGACTCCGCCAACTCCGACGGCCGCACCATCTCCGATCCCATCGATTTGTCCGGCCTGAATTTCCTGTTCCTCGGCACCACCTCCCACGTGCACCTCACCGGCACGATCAAGGCCCCCGTCGTCGCCGACAACGCCCACTCCGGCCGCCTCTCCCTCACCGGCGTCGGCAGCAAATCCTGGCTCACCATCGACAGCGCCCTCCAATCCGGCAACGTCACCTCCCTCGAAATCGGCGACATGGGCACCACACCCGTCGAACGCGGCGTCGTCGAACTCACCAGCGGCGCGAGCACCTTCGCCGGCGGCACCCAGCTCAACAGCGGCTACCTCCTCCTCGGCGCCAGCTCCACCGCCAACAGCGACGGCATCATCAGCGGCCCGCTCGGCACCGGCACGCTCAATGTCGCCGGCTACTACGGCGAATACCTCACCGGCATCGCCACCTCGAGCGACCTGACCATCCACAACGACATCACCTTCAACAGCGGCAGCGCGCTGCAATTCGGCGCCTACTCCACCACCGATAAGAACGATCCCGCCTATCGCGTCCGCTCCTACAACAACAACGGCCTCACCCTGAACGGCAACCTCAGCGGCACGCCGGACGAACTCCGCTTCGTCGGCAACGGCACCTTCACCCTCAACGGTGACAACCGCAACCTCACCACCTCCGAGCTCGAGATCGGCTACGTCAACTACAACAATAACAACTCCATCGGCAGCAGCCTCTACTCGACCCCGCTCGTCATCGCCGGCTCGGACACCGCCCTCGGCTCCGCGAACTCGATGGTCTGCCTCTCCAACGGCGCCGACCTCCAGTTCACCACCTCCGCCCCCGTCATCGGCAGCATCATGGGCGGCAGTCCCATCTACAGCGATGGCGGCACCGACCGCTCCTACATCACCCTCGCCGCCGGCTCCACGCTCACCATCAATCAATTCACCGACACCTCGCTCGACGCCACCATCGGTGGCGCCCTCAGCGGCAGCCGCAACTCCAGCACCGCCACCGTCGCCACCGTCAACGCCGCCCTCGTCAAGAACGGCACCGGCTCCCTCACCCTCAACGGCCAGAACACCTACACCGGCGGCACCACCATCAACGGCGGCGTCCTCGTCGCCGGCAGCTCCACCGCCCTCGGCACCGGCACCGTCACCCTCCACGGCGGCCGCCTCGGCCTCGCGGCCGGCATCTCGATCGGTAACCAACTCGTATTCACCGGCACCGGCAACGTCCTCGGCGGCACCGGCACGTTCTCCACTCCCATCACCGTCGACAGCGCGCTCACGCTCTCGCCCGGCAACTCGCCCGGCACCCTCACCTTCACGAACAACCTGACCTTCGCCTCCGGCGGCACCGCCAGCTTCGACATCTCCGACTTCGCCGGCTCGGCCGGATACGGCTGGGACCAGATCCTCGTCACGACCCCCGGCACCTTCGCGATCAGCGCCACGACGCTCAACCCGTTCACCTTCCAAATCAACTCGTGGTCCGCCGCCAACGACACGCTCGGCGCGCTCACCACCGACTTCAGCTCGCCCGCGTCCCTCGCCCTGCTCACCGCGCCGACCGCGATCACCGGTCTCATCGGCGACGGCCAGGCCGGCACCAGCAACCTCGTCCTCAACACCGATAATTTCACCGCGTATCAGGGCGGCCTGTTCACCCTCTCCGTCGGCGGTGCGAACAACACGCAACTCCTCCTCAACTTCACGCCCGTCCCCGAGCCGTCCACCTACGCGCTCCTCGGCCTCGGCTTGCTCGTCGTCGGCTACGCCGCCCACCGCCGCGCCAGACGCTCCTGAACCTTCCGCATCTTTTCTCCCTCGCAACGGCGGTCTCGCGACCGCCGTTTCTTTTTGTCCGCCCCGCCCCTCGCTCCCGCCAAACCCTCCGCCCGCTCGTCGCTGCGGCGTGGCATTCGCCGCTCATACCCCCCTATTAGCGACGCTGCGATTTCCCGCACGCCGTTGCCCGGCAGTTGCGCACGACACGCACCGACGTATGTCATAGCCAACTTATGGCCGCCGCAAAACCCCGCCGCGCTGCCGCTGCCGCCGCTCCCCTCCGCATCCTCACCGCGGTGCCGATCTGCGACGGACACGACAGCGCCGTCACGACCATCAACATCGAACTCGCCCGCCACGGCATCGAGGTCATCTACCTCGGCTACCACCAGTCGGCCACCGCCATCGCGCGCGCCGCCATCCAGGAGGACGCCAACGTCGTCGGCCTCAGCTCCTACAACGGCGGCCACATCGTCTTCTTCAAGGAAGTCGTCGACCGCCTCAAGGCGCTCGGCTCCGGCGACATCCCCGTCTTCGGCGGCGGCGGCGGCACCATCACGCCCACCGACGAGCGCGTCATGAAACGCCATGGCACCGACCGCATCTTCTTCGCCGGCACGCCGCTCGACGACATCATGACGCTCATCAAGCGCGAGTATGCCCGCGACGCGAAACCGAACGCCAAATTCCGCGGCGACCGAGCCCTCGCCCGCGCCATCACGATCGCCGAGACGGAAGCATTCCTCGGCAAAGTCGCCCGCACCAAAACCTCGCCGAAGCGGCGCAGCCGCGAAGGCGGGTTCGTCCTCGGCATCGCCGGCCCCGGTGGTGCCGGCAAATCCACGCTCATCGACGAACTCACCTCGCGCTTCCTCCGCCACGTGCCGCACGGCCGCATCGCCATCCTCGCTAACGACCCGTCGCATCCCGACTCGCACGGCGCCATCCTCGGCGACCGCGTGAGCGCGATCTACGCGCAGGACGACCGCGTGTTCTTCCGCTCGATGGCCACGCGCGGCAGCCTCACCGGCCTCAGCGCCGCCGCGCCGGCCGCGATCGACATTCTCAAGGCCTCCGGCGAGTTCGACCTGATCCTCGTCGAATCCGTCGGCGTCGGCCAGGAGAGCGATCCGTTCGGCGTCTTCGGCAGCACGAAGCTCGTCGACGCCACGCTCTTTGTCCTCGCGCCCTACTACGGCGGCCGCATCCAGCTGCAGAAAATCGCGCTGCTCAACGGCGCCGACTTCGTCGCGCTGAACAAATGCGACCACCCGATGGCGCACACCGCCAAGGCCGAGATCCAGGCGCGCCTCGACTACAATGGCAAAGGCCAGACGCTCCATACCACGACCGCCGCGAAACATTTCGATCCCGGCGTCGACACACTTTTCCGCGCCCTCGCCGAGCGCGGCGGCCTCACCCTCTCCACCGGCGGCGAAGCGGCCTGCCAGCTTAAACTCTGAACTCCCTCTCCCACGCATGAGCCAGCTCGGAAAAATCTCCGACTCCGTCGATACCTACAACGCCTTCGTCCGGGCCGAAGTGCAGCGCGCCCGCACCGACGCCGCCTACGCCGCGGACCTCCGCGCTCGCTGGGAAAAAATCCGCGCGAGCGTCGATCACACGACGTCGCCCACCGGCACCAAAATCCCGCGCCTCGCGCTGCCCGACACCGACGAGCCCGGTGCCATCGCCGACTATCTCCTCGGCCAAGGACTGCCCGGCTCGTTCCCCTACGCCAACGCCGCTTACCGCGAGATGTATCTCGACCGCGACAGCGCGACCGGCGAGGAACCGATGCGCCTCTTCGCCGGCCTCGGCCTCGCGGAGGACACCAACGCGCGCTTCAAATACCTTTCGCGAAACCAAAAGAGCATCCGCCTCTCCACCGCGTTCGACGGCCCGACGCTCTACGGCCTCGACTCCGATCACGAAGGCGTGCTCGGCAAAGTCGGCGAGGGCGGCGTCGCGATCGACACGGTGGAGGACATGCAGCGGCTCTTCGCCGGCTTTGACCTCACGCGCAAAGACGCCTCCGTCTCCATGACGATGAACGCCCCCGCGCCGATCATCCTCGCGATGTTCATCGCCGCCGCAAAGCGCCGCTTCGGCGCCGATTGCGTCCCGAATCTCCGCGGCACCATCCAGGCCGACATGCTCAAGGAAGTGCAGGCGCAGAACGAAGTCATCTTCCCCATCGACGCGTCGCTGCGCTTCCTCGGCGACATGATGGAGTGGTGCGTGCCCAACATGCCGCGCTGGTATCCCGTCTCGATCTCCGGTTACCACATCGCCGAGGCCGGCGCGACGCCCGTGCAGCAAGCCGCGTTCACGCTCTCGAACGGCTTCACCTACGTCGAGCTGCTCAAGCAGCGCGGCGCCGACGTGAACGCCTTCGGCCCGCGCCTCTCGTTCTTCTTGGACTGCGGCCTCGACGTCGAATACCTCGTGCTCGGTCGCGTCTGCCGCCGCATCTGGGCCATCGCCATGCGCGACGTGTTCGGCGCCGACGCGAAAGCGCAGATCCTCAAGCTGCACACGCAAACCTCCGGCCGCTCGCTCATCGCCGCGGAGTTCCAGAACAACCTCACGCGCACCGCCGTCGAGTTGATGCTGGCCTACATGAACTACACTAATTCGTGCCACTCCAACTCCGCCGACGAGCCGTTCACGACGCCGACTGAGAAATACGCGCTCCTCGCCTCGCACGGCCAGTCGATCATCCTCGAGGAGTCCGGCGTGTTTAGGCACATGATGAACATGTTCGGCGGCGCGCCCGGCCTGCTCGCGCTCGAGCGCCAAGTCGAGAAAGGCATCCTCGATGTCTTCCGCGAGATGGACACGCTCGGCGGCGTCATCGCCGCGATGGAGCAGCGCTACCAGCGCAGCAAAATCCAGGAAGCCGGCCACGCCTACGAGAAACAGATCTACGCGCACCAACGCCCGATCATCGGCCTCAACAAATACGTCTCCGAGGAAGCGCACCCGAACGTCCCCCTCGCCCGCACGCCGCCGAAGAAACAGCGCCTGCAAGTCGAGCGCCTGAAAGCCTTCAAGAAGAAGCACGCGAAGAAAGCTCCCGACGCCCTGCAGAAACTCGAGAACGTCACCCGCAACGGCGGCAACGTTTTTGGGGAACTCGTGAACACCGTCGAAGTTTGCTCCCTCGGCCAAATCACGGCATGTCTCACCGGCGTGGTCGGAAAATTCCGGCCGATGGTTTAATGAATCTCGAATCTTCTCGTGAGAATTACACTGCTATTGCTGCTTTTCCTTGTTTCTAACGCGTGCGCGTCCGGCGAGGATTTCGAGATCGGCGGCGGTATTCAACATGCGGGGAAATATCCTCTCCAGCCAACCGACGGCGTGATCGCACTGGTTGTTCGGGCCGGAGGCTTCTCCATTGAAGGTTGCGCGATCGTCTCGATCAGCCGGAAAGATCCTTCGGGCCACACCACGACGGT
The DNA here is from genome assembly GCA_019634575.1 of Candidatus Didemnitutus sp. NCBI lineage: Bacteria > Pseudomonadati > Verrucomicrobiota > Opitutia > Opitutales > Opitutaceae > Candidatus Didemnitutus > Candidatus Didemnitutus sp. The sequence continues at coordinate 2,235,083 of JAHCAY010000001.1, forward strand.
TCGAAGGAACATTTGGGAAACGCTCGCTGAATTCAAAGCAGAGCCGCCTTTGGAGCCAGGGGATCAGGTCTTTGTGCCACAGCACAATTTCCCGTGCATGGACTACGAACAGGTGAACGCGTTGATCCGCGACTATCTCAGACTTCGCGCACAGAGCCCCACTCCGCCTGCTGATTGGTCCAAAAGAGTTCAATCTACTGCAGGAGGCACTGCCAAACTCTCCTACGAGAACGGCAAAAGAAGCGTCGATCAGTCGTCGCCCAAATGAAACCCACTACACCTTCCCCCACTCCCGCGCTCCTCGACCGCTGCAATGAAATCGCGCAGCAGGAAGCCGCGTTGCGCGAGGGTGGCGGCGCGGCGGGGCAGGAGCGTCAGCACAAGCTCGGTCGGCTCTTCGTGCGCGAGCGCATCGCGGCGCTCATCGACTCGCCGGACTCGTTCCTCGAGGTCGGCCTCTGGGCGGCGCACGGCATGTATCGCGAGTGGGGCGCGTTCCCCGGCGCGGGCGTCGTCACCGGCATCGGCGACATCGCCGGCCACCCGTGCATGATCGTCGCCAACGACGCCACCGTGAAGGCCGGCGCGTTCGTCCCGATGACGTGCAAGAAGGTCCTCCGCGCCCAGCGCATCGCCTTCGAGTGCAACCTGCCGCTCGTCTACCTCGTCGACTCTTCCGGCGTGTTCCTCCCGATGCAGGACGAGATCTTTCCGGACGAGGACGACTTCGGCCGCATCTTCCGCAACAACGCCGTCCTCTCCGCCGCCGGCATCCCGCAATACGCCGCCATCATGGGCAACTGCGTCGCGGGCGGCGCCTACCTGCCCGTCCTCTGCGACAAGATCCTCATGACGGAAGGCAGCGGCCTCTACCTCGCCGGCCCGCAGCTCGTGAAAGCCGCCATCGGCCAGGAAACCGACACCGAGACGCTCGGCGGCGCCGCGATGCATGCAGAGATTTCCGGCACGGTGGATTTCAAGGAGAAGGACGACCCCGCGGCGCTCAAGCGCCTGCGCTCGTTGATCGGCCTCCTGCCGGCGGAAGGTGGTTCGCGCGAACAGTCCGCGCCAGGGACGGCGCGGACCACCTCGGACAGCTCTCAGCAATCAGTCCTCAGCTCTCAACTCTCGCCGGAATTTCCGGCGAGCAAAATCTACGAACTCGTCTCCGTGGACGGCCGCAAGGAATACGACGTGCGAGACGTCATCCGCTGCCTCGTGGACGCCGGTTCGCTCGACGAATACAAGGCCGACTACGGCAAATCGATCGTCTGCGCCTTCGCACGGCTCGGCGGCCGGCCGATTGGCATCGTCGCCAACCAGCGCATGCGCGTGCAGTCGAAGGCCGCGGGCGCTGCGGGCCTGCAGATGCCGGGCGTCATCTACGCCGACAGCGCCGACAAGGGCGCGCGGTTCATCATGGACTGCAACCAGACGCGCGTGCCGCTGCTGTTTTTGCAGGACGTGTCGGGCTTCATGGTCGGCAAGGACGCCGAGCAGAGCGGCATCATCCGCAGCGGCGCGAAGATGGTGAACGCGCTCAGCAATTCCACCGTGCCGAAGATCACCGTCATCACCGGCGGCTCGTTCGGCGCCGGCAACTACGCGATGTGCGGCAAGGCCTTCGACCCACGTTTCATCTTCTCCTGGCCGCACGGCAAATACGCGGTCATGGGCGCCGCGCAGGCGAGCGACGTGGTGTTCAACATCCTCGCGAAATCCGGCAAGACCGAGCGCACGAAGGAGGAACTCGACGCCCTCCGCGCGCAGGTGAAAGCCGGCTACATCGAGCAGACCGACATCCGCTACGGCGCCGCCCGCGGCTGGGTCGACGCGCTCATCCAGCCGCACCAGACGCGCGAAACGCTCATCCGCGCCTTCGCCCTCGCCTGCCGGCCGGCGCCGAGCGCGAATTTCCACACCGGCGTGTTGCAGGTGTGAGCCCTCTGAATCTTTCTCTTTCCTCTTTCTCTTAATCTTTCCTCCTCTAGCCGCCGAAGGCCCAAGCGCCGATCCCGAGAGAAAGAGTAAGATCAAGAGAAAGAGGAAAGATGCCGTGTGGCCCACGCTCCGCTTTGGCCTCTGCGCCTTCTCGTGCCTCTTCGCGGCAAACCTCCGGCCCACAAAAGGCGGAGGCCGCGCACCCCTGCGCGGCCTCCTGTGACAACGGACCTGTCAGTCCTAAAGTGAAAGTGGGTTCAGTTCGGTTCGGTTTGTCTGGTTTGAATCTCGCGCGGCGTGCTGTTCGGTGCGTCTCAGTTCGGTTCAGCGCATCGCGACGGTCTTCGCGTTCGTGTTGCCGGACATCGCCATCATCTGGTGAAAGCCACCGGCCTGCGTGCTGTAGGCGGCGACGATCACGCCGACGATGTTCTTCTCGTTCACGGAGACCGCGTCGGCTTCGTCATTGTTGACGCCCTGCACGACGTAGCCGCGGCGATCTTCATCGATCACGCTGTGGGCGACGAGGCCGCCATTGGCCTTCCGGTAGACGAGGGTCATGCCCTTCTTGATGTCGTCGTAGGCGATTTCCTTGACCACGACCGCGGTGCCCGGCGCGTAGAGCGGCTCCATCGAGTGGCCGATGCCCCAGAGGGCGGTGCCGCCGTTGGTCTTCGCGGCTTCCTCGGCGAGCTTCATCTCGTTGCCCTTGGCGACGATGACGGGAGCCGGGGTGTTCTGCGCGATCTTGGCGAGGAGTCGGGGGCTCTTGATGCCCGCATGGGCGGAAAAGGTGGTCGCGACGACCGCGAGGGTGAGCGCGGCGTAGCGGAGGAGGGTGCGGGTCGTTGTCATGCGACCAGCATCCTCGAAAACGCGATTTCCAATTATCCGTGTGCCTACGCGTCCCCGCCTCGTTTTTTCCGCTAGGGGGTTTCCCGCGCCTAATGCGGGAGACACCGCATAAATCCGGGACGGCCCGCTTCCTCAGAGAATTTTCCTCAAGTCCGTCGTTTTTGCGCCGATAAACGCGGGCCAATTGTAAACACCGCTGAAGTAAGGCGGCTCCTTGCCGATGAACTCTGCAGAGCCTACGATGCCGCCCATGATCCGAGCCCTTTACGCCGAGGATGACCCCAATGTCGCCGGCATCGTGCGCAGTTACGTGGAGCACTTCGCCCCCGACTGGCAGCTCGAGATCGTGCCCAACGGCACCCGCTGCCTCGAACGCATGGCCGAGGGCGGCCTGGATATCCTGCTGCTCGACCTCGTCCTGCCCGACACCGACGGCCTGCAAATCCTCGGCGAACTCGCGCGCCGCAACGACCCCACGCCCGTCGTGATGGTCACCGGCCACGGCCAAACCGAACTCGCCGTCCGCGCGCTCCGCGCCGGCGCGGCCGACTGCGTCGACAAAACTTCCCCGCAATTTCTCCAGCTCGTCGACATCGTGAAGCGCGTGCAGGCGCGCCACGCCGAGGCCGGCAGCAAACGCCCCGCCACCGCCGCCGTCGCCGGGCGGCACAACATCGCCCTGATCGAAGGCTCCACCGCGTTGCCCGGCAGTATCGGCGAATTCCTCGCGCGGCACGCCCCGCAGTTCGACCTGCAGGTCATCGCGACCACGAGCGAGCTGAACCACTTCATCTCCATCGGCGCGCCCGCGAAGGCGATCATCATCGGACCGACGCCCCATCAGAACAAACCGCTCGAAGTCCTGCGGCAGCTGCATTCGCACACCACGGATTTGCCGGTGCTCATCGTCTCCGCCCGCAGCGACGGCGAGACCGCGATCGCCGCGTTCAAACTCGGCGCGCAGGATTACATCCTCCAGAAGGCCGACTACCTCACCGAGCTCGTCTTCTCGCTCAACAGCATCCTGCGCCACGCCGAAACGGAACGCCAAAACGCGCAGCTGCAAAAGGAGCTCGCAACCCTCAATCGCTCGCTCGAGGCGCAGGTCATCGCCCGCACGCGTGAGTTGCAGGCGCTCTCGCTCCGCCTCCTCCGCATCCAGGAAGACGAGCGCCGCGCCATCGCGCGCGAGCTCCACGACGAAATCGGCCAGCTGCTCACTGGCCTGAAACTCCAGCTCGAAGCCGGCCTGAAGGCCGCCGGCGACTCGCCGCTGCGCACGCATTTCACCGAAGCCACGACGACCGCCACCAGCCTGCTCGAACACGTCCGCATGCTCACGCAGCAATACCGGCCGCGCGTGCTCGACGATCTCGGCCTCCAGCCCGCGATCGAGTGGCACCTGAAACAATTCACGAAACAGACCGGCATCGAAGTTGACTTCGCCGCCGATCTGCCCGCCGCGCGTCTGCCCGGCGAACTCGAAACCGTCGTCTACCGCATCGTGCAGGAATCGCTCACCAACGTCGCCCGGCACGCCCAAGCGAAGCAGGCCGCCGTCGCGATCACGCACGACGAACGTCAGCTCATCGTGGAAATCTCCGACCGCGGCCGCGGCTTCGACCTCACCGCCGCGCTGGCCAAGACCGACTCGCTCGGCCTCGCCGGCCTGCGCGAGCGCGTCAACCTCGCCGGCGGCCGCATCGAAATGCACTCGGCCGTTGGCGCCGGCACGCGCATCACCGCGGAGTTCCCTCTGCCCGTTTCTTCGCCGTCATGACCACCGTCATCCTCGCCGACGACCATGAGATCGTGCGCCGCGGTGTCCGCAGCGTGCTGCAAGCGGACGGACGCTTCCAGATCGTCGCCGAAGTGGCCGACGGCCTCTCCGCCGTCCAGCAGACGGAGAAGCTGAAGCCGAACGTCCTGTTCCTCGACCTCTCGCTGCCGCGCCTGCACGGCCTCGAAGCGCTGCGGCAGATCCGCATCTGCAGCCCGAACACGAAGGTGCTCGTGCTCTCGATGCACAACGACGAGCCCTACGTCATCGAAGCGCTGCGCAGCGGCGCGTCCGCCTACATTTTGAAAGGCTCGGAGTCCGAGGAAATCGTGAGGGCCACACAGGAAGTGCTCGCCGGTCGCCGCTTCCTCAGCGCACCGCTCACCGAGTGGGCCATCACCGCGCTCGCTGTGAAGACGCCCGACTCGAGCGATCCCTACAACACACTCTCGCCGCGCGAGCGCGAGGTAATGCAACTCGCCGCCGAAGGCCTCGGCGCGGGCGAGATCGCAGAGAAGCTCTTCATCAGCGCGCGCACCGCCGAGACGCACCGCGCGAACCTGATGCGCAAGCTCAGCCTGCAGACGCAGACCGACCTCGTGCGCTACGCGATCCGGCGCGGGTTGATCCAAGCCTGACGCACCCGTGCCGCGCTGTGGAAGTCGCGAAGTTTCCGCCGCTCCGCCTCGCGAAGCGTCCGCGAGGTTCTCGCAAATGCCGCTACGACGAGCGGGGCGCAGTGTCTTGAAAACACTCCAAAGCGAGCAGCCCACGCGGCGCGGAGGCGGCGTGGTCTGAAAAAAAGCGGCCCGGACACAACTCCGGGCCGCAGTGAGATTAGGGTGAACGAACTATTTTTCCCCTAACACAACACAAAGGTTAGAACTGATACCGCAGGTCGACGTAGAGCAGGCGGCCGGTGGAGCCGTAGGTGGCGACATCGACGTTGGCGTCGGTGTTGACCGTGGGATCGAGCGGGCCGAAGCGGTTGAAGGCGTTGTTCACGCCGAACGTGACGCGGGCGCCGCCGAGGTATTTCCACGAGCGGTCGAACGCGTAGGAAACGGACGCGTCGAGCGTGTAGAACGAGCCGACATGCGCGCCGTCCTCGTTGTCGGTGACCGACGGGAGGTAGCGCACGCCGAGGAAGGCACCCCAGTTGTTCCACTTGTAGTCGGCGGACGTGTAGGTCTGCCAGCGCGGCACGGTGCCGTTGAAGTTGCTGGAGTGACCGGCGGTCTCTTCGGGATCCTCGCCGGGGAAGAAGGAGACTTTGTAGCTGTTGTAGATGCCGACGTTCGACTGGAAGTTGAACGCGCCCCACGTGCCGGTGTCCCAGCGATACTTCGCGGTGACGTCGAAGCCGTCGAGTTTGACGGCGGCGAGATTCACCAGCGAGTCGGTGACGTAGATGTCGTCGGGCACGCCCGCGCTGATCTGGCCCGGACCGGTGACGTGCGCGCCGGTGAAGGAGCCGATGCGGACGCGATCGTAGTAGGGCGAAGCGGTGCCGAGGTCCTCGACGGATTGCAGGATGCGGGCGCCGCCGTAGGCCGCGATGAGTCCGGTCTGCTTGATGTTCCAGTAGTCCACGGAGAGCGCGAAGCCCTTGAGATTCTTCGGCGAGTAGACGAAGCCGGCGGTGTAGTTGCGCGACTTGGCGGGATCGAGGTTCGGGTTGCTCGTGGACTGGTAGTTGGTCTGGTAGTTGTCGATCGGATCGCTGCCGTCGTGCGGATCCAGCGTGAACGCCGACGTGAAGCCGATGCCGGCCGGACCGAACAGGTTGTAGAGCGTCGGGGCGGTGAACGACTTCGAGTAGGTGCCACGCAGCGCGAACTCGTCGTTGAACGGCAGGTAGCGGACGGTGATCTTCGGCACGGTCGGATCGGACGTGTCGCTGTATTTCTCGTAGCGCAGGGCGCCGGAGAGTTCGAGGAGGTGCGCGCCCGGGGCGTTGGCGAGGACGGGCACGCGGATTTCCGTGAAGATCGACTTCACATCGCGGTCGGCGGTGAAGGGCGAGAGCGACACGGCGCCGTTCCAGCCGATGTTGCCCTGCGCGTCCGGGATGGAGAGCGGATCGGCGTCGCCGGTCAGCTTCTCGCGGCGGATTTCGCCGCCGACGGCCACATCGACGTTGCCGGCGGGCACTTGGAAGAGCGTGCCGGTGACCTTGGCGTCGTAGTTGACGAGCGTGGAGACGAAGCCGCCCGACGCGGTGCCGACGATGTTGAAGGGACCGTAGGCGGCCGGGTCGTTATTGCGCGCGAACAGGTTGAACGCGCCCGCCTCGACCGCGGCGATCAGGTTGGTGTTGTTGATAACGCCGGGGTTCTTGTAGTCCTGCGTGATGCGGTTGTAGTTGGCGGCGGCTTCCCACTTCCACTCGGGTGTGAGCTGGCCGCGCAGGCCGACGACGCCGCGAATGCCGGTGGTGTCGTTGAAGAACTGGCGCGGGTGATCGACGAGGCGATTGCGGGGAGTGACGGCGACGTCGAACGGATTGCCGAACTGGCCGGCGGGCACCGAACCGATGTTCAGCGGCTGGCCGTTGATCTGCGAGGCGGTGCGCGTGTTAGAGTAGAGCAAGTCGCCGAAGATGCTGAACGTGTCCGTGACCTTGTGCTCGAACGCTCCAGTGAAGGCGTGGCGCTGGTTGCCGAGCTTCTGCGTCACGTAGCGCGACAAGTTGAACAATTCGAACTGCTGGCCGGCACTGCGCGGGCCGGAGTAGACGCCGGCCGCGACGAGTGCCGCGGGCGACCGGCCGCCGCCGACCACCGCGGGCGCGCCGAGCGAATCGTTGAGATAGTAGAAGTCCGAGCCGATGTTGACCGAGCCGGCGAACGTCGGGGAGCCGAAGGTGACCGCGGAATACGGACGTTCGTAGGCGAAGATCGGGTCGTCCTTGATCCACTCGGCGGACATCGTGAACGACGTCTTGCCGTTGCTGACGCCACCGACGATGTAGGCGGAGCGTTCGGCGGCGTGGCCCTGACTGGTGGCCCAGCCGTAGCGGCCGCCCGCCTCGAAGCCGTTGTAGTCGGAGCGGAGGATGATGTTCACGACACCCGCGACGGCGTCGGTGCCGTAAATGGCGGAGGCGCCATCGGCGAGGACCTCGATGCGCTCGACGGCCGCGACGGGAATGAGGTTCACGTCGACGAACTGGAAGCCGCCCGAGGCGCCGACGGGCGCGTAGGCGACACGGCGACCGTTGACGAGCACGAGCGTGTTCGTGTTGCGAAGCGCGAGCTGCGAGCCGCCGTTCGTGGAGCCGCCGCCGATGTTCGCGTTGCCGCTGCCGAGGTTGGCGTTGCCGTTGAACTGCGGAGCGGTTTTGCGAAGGATCTCGAGCACGTCGCTCGAGTTGCCGGAATTCTCGATCGAGTTGCGATCGATCGAGATCACCGGGATGGCGACGGAGTTCGCCGCGGCCGGCAGGTAGGAGCCGGTGACCTGGTAGCTGTCGAGTTTAAGGACCTTGTCGTCGGTCGGGGAAGCCGCATCGGTCGTCGTTTGGGCGACGGCGAAATTGGCGGCGAGCAGGGGGAGAGCCGCGAGGCGTGTCCAAACGCCGAACGGCAGCCGCCCGAAGGCGGCGCGTTTTGTTGTCATGATGTTTGCTGTAGTTGGATTGCGGAGCGCGTTGTTCAGGGCGCGTTCCGCCGGTCAACGAACGAGCATATGACAAACCTTCAAATGCCACTGTGTCGGGCATTACCTGAAACCGATACGGTAAATCTACCAGTAGCCCGCCTGACTTTTTCCTGATTTTGGCGGCGTCGTGAGTGCAGCCGCTCGGCCAAGGCGCGCCGCAGCGCTACGAGCGCCTATGGTGATACAGCCCGTCGAACGCGGTGTTCCACGAGGCGCCATCGTCCGTGGAAATTTCCCAATGTTGTCGCACCGTGCCGTCGGAGTTCGGGGTGTAAGTGATGCGATTGAGCGTGGTGCGACCGGCGGGGCCGGGACTCGGGCCGCTGATCACCATGTTGCCGTCGGCCGCGAGACCGCCGGTGAGCTCGAGGACGCTGCCGCCGCTGCCGACCCAGAATTGCTGCCAGCATTTCTTGGCCGGATTCCACGCGTTGATGCTCTTGCCGGGCGAGCCGGGTGATTCCCAGTTTTCAAGGAGGCCCCAGCCGTTGGCGATCTTCTCGATGCGGCTGTGACCGACGACCTTGCCGTTCTTCGCCGTGACTTCCCATTCGCCGATCCAGAAATCGAACTGCGCGGACTCGGGCGGCAATGCCGGCGGTGGCGGGAGTTTCGCGGTGGGCGTTTGAGCCGGAGAAAGCGCGCACGCCGCGAGCCAGGCAATGAGAGCGACGACTGGGATTTTCATGGTGGCAGCTTGCGTGGGCGGAGCGCGGCGTCGATGCGGGGGCGTCGGGCCGCTGAAATATCGCGATGAAATCGCGAGGGTCGTCCGGCTTAGCGTGGGTGAGACGTTCCGGCGATCGATGCGCGCAAAAAAAGCCGGGCTCGCGCGAGCGAGTCCGGCTGCGGAGGAGAGCGACGCGGGAGTCGCCGCGCTCAGAACTCGCGACTCAGGCGGACATACCAGAAGGCCGGTTCCGCGGTGTTGATCGTCGGGTTGTAACCGAACTGGCTGGAGATGTAGAAGGGTGGATCGTCGTTGAGCACGTTGCGGACGCCGACGGTCACCTTGGTTTTCCATGGCGTCTGGTAGCTGACCTGCGGGTTGATGCGCCACTGGGCCTTCGTGTCCGGTTCGGTGCCGGCGCCGGTGAAGTTCTGGGCCGGGTAGCCGCCGATGTAGTTGACGAAGACGGACGCGGCCCAATCGCCCTTGGACCAACCGAGTGTCGCGCTGCCGCGCCAGAGCGGGACGGAGTCGGTGCCGTCGATGTCGATGACGGTGGTGACGCCGAGCGAGGAGACGGTCTCGCGCTCGAAGTTGCCGGTGTAGGTCGCGCTGAGACCGGCGCGGAAGTTGCCCCAGCCTTTGACGCTGCGGGAGTAGTTCACGCCGAAGTCCCAACCTTCGTTGATGATCTTGTTGGCGTTGAACCAATCGGTGGCGACGTAATCGATGATGCCGACGGAGAAGCCGGCGGCGGCTTCGGCGGGCGTGAGGGCTTTGCGGACGACACGGCCGGCGGGGAGCACGGTCTCGTTGGCGAGCGTGAAGGCGGCGGAGTCGCGCGTGATGAGGTTGTCCTGATCGAATTTGAAGTAGCCGATGTCGAAGGAAAGGCCCTTGAGAAAACCGGAAGGCACTTCGAGCACGAGGCCGGCGTAGGTGGTCTTGGTCTCTTCGGGCTGCAAGTCGGGGTTGCCGCGGCCGACGGTCTTGAGCTGACCGGACGGCTGGTCGGGACGGCGCGGATCGAAGAGCTGGTTGCCGGTGAAGGAGACGCTGCCGGTCTGGTAGAGGAATGCGAGGTCGGGCGCCTTGAAGGAGCCGGAATAGGAGCCGCGCAGGAGCAGCCATTTGGTCGGACGCCAGCCGAGCGCGATCTTCGGCTTCGTCGTGGTGCCGAAGTCGGAGTATTCCTCCCAGCGACCGGCGAGTTGGAGTTCGAGTTGCTTCGCGAGCGGGACCTTGAGTTCGGCGTAGGCGGAGGTGACTTGGCGTTTGCCGCCGTAGCCGAAGCCTTCGGAACCGCCGACGATGTTGCCGGTTTCGTTTTCGAGCGTGCGCACGTCGCTCAGGCTCTCGGAGCGATATTCGAGGCCAGCAGCGGCGCCGAGCGCGCCCGCCGGGAGCTGCGCGATGTTGCCGCTGACGGAAACATCGTAGAGGCCCGAGGTGAATTTCGTCTTCGTGGGGTTCGTGCCCGAGTAGTAATCGGTGACGCGCGGATCCTCGGGGCCGAACGGGTTGGCGTAGAGCAGCTGGCCGCCGATGTTCAGGCCCATGAGCGCCTCCTGGACGCGGCTGTCGAAGGCGGTGCCCGGCGAGGAATTGTCGAATGAGCCTTGGGCGAACATGTAGGCGGCTTCCCACGTCCACTCGTTCGGCAAGGTGCCGCCGAGACCGAGCAGGTAGCGCGGATAATCCGAGGTGGTGTCGACTATGCGCGGGCCGGCGTTCACCAGGCGAAACGTGCTGAGCTCGATCGCCTGACCGGCGCTGCCGAAGTAGCGCGTGCCATAGGGATTGTAGGGATTGGCGGCGGGGACGACGAGGCGGTTGTTGGTGCCGGCACCCTTGTCGGTCGTCGTGAACGGCGACGGCGCGGAGAGATTGATGGTCTCGATGCGCTTGAAGAAAATGTCCGCGAAACCGTAGAGGCGCTCGGTGAACTCGTGTTTCACGTAGACGCCGAAGCCGCGGCTCTGATTCTCCGGGAGCAAGGAGGAGTCCTGCTGGAAGTTGTAGTAACCCGCCCCGGTGGCGCGCGACGTGGCGACGGCGTCGGCCACGCGCGGATCGGTCGTCGGGTTGAGAAACGTGCGGACCGTCGCCGTGCCGGGGATGAAGAACCGAGCGGGGAACGTGCTCGTGCTGCGCAAGTCGCCGCCGATGACGAGGCCGGTGACGGGGTCCGTCTCGACTTGGCCGGTCGCGGTCTTGTCGTGGCGCAGATCGGCGTTGCTGGAGAAGGCGAGGTCGCGGTTCATCAGCATGTTTCGGCGGGCGTAGTCGACGGTCATGACGACGCTGGTCTTCTCGGTGGAGGCGCCGGCGATGAGGAAGGCGGTGACTTCCTGCGAATCGGTGCCGAAGGTGTTGCCGAACGACACGTCCATGCCGACACCGGTGAACGAGCGCTTGAGCACGATGTTGAGCACGCCGGCGACGGCGTCCGAACCGTAGATGGCGGACGCGCCGTCCTTGAGGATCTCGATGCTCTCGATCGCCGCGGTTGGAATCTGGCGCAGGTCGACGACGGACTGAAAGCCGTTGAACGCGCCCGCGCCCGACGGCACGGCGCGGCGGCCGTTGATCAGCACGAGCGTGTTGTTGTTGCCGAGGCCGCGGAAGTTGACGGTCGACGTGCCGGAGGCGAAGCCGGTGCCGGAGCCTTCGGGCGAGATCGTGCCCGCGGTGTTGAACGGCATGGCGCGCATGGCGTCCTCGACGTTCGTGAATCCGGTGTTTTGGAGGTCGGCCTGGGTGATGCGCACGACGGGGCTGGGCGTCTCGGCGTCGACGCGTTTGATGCGGGAGCCGACGACCGAGAATTCCTCGAGGCGCAGGGTCTTTTCCGTTTCGGCCGGCTTGGAGTTTTGGGCCAGCGCCAGTCGCGGCGCAGCGATGGCCAGGAGGGCAACGACGATGACGCGTGCGCTCCGCAGGGACATGCGGTGTGATTTCATGGGTTGTGTGCTTGGTTGTCGCCGGATCGGGGGCGGAAACGCATCCGGCGGCGCGCACGACATGGGACCTGAGCGCGGGACACAACGGGACCGCGTCGGGCCGCGAGGCGCGGAACATCGGACGCCCAAAAAGCCGCCTGAGTCTCAGGCGGCTGCGACCCATCGCACGTTGGGACGCATCAGAGCGACGCGCGCAACGCCGGCATGTAGGTGCGGCTGACCTTGAGTTTCGTGCCGTCGTTCAGCTCCACCTGATATTCGCCGTATTGGGTGGGCGTGACTTTGCGCACATGGGCGAGGTTGACCGCCGTAGAGCGGTGGATGCGCACGAAGTTTCGCGGTCCGAGTTTCTCCATAAGATGCAGCATCGTCATGCGCACGAGGCGGGATTTCTCGACCAGGTGGATTTTCACGTAGTCGCCCACGGTCTCGACCCAGCGGATGTCGGCCGGCGCGCACACGTGGATCTCGCCGTCCGAGCGAAACAGCAGACGGCCATCGCGATCCGTTTCGTCTTCAGCGGCGGGTGCCGGCGGCTGCGGCGCGCCGACGGGAGCGGCTGCGACGCCGGTGGCTGCGCGGAGCTTTTGGATTTGTTGCACGATGTCGTCGATATGCTCCCAGATCCGCTGCTGCTCGCCGCCGCGCACGACCGCCTTGGCGCGCTGCAAGGTGTCCGCGAGACGTTTGCGCGTGAATGGCTTGGAAACGTAGTCGACGGCGCCGACATCGAACGCGCGCAACGCATACTCGCTGTAAGCGGTCACGAACACGACGTGCGGCCGCGCGCCGGCGCCGAGCTCCGTCAGCACATCGAAGCCCGTGAGGCCGGGCATCTGCACGTCCAGAAACAACAGATCGGGCGCGTGCGCGCGCACGGCGTGCAGCGCCTGATCGCCATCGGAGCAACAGGCCACGACTTCGATCTCCGGATCCGCGTGGAGCAGGCCGGCGAGGTCGTCGCGCGCGAGCGGCTCGTCGTCGACGATGACGGTCTTGATTCGGTTCATGGTTGGGTGGAGTGGAAGGGCAGGACGATGTCGGCGACGACGCCGCCCGACGCGTTCGCGAGCGTGAGCCGGGCGTCGGCGTCGAACAGCATGGCGAGGCGCGCGCGGGTGTTGCGCAGGCCGATACCGCCGGCGCTCTCCGTCGGCGCAGCGGCCGGGAGCGCGGGGCCTTCGTTGAAGAGTTCGAGGCGCAGTTGGTCGCCGGTGCGCCAAACGCGGAGCCGCATGATGCGCGCGCTGACCTGGCGGGAGAAACCGTGCTTCATCGCGTTTTCCACCAGTGGTTGCAGCAGCAGGCTGGGCAACAGCGCATGGCGGCACGCGGGCTGGATTTCGAAGCTGACTTGGAGTCGGTCCTGAAAACGGATTCGCTCGATGGCGAAGTAGTGTTCGAGGAACTCGAGTTCGCGCTCGAGCGTGACCAGTTGGTCCTGCTTGTGGTCGAGCGCCCGGCGCAGCAACTCGGCCAGCTGCGCGAGCGCCTCCTCGGCCAGCACGGTGTCGCCGCGACGGATGAGCGCGGTGATCGAGTTGAGGGCGTTGAAGAGGAAATGCGGATGCAGCTGCATCTTCAGCGCGTCGAGGTTCGCGCGCAGAAGACGCGACTCGAGTTCGGCCTTGGCGACTTTCAGGTCGGCCGCCTCGCGCTGGCCTGCGCGCCAGCCGAGGTAGAATTCCACGGCATAGGCCGGCACAACGATGGCGCAGTAGACCAGTGCAGGGAGCACCAACTCGGATGGGCTCCAGAAATCCCCCGCCACCTCGCCGAAGAAGGACCACGGCAGGCTGTTTGCGACCAAGCCGAGGGCGACCGACAGCGCGAACTGCGCCAGACCCGCCAGCAACGCCGCCGCGACATGCGCCGGAAGAATCCGCCACCAAGCCATCCGGTCGAACGCGAGCACGCGGCGCAGCGCGACGATGCCGGGAAGAAAAAGCCACCACAGCCCCCACGGCCCGTAGCGATACAGCCACGTCGCGCGGAAGCTTGCCTCGGTGCCGGCCGCGAGGCGAACTTGCCAGACATCGAACGCGACCGCTCCCACGCCAAGCAGAGCGACAGTCCACCACATGGCGTGCAGGCGGCGCGCCCACGACGTGGAAGGACGTAGTGCCGCCGGGCTCATGGTGCAGGCGTGAAGGTTTTCAGAGCGAGGGCGGCGAACGGATGCGCGCCCGAAACGTCGGACTGCCAGCCATCGACCCGCGGGCCGATCACGAACGAGCGACGATAACCCACAACCGGCGTGCACGGCATCGCGGCAAGCAGCTCGCGCTCGACCGCACGCAGTGCGACCCGCCGCGCCTCGCCTTGCTGCGCACGCGCCTGCTCGATCTGCCGTTGCTGCTCCGCCGTGAGGTGCAGCTGATAAGCGCGCGGCAAGGCGTCCAAGGGCGCCGCGGCGAACAACGACGCTTCGCCCCGCCCGAGCGTCCAGTAGAAGTGCATGATGTCGAACTCACCGCGCGCGAGCCGCGCATTGATCTCGCCGACGGAAAGCGGAATGACGTAGACGGCGATGCCGAGACGGGAGCGCCACTGATCGGCGCAGGAATACGCGATGGGATTCGGCTGCCGCGAGCGCACCAGCGGCAACTTCAACACCGGCAGGCCGCGACCTTCCGGATAACCGGCCGCGGCCAGCAACCGTTTCGCCTCGGCCAAATCCTCCGTGACTGTGCGCTCCGGCGGCTCGCCCGGACGAGGCGGCATGCAGGAGAATAGCGCCTCCCCGCTCGCGCCGGCGAACGAGCGCGCCAGAGTCTCGCGGTCGAGCGCCAGCGAGAGGGCACGGCGCACGCGCGGGTCGTTCAGGGGCGGCCGCTCGACGTTGAAATGCAGAAGCGAGATCCCGCTGGTTGTTTCGGTGACGACGGCCGGCAAGGCGGTGCGTGACATCAGCACTGCGTCGCCGAGATCGGCTCCGCCGGACGCGACCGCCGGCGAGAAGTAGCTTGGGCCGTCGACGCGCGCGAAATGCACGCGGGAGAGACGCACGTCCGCCGCCGCGCGGTAACGGAGATTGCGCTCGAGTTGCCAGACATCCGCGCCGACCTCCGCGAGGCGAAACGCGCCATTGGTCACCAACTCGCCCGGCGCGCGACGATATCGACCGGAGGCGATCTGCTCCGGACTCGTGCGGTGGAGCGGAATCCACGCGCCCGACGCGATCGCGAAGACGATGCCCGGCACCGGCTCGGGCAGCGAAAGCACGAGCGTGCGCGCATCCGGCGCGCTGACGATGTCCGCCACCTTCGCCAGCGAGTCGTCGGTGCGCAGCGGTTGAAACTGCTGCATCAGCGGGTGCGGATATCCGGTCTCCTCCATCCAGCGCAAAGTGCGCCGATAATCCTCGGCGGTGACGGCTTCGCCATTGCTCCAGACCAGACCGGGACGGAGGTGCAGAGTCACGCGACGCTGGTCGGCGGAGACTTCCCACGATGCGGCGGCGGCCGCGCGGATCTCTCCGTCGTCCTCCACAGTCAGCAACGGGTCCCACAGCGCATCGATGATTCGCTGCCCCAGCGCTGCGCCATCGCGCACCACGCGCGGGTCGATCGAGAGGCGCGACGCGGCGTGCACCACCCGCAACTCACCGGGTCGCGCGGCGGGCGGCGGTCGGTGCCAAGCCGCCAATCCACCCGCCACTACGCCGAGCAACAGGACGAGAAGCGTCGAGAGCGCGATTTTCATGGGGTGGCGACGGTGGGCAGCATGCGGGAAGGCCCTTGGTTTGCCAGCGGAACTCCGGGGCGCAACGGGACCGCGACCAAAGCGCCCGGGCGCCACCCGGAGCACTGCGAAAACGCGACGGACAACGGATAGGTGCGACGAACCGCAGACGCGCGCCGGTCGCCCGCTGTCCGAAACCGCCGCGCCGGCCGGAGCATGGACGAGACCTCGACGGGGCGACGGCGCAGCTGCGGCGGGCCGCGGTGTGAATCGAACGCACACCGCGAGACATGACGTCGTTCGCGGGCGCGCTGGCCGGCGCGGTGGCGAAAAAAAACGGCTCCGCGCGAACGCGGAGCCGTCGGGGGGACCGGGGGAATTCCCCCGGGAATCAGAATTGCTTGCGGAGCTGCAGATACACGAAGCGCCCAACGTTGTTGTGCGTGCGCGTATCGTAGCTGTCGTTGAACGCGCCCGCGGCGAACGGGGCGAGCTTGTCGAAGACGTTCGTGGCGCCGAGCGTGACAGTCAGGTCCTTCAGGAACAGGTTGTCGCTGTCGAAGGCGTAGCTGGTCTGGAGGTCGACGGTTTCCCACGCGGAGATGCTGCGGATGCCACCAATCTTCGGCTGGGTGACGTCGGCGAGGAACGCGGCGAAGGCCGGATCGGACTTCGGCGTGCCGGCGTTGTAGAACGCGAGCATCTTCGGCGAGAGCACGAACAGCGGGTCGTCCTGATACGAACCGATGTAGTTGAGCGTGACGTTGGAGGTCCACTGCTTCCACTGCCAGTTCACACCGAGGTTGCCCTTCCACTTCGGGATCGAGCCGGGCGAAATCGGGTCGCCGACGGTGCTGACGAATTTGCCGAGGTAGCTCTCGGTCGGGAGGCCCGGGCCGGCGGTCTGGTCGAACTTGACCATCTGGTTCGCGGCGGCGGTGACCTTGAAGCGGCCCCAGTCCTGCGTGTTGTAAGCGTAGGTGACGGTGTATTCCAAGCCCTGCACCTTGCGAGAGCCGATGTTGAGGTAGTCCGACAGGACCGCGCCGCGAATGCCCGGCGTGGCGGCGAAGCTGCCGCTGCTGTTCAGGCGGCCGTTGGCGCTGCGGCGGATGAGGCTGGCGAAGGGCGCGTTCGGGTTGATCGTCGCGGCGTTGCCGGGGACGAAGCCGGAGCCCTGGCCGGCGGCGTTGGCGGCGAGGATGGCCTTGGCGTTGTTGGCCACGATGCCACTGACGTCGATGGAGTAGAAGTCCACGGAGAAGCTGAGGTTCTTCACGAGGCCCTTCGGCGTGCCGACGAGGCCGAGCGAAATGGCCTTGGATTCGGTGGGCTTCAGATCCGAGTTCGGGCGAATGACGATGGTCGTCTGCGCGTTGTAGGGGAAGCCGAGCGGGTCCACGATGGTCGGGTTGTTCTGGCCCGCGCCGCCGAAGACGGCGCCGGAGGCGGGCGCGATGAAGCCTTTGCTCCAGCTGGCGCGCACGAGGTAGTCCTTCGTCGGGGCCCAATGCACGTTCACGCTCGGGTTGGTCTTCTTGAAGGTGCGGCTCTCCACGCCGTCGCCGATCTTCTGCGACTCATTGCGCGCGGTCGCGCCGATCGTGAGACTGTTGACGAAGGCGATGTTCTGCGCCTCGCCGATGACCGGGATCTTCACCTCGGCGAAGAGCGAACGGTTGTCCGATTGGGTGAAGGAATCCTCGTTCGAGTTCAGGCCGAGCACGCTGCCGGAAGCGTAGAGGTCGTCGGGGTCGTTGTAGTTCTTGTTGCTGTAGGTTTCGTAGCCGGAAGCGAAGCCGAGGTCGCCCGCGGGCAATTCGATGACCGAGCCGGAGACACGGAAATCGTAGAAGCGATTCCGGATCGGGGACACGATGCGCGCCTTGATCTCGGAGGCCTTGAGCGCCTTGGCGTTGTCCCACGTGTAGGTGGTGCCGCCGATCGTGGCGGTGCCCTTGGAGAAGGCGGGTGCGAAGGGATTGAAGCGGCCGGCCGAGACTTCGGCGTCCAGCAGCGGAAGCGAGGGCACGCCGGCGTCGAGTTGCTCGTAGTCTTCGCGCTCGATCGTCATGGCCGCTTCCCAACGCCACTTCTCGTTGATCTGGCCGCGGAGGCCGGCGATCCAGCGGTAGTCGGTGTAGGTCTGCTCGTTGGTGCGGTTGCCGAGCTCAATCGAGCGATAGCGGAAGAAATCGCCGTTGGCGGGGTTGAGGATGCCCTGATTGTAGGGACCGAACGACGTCAGGCTGCCGACGGCGGGGCCGGCGGGATCCTCATCGAGCGCGAAGGGCGCGGGCGCGAGGCCGTTGAGGGTCTTGAGGCGCGAGTAGAGGAAGTTGCCGAAGAGCGTGAGCTTGTCGCCCGCGATGGCGTGCTCGAAATTCACCATGAAGGAATTGCGGTCCTGGCCGGGCGCGGAGGGTGAATACTGGCGGAAGTTGAACAGCTGGTTCGAGCTGAAGCCGTTCGTGTCCAGGTCGACGTAATCCGCGGCGGTCGGCGTCGCGTTGGCCGGAAAATTCGGGCGCAGAATTTTCGGCGCGCCGCTGAGCGAGATGACGCCGGGATAGGTCACCGAGCCACCGTTGGTGCCGCCGAGCGGACGGTTGTCGGAGGCCGCACTGTTCGGGCGCTCGGAGGCGTAGATGGTGCGGTTGTGGAACATCGAACCGGTGACGACGACCGAGGTCTTGTCGTTCGAGACGCCGGTAGCGAAGGAGACCTGATAGGTCTCGCGACCACCCGGAGAGCGCGTGGCGCCGCCGGCGGACACGTCGAGCGTGGAGCCGCTGTAGTTTTTCTTCAGGATCACGTTCACGGCGCCGCCGATGGCGGAGGAGCCGTAGATGACGCCTGCGCCGTCGCGGAGCACTTCGACGCGCTCGATCGCTTCGATGGGGAGCAACTGGATGTTGGCGAATTGCAGGGTCACGCGGCCGTTGATGAGCACGAGCGTCTGACCCGCACCGAGACCGCGCAGGCTGACCGAGGTCGCGCCGGAGCCGCCGTTCGAGTCGTTCTCGGTCGGACCGGGATTGCCGATGAACGACGGGAGGCTGCGCAGCGCCTGGATGGGCGTGAACGCGCCGGTCGCGCGGATTTCGTTTTCCGTGAAGACGGCGACCGGACCGACCGGCTCGGCGCTGGCTTGGGGAATGAACGAACCGGTGACGACGAATTTATCGAGCTTCAGCGGTTGGTCGTCTTTCTTTTCGGGATCGGCGGCGTTCGACTGAGCGAGCGCCAGCACGGGGCTCGCCAGCATTGCGAGCACGCGCAGCGCGAGAATGCGCGCGCGAGCCGCATGCGGATGGCATGGGTGGGATTTCATCGTGTGTGTAGTGTAGGTTTGCGCGCCCGGCACGGGCCGTGCGCCACGCCAGTCCCGCGTCGACCCCGCGCTCGCGCAACGCGCCGGCGACCACGCGTCCCGACCTGCGCCAAGACGTCCGCGCCCGGCGCACCCCGCTCGGCTTCAGAGGTGACCGAGGCGGCGGAAGAGCTCGGTGCGATAGACGCGACTGACGCGCAAACGCGTGCTGTCGCGCAACTCCACTTCGTAGTCGCCCGCCACGAGGTGCTCCACGCGGCGCACCCAGGCGGTGTTGGCGACGGTCGACTTGTGCACGCGCACGAACGGTCCGCCGGGCACGCGCGCGATGAACTTCCGAATCGATTCCCGCACGATCACGGAATGGTCGCCGAGATGGATCTTCAGGTAGTCGCCCTGCGCCTCGACCCAGCGAATCTCCTCGGCGGGCAACACGTGGATCTCTCCGCCGGAGCGAAAAAGGAGCTTCCCCGCCGCCGGCGCGGCCTCGGGCGCGGGAGGCTGCTGCAACCGGTCGAGCAAGGCCTCGACGTGTTGATCCAACGCCGCGAGCCGGCCGGTGCGCAGCCGACGCTTCACCCGCACGACCATCTCCGCGAAACGCTCGTCGGTGAACGGCTTCATCAGGTAGTCGATCGCGGCGACGTCGAACGCCGGCCGCGCGTAGCTTTCGAACGCGGTGACGAACACCACCGCGGGTCGCTCGTCCGGCGGCATCGCTTGCAACATCTGCATGCCGCTCATGCCGGGCATCTCCACATCGAGAAACACGAGCTCCGGCTTCAGCTCCTGCATGCGCCGCCGCGCGTCCTTCGCGTTTTCCGCCTCGCCCACCACCGCGAACTCCGCGTCCGCGCGCAGGAGCCCGGCCAAGCCTTCGCGCGCGAGCGGTTCATCGTCCACCAACAAGGTTCTGATCTTCATGTTCGGTTGCCTGGAATCGCAAATGGCAGTTCGACGCGGGCCAGAAACATGCCGTCGCGCTTCTCCACGATGCAACGCGCGTCCGCGCCGTAGCCCTGCTCCAGCCGGCGCCAGGTCAACTGCAACCCCGCACCGGTGCCGGGCGGACGCTCGCTCTCCACGTCGGGCAGCGGATTCTGGACTTCCAATCGCAGCCGCGACCCTTCCCGGCACGCCGCGACTCTCACCGCGCCGCCGGCGGCGCGCTGCGCAGCGCCGTGCTTGACGGCATTCTCGATGAGCGGCTGCAGGATGAGCGAGGGCACCGTGGCGCGGCGGCATTCGTCGGGCAGGATCAGCTCCGTCGTCAACCGCGTGCCGAAGCGCACGCTCTCGATCCCGAGATAGTCGCGCGCGAAATCGAATTCGGCTTCGAGCGGGCCCTCCAGGCGCGCGCCCCCCTCGACCAAGCGCCGGTGCAAATCGCCGAGCTGGCCAAGCATCCGCACCGCTTCGGTGTTCCGGCCGCAGCGCACGAGCGTCGAGACGGCGTTGAGCGAATTGAATAGAAAGTGCGGCCGGACCTGCTGTTTAAGGGCACCGAGTTCCGACTCCGCCAGTTGTTGCTTGAGCAGGGCTTCGCTCACCTCGCGTTCGCGCAGGCTGCGATAGACCTCGATCATGAGGTGCGCACAGACGACGAAGAAATACAGCAGCGGATCGATCACGTTGCGCGCGCTGATTTGCGCGATGAGAAAGTCCAGATTCCGCTGCGCCGCCGGAATGTCGTAAATCCAGTAGAAGAGCGGCACGCGCAGCAGCAGAAACAGCCCCGAAAGCGACATCGCACAGAAACCGTGCAGCGCCAGGTGCCAGTAGCGTCGCGGCCCCTGCAGCGGGAACCGAATGAGCAGCCACAGGATCCCCGGCGTGAGCGCGCACCAATACGCGGCCCGCAGCAGCTGCGGGCCGATGGCCCAGATCCACGATATCGTCCACGGCGGCGCATCGGTATCCACCGCCGTCTGGATAATCAGCAGCAAGCACGCGCTGGCCCACACGGCGAGCAGCTGCTTGATACAGGATCCGATGCTTGAAGGCTTAGACACGCGCACTCGGCAGAATTCCAACTCGCGACGGGGTGCAAGCCACGATTTATCGGCCGCGATTCGCGCACGTCTGGGCGCAGCAGAGAACGTTTTGGCGCAGGAGTCGGCCAACAAAAACGGCGCCCGTCATCGGGCGCCGTCGATGAAATCACTGCGGAGTGGCACTCAGATCTTCGGGCCGCCCTGCGCGAGGTTGCGCGCGCGGAGGCGGAGGCCGTTGAGGCGGATGAAGCCGGTGGCGTCGCTCTGGTTATACCAGCTCTTCACGCCTTCCATCGACGCGATCTTGTCGTCGTAGAGGGAATACTTCGATTTGCGGCCGCAGGTGATGATGTTGCCCTTGTAGAGCTTCAGGCGAACGGTGCCGGTGACGAACTTCTGGCTCTCGTCGACCATGGCCTGGAGCATCTCGCGCTCCGGCGCGAACCAGAAGCCGTTGTAAACCAGCTCGGCATACTTCGGGATGAAGCTGTCGCGGATGTGGAGCACCTCGCGGTCGAGCGTGAGCGACTCCACCTGGCGGTGGGCCTGCATGAGGATCGTGCCGCCCGGGGTCTCGTAGACGCCGCGCGATTTCATGCCGACGAAGCGGTTCTCGACGAGGTCGACGCGACCGATGCCGTGCTTGCCGCCGAGCTTGTTCAGCGCCTTCAGCACGCCGCCGGGCGTGAGCTTCTTGCCATTCACGGCGACGCAGTCGCCCTTCACGAAATCGAGTTCCACGTATTCGGCCTTGTCGGGGGCGTCCTCGGGGGCGACGGAGAGCTTGAACATCGCCTTGTTCTCCTTGGTCGTCGGGTCGAACCATGGATCCTCAAGGATGCCGGCTTCGTAGGAGATGTGGAGAAGGTTGCGATCCATCGAGTAGGGCTTCTTGAGCGAGGCCTCGACGGGGATGTTGTGCTCGGCGCAATACGCGATCATCTCGGCGCGGCCGGGGAACTTCTCGCGGTAGCTCTCGAGCTTCCACGGCGCGATGATGTTGAGGTGCGGCGCGAGCGCCATGTAGGTGAGCTCGAAGCGGCACTGGTCGTTGCCCTTGCCGGTGGCGCCGTGGGCGACGGTGTCGGCCTTTTCCTTCTTCGCGATGGCGATCTGGGCCTTGGCAATGAGCGGGCGCGCGATCGAGGTGCCGAGGTAATACTGGCTCTCGTAGATCGCGTTGGCGCGGATCATCGGGTAGATGAAGTCGCGGGCGAACTCCTCGACGAGGTCGAGGGTGTAGTGCTTCGACGCCCCGGTCTTCTTCGCCTTCGCCGGCAAGCCTCGCAGTTCCTCCTCTTGGCCGATGTCGGCCGCGAACGTGACGATTTCGGCGTCGTAGGTTTCGCGGAGCCACTTGACGATGACGGAGGTGTCGAGGCCTCCTGAGTAGGCGAGCACGATCTTCATGGTAGAGGGGGCAGTTGAGACCGCGCCGACCGCGCTCGCAAAAGAAAAATGGGTCAAAAAACCCCGGCGCTTTTCACGCGGCTTTCACCCTTGGCGGCTGGCGATGCCGTGCGTGTCGGGCCATGTTGGCGTCAACCCAAGGACCTGTCATGAGCCCGCTCTCCCCTGCCCGCTCTCGCCGCACCATCCGCGGCTTCACGCTCGTCGAGATCATGATTGTCGTCGTCATCATCGGCTTGCTCGCCGCGCTCGCCATCCCCGCGATGCAGCGCGTGCAACGCGCCGCGCAAAACGCGCGGGTCGCGAGCGATTTTCGCGTGTTCTCGCAGGCCTTCGAAACCTACGCGCTGCAACACGGCTTCTGGCCCAACAACGCCGGCAGCGGCGTCGTGCCGACGGCACCCGTGTCGATGGTAGGCGATTTCAAGACGGACGTCTGGCAGGCGGTCACACCGCTCGGCGGACGCTGGAACTGGGACCGCAACATATCGGGCGTGAGCGCGGGCATCTCCATCGCCGGCCTGACCTGCACCGATGCGCAGCTGGAGGAAATCGACGCCAAGCTCGACGACGGCAACCTGAACACGGGCCGCTTCCAGAAGACGCAGTCGAACCGCGTCACGTTGATTCTGGAGCAGTAGTGCCTGGAGGCGGCTTTGAGCTGCGACCGCCGCGAAACATCACGCCAGCTGGGAGCCAGCGCTACTTCCTTTGCGCCAGGGTGGCCATGATGGCCTTCTGCATGTGGAGGCGATTCTCCGCCTGGTCGAAAATGATCGAAGCCGAGCTATCGAGCACGGACTGCGTGACCTCCTGACCGGCGTGCGCCGGCAGGCAGTGCATGAAGAGCGCGCCCGGTTTCGCCGCCGCCATCAATTCCGGTGTGACGGCAAACGGCGTCATCACGCGGATGCGCTCGGCGGTTTCCTCCTCCTTGCCCATGCTCACCCACACGTCGGTGTAGACGACATCGGCATCCTTCACGGCGGCGTAGGCGTCGGTGGTGAACTCGTAGCCGTTGGCGAAACCTTCCTTGGCGAGCAACTGATTGAACTCGGGCGCAGCATCGAAGCCCGCCGGACCCGCGAGCGAGATTTTCATGCCGGCGAGGTTCGCGCCCATGATCCAAGAGTTGGCGACGTTACAGCCGCGGTCGCCGACGAAGGCGATTTTCCGGCCGCGCAGCGCGTCGAGCGGATCGCCGCCCTTGCTCCAGCGCTCGCTGAGGGTGAAGAGATCCGCGAAAATCTGACAGGGATGCAGCAAATCGGTGAGCGCGTTGATCACCGGAATCGAACCCTCGCTCGCGAGTTCCTGCACCTCGGCCTGCTCGAAGGTGCGAACGACGAGGCCGTGGACGAAGCGCGAGAGGACCTTCGCGGTGTCCGCGACCGTCTCGCCGCGACCGAGCTGGATGTCGTTGCGATTAAGGAAGAGCGGATTGCCGCCGAGCTCGTGGATGCCGACTTCGAAGGAGACGCGCGTGCGCGTGCTGCTCTTCGAGAAGATCATCGCCCACGTCTGGCCGGCGAGCGGCTTCTCGTGCGAGCCCCGGTCGCGCTTCAGACGCGCCGCCAGACCGAAAATCTGGGCGATTTCGGAGCGGGTGAAGTCGGTCTCTTTGAGAAAGTGCCTCATGGGAAACCGGGGAAATTAGGATTCGCCGCCGCGTCCGGCGAGAGCGAATTCTGACCTAAATCCACGCTTTTCCCGGCAACTGGACGCAGTTCTCAGCTCGCCTTCTTCGCCAGCGCGCCGCGGATGATGTCGGTGGCGAGCGAGAGGTGCTCCGGGGTCGCGATGAGAGGCGGGAGGAGGCGGATCGTGTTCAGGCCCGCGATCGGGCAAAGCAGGCCGCCGTCACGCAGGAGTGGCAGGTAGGGCGCGGGATCGCCGGTGAGGCGCAGACCGAGCATGTAGCCGCGACCGCTGACCCCGAGGACTTGCTGCGGGAATTCGACGGCGAGTTGCTCGAGCTGGGCCTTCCACGCCGCGCCGTTGGCGGCGACCTTGGCGATGAGGTTGTCGCGCTCAAGGACCTCGAACACCGCCAGCGACGCGGCGCACGCGAGCGGCGAGCCGCCGAAGGTCGTGCCGTGCGAACCCGGCGTGAAGAGCTCGGCGTGTTTCTCCGCGGCCCAGATCGCGCCCATCGGGTAGCCGTTGGCGATGCCCTTGGCCATGCCGATGACGTCGGCGCGGACGCCGGAGTGCTGGAACGCGTAGAACGCGCCGGTTCGGCCAAAGCCACATTGCACCTCATCAAGCATGAGGAGCAGGTTGTGCTTGTCGCAGAGCTGGCGCAGGCCCCAGAGGAATTCGTCCGTGCACATCGTGACGCCGCCCTCGCCCTGCACCGTCTCGATCATGATCGCGGCAGTCTGATCGTCGATCAGATCGGCGAAGCTCTGAACGTTGTTGATCTCGCCGGCAGCGAAGCCGGGGAGCAACGGGCGGAAGCCTTTCTGAATTTTCTCCTGCGGTGTCGCGCTCATGCCGCCGTAGGTGCGGCCGTGGAAGGCGTTTTTCGCGACGAGGATCTTGTAGCACTTGCCCTCTTCGCCGGACTTCCGGATGCCGTGGAGGCGCGAGAGCTTGATCATCGCCTCGTTGGCCTCGGTGCCGGAGTTGCAGAGGTAGACGCGGCCCGGGCCGGCTTGCTGCACGATGCGCCGCGCGAGTTCGCCGTAATTCGGATTGCGGTAGAGATTCGAACAGTGGATCAGCTCGCCGGCCTGGCGGCGGATGGCTTCGACCCAAACCGGGTGACAGTGGCCGAGCGCATTGACGGCGATGCCGGAGGCGAAATCGAGATACTTCTTGCCGGTGTCGTCCCACGCCCAGACGCCCTCTCCTCGCACGAGCGTGAGCGGGGACTTCGCGTAGTTTTTCATCACATACGCGTCGTAGAGCTCAGCGGCGTTGGTGCGGACAATGGAGGGCTGGTTCATGTGAAAACGAAATCAGACAATCGCGCCGCGCGGCGCACTCCCAAAATCGGGGCCGACCGTATCAGCCGTGCACAATTTCCGTGCCCACGCCCTTGTCGGTGAAGATTTCGAGCAGGAGGCTGTGCGGCATGCGACCGTCGACGAAGTGGACGCGTTGGACGCCTTCCTGAAGCGCACGGACCGCGCTGGCGACCTTCGGGCGCATGCCCTTGTCGATGACGCCCTTCTTTTTCAGGCCGTCGACGTCGCTGACTTTCAGCGTGGAAATGAGCGCCGCGGGATTCTTCGGGTCGGAGAGCAGGCCGGGCACGTCGCTCATGTAGACGAGGCGGCGGGCGCGGAGCGCGGAGGCGACGCGGCCGGCGGCGGTGTCGGCGTTGATGTTGTAAGGTTTGCCGTCGAGGCCTTCGGCGACCGGGGAGATGATCGGCATGAAGCCGTCGGCGATCTCCTTCTTCACGAGCTTCACCTTCACTTCGGTGACGTCGCCGACGTAGCCGAGGTCGCAGGGGTTGCCGTCGTCGTCGACGGTGAGCTTCTGACAAACGAGGACGCTGTCGCCGGGCAGACCCTTCGGACGGGCCTTCACCGTGACGAGCGTGTCGCAGACATCCTTGTTCACGATCTCGTCGAGGGTCTTCTTGACGATGGCGATCGTCGCTTCGTCGGTGACGCGGAGTCCGTTGATGAAATTCGCCTTCAGGCCAGAGGCGTCCATCGCCTTCGAGATGGCTTTGCCGCCGCCGTGGACGACGACGACGTTGATGCCGACCGCAGCGAGGAAGGCGAGGTCACCGGCGACGCGGAGGCGGACGGTCGGGTCCGGGTCGTCCATGAAGCTGCCGCCGTATTTGACGACGAAGGTCGAACCGCGGAAATCCTGGATGTAAGGCAGCGCCTCGAGGAGGACGCGCGCCTTGGCGATGTATTCTTGAACGTCCATCAGAAGCGGGGAGCCGGCAGCGCGGGGCGTCAGCGATTCTCGTGCGCAACCTTCGCGGGCGGCATGCCGTTGAAGTAGGTCGCGCTGGCGTGGCTGTAGGCGCCGATGTTGACGCTGTAGACCAAGTCGCCGCGTTCGAGGTCGGGCAGATTCTCGGCCATCGAGACGACGTCGAGCGCATCGCAGGTCGGGCCGAACACGGCGCAGAGCGAGGTCGGGCCTTTCTTGAAGGCCTTCACGGGATACTTGCAGTGGTCGAAAATGACGCCCGAGTAAGTGTGGTAGACGCCGTCGTTGATGTAATAGCTCGTCTTGCCGTCGCGCACGGCCTTGCCGATGACGGAGGCAACGGAGGTGCCGGAAACCGCGGCGAGGAAACGGCCGGGCTCGGCGATGATCTGAATGTCCTTCGGGAAAAGGCGTTCGAGCTCGGTGTTGATGACCTTCGCCAGCTCGTGGAACGGACGCACGGATTCGTCGTAGGGCGCGGGAAAACCGCCGCCGATGTCGACGAGGTTCATCTTCGTGTAGCCGCGGTCGCGGGCTTCTTGGAAGATGTTGGCGGTGAGTTGGAGCGCCTGGACGTAGTTTTCGAAGTTGGTCGTCTGGCTGCCGACGTGGAAGCTGATGCCTTCGACGGTGAGACCGACGCGGTCGGCTTCGAGGATGAGGTCGACGGCTTCGCCGGGATGCGCGCCGAATTTCGAGGAGAGCTCGACCATCGCGCCGGTGTTCGGGACCTTCAGGCGCAGGGCGAGGCCGGCGTTGGGCGCGTGCTTCTTGATCTTGTGGATCTCTTCGCGGTTATCGAAGGTGACGAGCGGCTTGTATTTGTTGAGCTGCTCGAGCGTGTCGGTCGGCTTCGTCGGGTTGGCGTAGATGATCTTGTCCCAGATCCACTGCTGGCGCTGCTTCGCCGGCATTTTTTTGATGTTCTGGTAGACGATCATGAACTCCGGCATCGAGGCGACGTCGAAGCTCGCACCCTCTTCGAAGAGGGTGCGAACGATCAGCGGATCGGGGTTCGCCTTGACCGCGTAGTAGGCCTGCACGCGGGGCAGGTGTTTGCGGAACTCCCGGTAGGCTTTGCGGAGGGCATCGTGGTCGATGATGAACAGCGGGGTGCCGTGTTGCTTGGCCAGTTTCTGCAGCCGGGAGTTCGTGATCATGGCGGCGTGGAGCGCGTCGTTACCCAGCGTCGGTGACGAGGAAGTTCTTGAACTGCCACGGATCCTTCGTGTCGAGGTCGGGCTTGTTGTATTTCGCGAACGTGGTGTCGCGGCCCTTGAGCGGAGTCCAGTCGTAGGCCTGGGAGATCCACTTGCCGAGGTAGGGCTTCGAGATCTTGAGGACGTAGTCGTGCGGCATCTGGTCGGGAACGACGACGCCTTCATTGGGGTTCTCGATCATCCACATCGTCGCGGCGACCACGGAAATGGCGACCTGCATCGTGGTGGCGTTCTGGTGCGGGACCAGGCGGCGGGACTCCTGGATGCTGAGGTCGGAGCCGACCCACCAGGAGTTGTATTCGTGGCCCATGATGAGCGCGCCGAGCACGTCCGCACCGTCCGTGATCTCGTCGTTCATGATGCGCTGATTTTCGTTCAGTTTGTAGTTGTAGCCGCGCATCTCATTGAGCGACGAGATGGCCTCGTCGCACGGGCAGTAGGCGTAGTGCATCGTCGGGCGATAAACGGCCTTGCCGTTCTTCCAGACGGTGAGCGCGTCGGAGATGGTGAAGGCCTCGCCGTGACGGACGACCATGCCTAGCGTGGTCCAGTTCGGGACGAAGGAGCGGACCCAGACGTTGATACCCATCTGCGCGAGGCAGATTTGGTTCTTCGGGCCTTCCTTGTGGGTGAAGGCGTGCTTCGGGAGGGTCTTCTCGTGCGTGCCCCAGCCCATTTCGGCGGTGGTGGTGCCTTCCTCGCGGAAGCCTTCGATGGACCAGGTGTTGACGAATTCGTCGACCTGCTTCGGCTGGTCGGTGATCTGCGTGTCGCGCTCGGAGCAGTGAATGACCTTAACGCCGAGTTCCTGGGCGAGCTCATTGAATGTGCCGGCCGCGATGAGCGCGGCGATTTTCTCCGCGCGCTTGCCCTTGGCTTTGCCGTCGGCGATGAGCTTGTTGCCGATGTCGATGAGGCCTTGTTTGACGAAGTGCGAGATGAGGCCGGGGTTCGCGCCGTGTTCGATGACGGCGGTCGGGCCCTTCTCCTTCCACTTCTTGGTCATGCGGCGCAGATTCATGTGGCGCCAGTAAAGGGTCTTCTCCGTCGGGTGGCTGCCGGACTTGTAGGGGTCCCAGAGCTCGGTCGAGGTGTTGATGTAGCGCACGCCGTTGTCGTGGCACCACTGGAGGATCTCGCACGCGTCGATGTTCCAGGCGAGGTCGACGATGATGTCGCCGGGGCCGACGTATTTCGCGAGGATCGCGGCCATGTTATCTTCGGTCACGCGATCGTTGACGTAGCGGACGCCCTTCTTGATCCACTTCGCCAGCTTCTCCTTCTTGTCCACGAAATCCATCACGGTGACGTTTTTCGCGGGCACCTTGAGGTGCTTGAAGAGGATCGGCAGCGTGCACTCGGCGACTGCGCCGTAACCGACGAAGAGGATCTTGTTGTTGAATTGAATCATGGTGCTGAGCGTTGGTTGAAAAAGGGGGCGGAAGCGGTGGCGAAGCGGAGAATTCACGCGACGCCGCGCGGGAGGAAAATCAGGGCGACTCTTTTTTTGCGTGCCCGGGAGTGCAAGTGAATTTGCGTCACGCTTGTGCGACGCGCGGACTCGGAAGGTCAGCTGGATCGCCACGCGCGCGTGGTCGCGCGCGCGAGCGACAACTGAGGCGCGCTCACTCGCTCTTGTTGTAGTTCACGTAACCTTCCGTGAGGTCGGTCGCGAGGAGACGGTAGCCGGCTTTGCCGAGATGCAGATCGATGGTGATGGTGAAGCGGCGCTGCTTCACGATTTCCTTCCACTTCGGTTTCAGCTCGGGGTGCGGCTTGCCGGCGGTCATCGCGGGCGTGTCGTTGTAGCGGATGTCGAGCTTGGCCTCGACGAGCTTCGCGCCGGAGTAGCCGGCGGCGTCGGCGAGGCGGCCCCAGTTCGGGTCTTCGCCATACCACGACGACTTCACGAGGAGGGAATTGCCGATGGCGCGGGCGCACTTCTCGGCGTCCTCGGCGGACGCGGCGCCTTGCACCTTAACCTCGATCACCTTGGTGATCTTCTCGCCGTCGGAGACGATCTTGTCGGCGAGGATATCGCAGGCTTTCCACACGGCCTCGGCGAAGAGGACGCGCAGCTCGCGCGGGCTCTTGTCGCCGACGGAGACGCCGGAGTGGCCATTGGCGAGCATGAGGACGGTGTCGTTCGTGCTCATGTCGCCGTCGACCGTGATACAGTTGAACGTGCCGTTGACCGCCTCGGTGAGCGTCTTCTGGAGGAAGCTGCGTGGGACGGAAAAATCGGTCGCGAGGAACGCGAGCATCGTCGCCATGTTCGGCTGGATCATGCCCGCGCCTTTGGCAAAGCCGGCGACGGTGTGCTTCTTGCCGTCGTAGGTGAAGGAGACCGTGACGGTCTTGGCCTTCGTGTCGGAGGTGAGGATGGCGTCGGCGGCTTTTTTGCCGTGCGCGGGCGTGCGGCCCTTTTCGGTGACGGAGCGCTCGAGGCCCTTGATCACGCGATCCATCGGGAGCGGCTGGCCGATGCGGCCGGTCGAGCAGACGAAGAACGCGTGCGGTTTCTGGTTGAGCGAGGCGGCGGCGCGCTGCGCCATCGTCTGCGCGTCCTTCAGGCCCTCGGGACCGGTGCACGCGTTGGCGTTGCCGGAGTTGGCGATGAAGCCGTGGAACGGGCCGCCTTCCTCGAGATTCTTCTGGCACAACAGCACCGGGGCGGCCTTGACGGCGTTCTTGGTGAACGTGCCGGCGGCAGTGCATGGGCGCAGCGAGTAAACGAGCGCGAGATCGAGTCGCTTGAGGTCGTTTTTCTGGCGGATGTCGCAAGCGACGCCCGCCGCCTCAAATCCAGGAACGTCCGTGATACCTGCACTATCCGGCGTAACGGTGAGTTGGGTCATTTTTGTTGTGTATGCTTAAAGCAGTCCGGCGGTTTCCGGGAAACCGAGCCAGAGATTCATGATTTGCACGGCTTGGCCGCTCGCGCCCTTCACGAGGTTGTCCTCGGCGGAAGTGATCACGAAGTTGCCCGTGCGAGTGTCGTGCACGGCGGAGAGGTCCACGCGATTCGTGCCGGTGACATAGGCCGAGTCGGGCGTCTCGCCTGTCGGCAAAATGGAAACGAACGGCCGACCCGCGTAGGCGGCGCGCCAAGCGGCGTAGACGGCGTCGATCGTGGCGCCGGCCGCGGCGGGCACAGTGATCGTGGTGAGGATGCCGCGGCGCATCGGTGCGAGGTGTGGGTTGAACTGGAGCACCACCGGTGCGCCAGAGCGCAGCGCGAGCTGCTCCTCGATCTCGGAAAGATGGCGGTGCTTGATGAGGCCGTAAGCCTTCGCGCTCTCGGCGCGTTCGCAGTAGAGATAGGCTTCCTCGGCTTTCTTGCCGGCGCCGGAGACACCGGAGAGGGAATTCGCGACGATGTGCTGGCGCGAGACGAGTCCAGCCGCGAGCAGCGGAGCGAGCGGGAGGATGATGCTCGTCGGATAGCAGCCGGGCGCGGCGGCGAGCTTGATCTCGGTTTTCCACTTCGGATCCGTGAGCTCGGGAAGAATGTAGCGCGCGTGCGGGAGCAACTCGGGCGCGTGGTGGTGGCCGTAGTATTTCTCGTAGGTCGCGAGATCGGCGACGCGGAAGTCGGCGGAGAGATCGATGACCTTGCGACCGGCGGGAACGAGCGCCTTGGCAAAGTCCGCGGCGGCGCCGTGCGGCAGCGCGAGGAACCACAGGCCGATGTCGTCGCGCGCGGCGAGTTCGGCCGCGTCGGAGCCGATGAACTTCAGCGTGTCGGCCGCGGTGCCGCGCAACGCCGGGATCACGCTCGAGAGCGGCTTGCCCGCGTGTTGGCGTGAGGTGACCGCCGCCAGAGTGACGTGCGGATGGCCCAGGAGGAGTTTAACGAGAACTTCGCCGGAGTAACCCGACGCGCCGACAATGCCGACTTTCATCTAATGGAGGGGGACTAAATGGGAACGTGAGGGATGTTCGCAAATAAAAACGGGGTGCTTTGCGGCACCCCGTTCGTGAATGAAAACCTCTTCGACCAGCGATTAGCGCTTCGAGAACTGGAAGCGCTTGCGGGCGCCCGGCTGGCCGGCCTTCTTGCGCTCTTTTTCGCGCGGGTCACGGGTGAGGTGACCAGCCTTCTTGAGCGTGACGCGGAGCTCGGAGTTGAACTTCAGCAGCGCGCGGGCGATGCCGTGGGCAACCGCGCCGGCTTGGGCGCTGATGCCGCCGCCAGCGATGTTGGCGACGACGTCGAACTTGTCCTTCACGTCGGCGGTCGCGAGCGGACCAGCGGCGCGGCGGGCGAAGTTGTCGTGTTTGAAGTAGGCGTCGAAGTCGCGGCCGTTGGCCGAGAGCTTGCCGGAGCCGGCGACGAGGCGCACGCGGGCGGTGGAGGTCTTGCGACGGCCGGTGCCGATGAAAACGGTGGAGTCAGCGCTCATGGATCAGATCAAAGCTTGATGGGGTTCTGCGCGGCGTGCGGGTGCTCGGCGCCCGGGAACACGCGGAGCTTGGTCAGCATCTTCGCGGCGAGGCGGTTCTTCGGGAGCATGCCCTTGACGGCCTGCATGATGATGAAATCGGGCTTCTTCGCGCGGACGTCGGTGAGTTTGCGGTATTTCTCGCCGCCGACGAAGCCGGAGAACGACATATACTCGGTCACTTCTTCCTTCTTGCCGGTGAGGACGACCTTGCTCGCGTTGATGACGATGACGAAGTCGCCGGTATCGACGTGCGGGGTGTAAGTGGCCTTGTTGCGACCACGGATGATGTTGGCGACTTTAACTGCGAGACGGCCAAGAACCTGCCCCTCGGCATCGATCAGATACCACTTGGGCTGGACTGTCTCTTTTTTGGCCAGATAGGTTTTCATTGCGGAAAGAGGCCCAAGGGAAAGACTCCGCCCTACCCTGTCAACACCCAAGCTTTCACATTTTCGGCGCGAGACGACGCGGAGCGGGTTTCGGGGCCTAATCGCTCAAAATTCGTAGCTTGCGGCAAGGCTGAACCAAATCTTGCCGCCGGGCGACGCTTCGCCGGGCGACCAAAACGGCCGCGCGCCGTCCGTCCCGGCATAGTGCAAACCCGCCGTGACCACGGTCTGACCGCCGATGCGATACGGCAGCGTCAAGTCGATGCCATGATAGCTGTAGGAGTCCTCGATGCGCGGCCCTCCGAGCTCCGGCAGCACGTTGTCCGCCTCGACCGCTCCGACATAGAGGCGGTAATTCAGAAAGGCGCCCCAGTCTTTCAGCGCATATTCGCCGCCGTAGCCTAGCTCGCCCATGTCCGCCCGGCGGCTCACGTCGCGCGTCACACTGGCCGTCACGCGACCGGGCCCCGCCGGGAAAGAAAAAGATGCCGCCACCTCCCCCGCGTGCGCCGGATGTCCCTCGTAGGCGTCGGCGAGGTGATAATGCGTAACCTGCAAACCGAGCGTCGGGCCGGATTCGCCGAAGGTGTGCGTGTATGCCGCCAGCACGCCGAATTCACTCCAACGCCGCGCCGTGAAAGGCACATTTACCCATGCGCCGAACTTCCACTCCTCGTTCGCCAACCACGCCCCCTGCCGCACCGAGGCGCCCGCGCGTTCGATGCCGCGGCGCACGAACTTCGACTCGATCGTCCCGTCCACGCTGCGCGTCCACTCGCCGTCCGCGGCGCCGAGGCGAGCGGCGAACAGAGCCAACACCAAGGCGATCAGGCGGCGCATGGAGCAAAGGAAGGTTGGTTTTCGACGCCTTGTCGACACACTCGTTCCCATGACCGGCTCCACTCGCTTCATCACGCTCACCGCCGCGTTCCTCGGCTTCCTCGGCGTCGCGCTCGGCGCGTTCGGCGCCCATGCCCTGAAACCCACGCTTGAAGCGCACGGCTCGGTCGAAACGTGGAAAACCGCTGTGCTATATCAGCTCGTCCACGCCGTCGCGCTGCTCGCGCTCGCCGGCTGGCGCGACGCCCACGCGGGCGCCAGCGGACGCGTCGCGGCGCTGTGGGTGGCGGGTGTCGTGTTTTTCTCCGGTTCGCTCTATTGGCTGGCGCTCGGCGGCCCGAGGTTTCTCGGACCGGTCACGCCGCTCGGCGGCGTGGCTTTCCTCACCGGCTGGGCGCTGCTCGCGTGGCAGGCGTGGAGGCGACCGGCCGCGTGACGACGCGCGCCTTGCACTGGCCTTGAAAGGGCGCACGCTGGGCCGCACCGGCTCCGCCGCGCCATGCAACTGCCTCCGCCACTTCTCGCCGCGCTCCAGACGCTCCGCTCCGCGGGCGGGCGTCCGCGACTGGTCGGCGGCTGCGTGCGCGACTGGCTGCTCGGGCACGAGCCGAAGGACTTCGACGTGGAGGTGTTCGGCCTCGACTACGAAAAATTGCAGCGCGCGCTCACGCCGTTCGGCCCGACGGATCTGGTCGGACGCAGCTTCGGCGTGCTGAAAGTGCGGCTCGCGGGCGCAGAATACGATTTCTCGCTGCCCCGTCGCGAGTCAAAGACCGGCGCGGGGCACCGCGGCTTCGCGGTCGAGCCCGAGCCGGACCTCACGGAAGCGGAAGCGGCGGCGCGACGCGATTTCACGATCAACTCGATCGCCTTCGATCCGCTCGAGAACCGCGTGATCGATCCGCACGGCGGCGAGCGCGACCTGCGCGCGCGCGTGCTGCGGCACACGAGTGCGGCCTTCGTCGAGGATCCGTTGCGCGTGTTGCGGGCGTTCCAGTTCGCGGCCCGTTTCGATCTCGCCCTCGCGCCGGAGACCGCCGCGTTGTGCCGCTCCATCGCCGACACCTATCGCGAACTCGCCATCGAGCGCGTCTGGGG
This sequence comes from Candidatus Didemnitutus sp., assembly GCA_019634575.1. Lineage (NCBI taxonomy): Bacteria > Pseudomonadati > Verrucomicrobiota > Opitutia > Opitutales > Opitutaceae > Candidatus Didemnitutus > Candidatus Didemnitutus sp. The sequence continues at coordinate 2,269,275 of JAHCAY010000001.1, forward strand.
CGAGTGGGACAAGTGGGCATTGAAAGCCGCCAAACCCTCGCGCGGGCTGTTCGTGTTGAAGGAAAGCGGCTGGCTGAAACATTTCCCGGAAATCGCGGGGCTCGACGGTCTGCCGCAGGAACCCGAATGGCACCCGGAAGGCGACGCGTTCGTGCACACGGCGCATTGCCTGGATGCGCTGCCGACCATCGGGGCCTGGCAAAACGGTGACGCGCACACGCGACGCGTGCTGTCGCTGGCGGTGCTCGCGCACGATTTCGGCAAGGCAACCACGACGCACCAAGCCGAACGTCGTGCGCAGTTGCGCTGGGTCAGCCCCGGCCACGAAGCGGCCGGCGCGCCGCTGGCGGAAAGTTTTCTGCAACGCATCGGCGCGCCGCACGAGTTGATTGAGTTCGTGCGCCCGCTGGTCGCGAACCACCTCGCCCATCATCACGGGCAGACGCATTTCCGTGACACCACGGTGCGGCGGCTCGCGCGCAAGATCGCGCCGGCCACGATGGACGAGCTCATCGCCGTGATGACCGCGGACCACCTCGGCCGGCCGCCGCTGGTGTCGGAGGAGGCCTTGCGCCGCATCCACGAATTGCGCGACGCGGCGCAGCGCCTCGCGGTGGCCGACCGCGCACCGCAGCCGGTCATGCTGGGTCGCCATCTGATTGCGCTCGGAATGAAGCCCGGCCCGCACTTCAAGTCGGCGTTGGACGCGGCGTTCGAATCGCAGCTCGATGGGGCGTTCTATGACGAGGACGGCGGGGTATTTTGGATGAGGAACTATTTGCGAGCCCATCCGCACTTCCTAAAGTGACGGCCTCATGTCTTCTCCGAGCCAGCTCGACCAACTAAAGCAGTTCACCGTCGTGGTCGCCGACACCGGCGACTTCGCCAGCATGAAGCAATTCGCGCCGCGCGACGCGACGACGAACCCGAGCCTGATCCTGAAGGCCGCCGCCATGCCGGACTACGCCTGGATCGTCGACAAGGCGGTGAAGGACGCGCCCGCCGGGGCCGACCTCGGCGCAGTGATCGATGGATTGCTGGTGCTGTTCGGCGCGGAAATTTTGAAGATCGTTCCCGGACGTGTCTCGACGGAGGTCGACGCGCGTTTGTCGTTCGACACGGTCGCGACGGTCGCGAAGGCGCGTGAGATCATCGCGCGCTACGAGAAGGCGGGGCTCGGCCGCGAGCGCGTGCTGATCAAGATCGCGTCGACGTGGGAAGGCATCAAAGCCGCCGAGCAGCTGCAGAAGGAGAAAATCAACTGCAACCTCACGTTGCTCTTCTCGTTCGCGCAGGCCGTAGCGTGCGCCGAGGCGAAGGTGCAGCTCATCTCGCCGTTTGTCGGGCGCATCCTCGACTGGTATAAGAAATCCACCGGCAAGGACTACGCGCCCGCCGAGGACCCGGGCGTGAAGTCGGTCACAGAGATCTACAGCTACTACAAGAAATTCGGCTACGCGACGGAGGTTATGGGCGCGTCGTTCCGCAACACAGGTGAGATCGTCGAACTCGCCGGCTGCGACCTGCTGACGATCAGCCCGCAACTGCTCGGCGAACTCGCGAAGAACAACACCCCGATCTCGCGGAAGCTGGACCCGGCCGCCGCGAAGGCGGCGACACTCGCGAAGGTGACCTTCGACGAAAAAAGTTTCCGCTTCGCGCTGAACGAGGACGCGATGGCGACGGAGAAGACCGCCGAAGGCATCCGCCAATTTTCCGCCGACATCGTGAAGCTCGAGGAGCTGATCCGGAAAAAACAGAGCTGAGGGCGATATTGCAGAACCTAGCCGATCACCAGAACGGCGTTCAAGGTCCGCAAGAACGACATTGGGCGCGAAATCAGCGCCCGCTCTTCCTCGCTGGGCGGACTAAAGACTGTGAGACGCAGTGCTCGGGGCCGCTATTTGCCCGGTATGATTCTATGTTGGCCGACCGCGCAACCGTTTCACGCCGATATCGGTATTCATTGGACGCCCGTCAGGGAAATGCCGTCGCGCTCGATCGCCACCAGCAAGCCGACGAAGCGGCCGCCGAATGTCCGCGCCGTCACTCCATGCTTTGTGCATGAGCGACACGAGGCATAGGCGCGTTCTTTGGAAAAAGCGCGCACCGCTTGGCCAATAGCGAGTTGCCGCCCCCAAGAACTACTGCTCCGCTTGAGCCTATGATGAACGCAATCGTTCGCAGAGGAGCCGTCGCCTTTTTGCTATGCGCAGCCGCCTTGACGGCGGAATCCATCGAGCCGGTGAAACCCATACCGGTTGAAACTTTCTTTGCTGAACCGGATGTCAGCTCCATGCAGTTGTCTCCAGACGGCCACTACCTCGCGTTTCTGACGACGCTGGGCTGGGGCAAGGTCGGCATTGCGCTGATGGACCTTGAAAATCCCGGAAAGCCTCCCGAGGCCCTTGTCTCGGCCAAGGACGAGAACATCAAGCTATTCTTCTGGAAGGGCAGCGACTACATCGTCTACGGCGGCGATACCGGCGGCGACGAATCCTACGCCCTGCGCGCCATCGCCGTCGCCCCGCCCAAAAACGGAGGCAAGCGCGATGTGCGCGCGCTGACCGAATCCTACGCCCACACCAGGGGCATGGATGCCGCCGGCCTCTACGACGAGCTGCCCTACGATCCCGATCACTTTCTGATCAGCGGCATCCGCGAGGTGGGTTCCCACACTTGGGGTATCTTCAAACTGAATGTGCGCACCGGCCGACGCACGCCCATCACCAGCTACGAGCCCACGCCCAACGGCGCCGCCTCGAGTCAAGTTGCCGACAACAACGGCGTGCTGCGCGCCCGCATGATGTTTCTGGGCGACAAATTGATTTATGAAGTGCGAGCCGAGCCCACCAGCCGCTACGCCAAGATCGCCGAGTTCCCTGCCAACCGGGGCGACGCGCCGTGGGAGTTCCTCTTCTTCGCCGCCGACAACGAGACCCTCTACGTGCTCAGCACCGAGCACTCTGACACCAACACGCTCTACACCTACAACGTCCGCACCGGCCAATGGAGCGAGCCGCTGTTTCACTCCGATGAGGGCGACATCATCCGGGTGCACACCTCGCATGACCGCAGCAAACTCTACGGCGTCACCTACGAGACCGACAAGGCGCACGATAAATTCTTCGACGCCGACCGCGCCAAGCTTCAGCGCACGATCGACAACAGCCTGCCGCCCGGCATGGAGAACACCGTCGTCAGCTCCTCCGATGACGAGAAAACCCTCGTCATCGCCTCGCACAGCGACCTCGACGCCGGCACGTATTACGTGCTCGACCTGAAGCGTGGTCGCATGGCGCTGATCGGACGTGTGATGCGCGGTCTCGATCCCAAAGCCATGCGCCCGATGGAGCCGATCCAGTTCCAGGCCCGCGACGGACTCGCCATCCACGGCTACCTGACCCGCCCCGCCGGCGCGGAAAAAGGTCCGGTGCCGCTCATCATCAATCCCCACGGCGGTCCCTTCACCATCCGCGACAGTTGGGGTTTCAATCCCGAGGTGCAGTTCCTCGCCAATCGTGGTTATGCAGTGTTGCAGGTCAACTACCGCGGCTCAGGCGGCTATGGCGTGAAGTTCCTCCAAGCCGGCTACCACGAGTGGGGCGGCAAGATGCAGGACGACCTGACCGATGCGGTGAAGTGGGCGATCGCGCAGGGGATCACCACCGCCGACCAGGTCGCCATCTACGGTGCCAGCTACGGAGGCTACGCCACACTCGCCGGGCTGACGTTCACGCCCGAGCTCTACCGCTGCGGCATCAATTACGTCGGCGTCTCCGACCTGGGCATCCAGGTCGCCGACTACAAAATCTCGCCTTCGCCCTTCGACCAGCTTTTCGCCACCGAGCGGATGGGAGCCGACAGCACCTACCTGCACGACCGATCACCGGTGAATTTCATTCAGAACATCCGCGTGCCATTGCTCAATGCGTATGGCGAAAACGATCCGCGGGTAGACATCAGGCAGTGGAAGGTGCTCAAGGCGAAACTCGTCGCGCACAAAAAGCCTTACGAGATCATCATCCAAGAAAACGAGGGGCACGGCTTCCGCGACGAGCGCAATCGCATCGCCTTCTATAGCAAAGTAGGCGAATTCCTACAGAAGTGGCTCGCGCCCGCACAGCGACAGGTGCGTTGACGTGGCGTCGGACTGGCGACGGCCGACGGCACATCGAGAAGAACCACCCCGAGCGCCGAGATCTCATCCCATTTAGCGGCGAGGGCTTCCGCGCAGCCGATTCTCGCTTGGGCTGCCTGTAGCCACGCGATCCTATTTCGCCGTCAACAACTTCACCCGGACCTGTTTGTCGAGAGAAGGGAAATACATCCAGAAGCCGCCCAGTGCCGCAGGCCGGATCTGGACCTCCACGTTCTCCTGGGGTCGCACAAAATAGCGCTCGTCGCTATTAGTGATCTGCCAGCGTTGTCCGTTGGCGAGCGGGAAGACCGTTTTGCCATCCCACCCCTCGAAGGCACCCTGGATCGTCGAGCGAATCTCCGCATATTCGATCTTGGTGCCCGGCACGAGGAGCACCTTGGCTTTGGCGAGGAAGCCGCGGTCACTCGCCTTCGCCTCCGTAGCCTGAATCTTGGCCGCTTGGGCTTCCTCCTTCGCCACTCGCGCCTGCTGTTGGGCGACCTTCGCTTCGGCTTCTGCAGTTCGTTTGGCCTCGAGCGCGGCAGCCACCGATTTTTGCGCGGAGGTGACCTCCGCGCCCATGAAGATCCGCACCAGTTGGTCCAGCTTGCGACGTTCTTCCGGACTCAGGCGATCAAGACCGGCGGCTTTGAAGTCGGCCGGCAAAAGCGAGCGAGAAAAATCCGCTTCTTCGGCACGGACAAGAACGGCAACGGCCAGAAACAGGAGAGCGAAGAGGCTGCGCTTCATTCGAGGGATCGTGCGGGCCCGCGTTTGGCCAGCAATGCCAATTTGGGGATCGGATAGAGGCTATAAAAAAGCGCCCCTCGGTGAGGAGGGGCGCTTGCGAGCGAGAGTGCTAAGCTTGGATCAGAACTTGATCTTCAGGTCGGCGTAGAACACGCGGCCGAAGTAGCTGAACGCGCTGTTGTCGAACGGCGGGCTCGAGTAGTTCGGAGACAGCGGGGGAGTCTTGTCGGTGAAGTTATTGCAACCGACGTCGAAGGTCACGTTCTTCAGCAACGGGGAAACCTTGCTGAGATCGTAGCGGAATTGAATGTCGAACGTGTTGTAGGGACCGACATCGAGGCCGCTGCCACCGAAGGACGCGGGGTCAGCATCCACGGCGTTGATGCGCGTGTAGCCGAGCGTCGCACCATAGCCTTGGTAGGACCAGTCGATGGTGGTGTAGGCGCGGAACTTCGGCAGCGAACCATACAAGTCGTTGCCGGCGTATTCATCGTCGTTATTCAGGAAGGATTGGAGGAACGTCCAGTTGCTGTTAACGCGGAAGCGGCCGTATTGTTTCCAGGGCAGCAGGTAGGAGATATTCACGTCGAAGCCGTGCTGCGACTGGCTGCCGATGTTAGCAAGACCGGTCAACACGTAGATCTTATCCGGGTCGGGGTGGAGCTGACCAGGGGTGGTGATCGCAACGGCACCAGCTTGGCCCGGGAAGGCGTTGAGCGCGACATACTGGGCATACGGAGAAGCCGGACCGTATTGTTCGACGCTCTGGATGATCGTGAGACCGCTAGCCAGCGTGCCAACGAGGTCGGTCTGCTTGATGTTGAAGTAGTCGACCGTGATGTCGAGGCCCTTGGCCCACTTCGGCGAATAGACGAGGCCGACGGTGTAGGACTTGGCGTGCGAGGGCGTGAGGTTCGGATTCGAACCACCGCTCTGGTGACCTTGCAGGCCGATGAAGCCGCCGGTGGCGTTACCGCTGGTGTCGTAAGCGCGGATGGCGCTCAGAGAGCTCGTGAAGCCGGTGCTCTGCGGGCCGTAGAGGTTGTAGAGCGAGGCTTCGGAGAACGACTTACCGTAAGTCGCACGGAGGCGCAGTTGGTCGTCAATCGGAAGCCAAGCGATCGAAATCTTCGGCACAGTGGTGCTGTTGTTATCGCTGTAGGACTCGTGGCGGAGAGCGCCGTCGAGCGTAACGAGATGCAGGCCCGGGAGGTCCTTGACGACCGGGACCTTGAGTTCGACGAACTCGCTCTTAGCGGAGCGACCACCATCAAACGGCGCGAGTGAGGTGCCGTTGTTCCAAAGGCTGGTCGTGGCGCCAGGAGGAATCAGGGAATTCAGGTCGGCGGTGGCGAAGAGCGTCTCTTTGCGGAACTCCGCACCAGCAGCATACTGCAGCACACCAGCGGGCAAATCGATGATTTTGCCATTCACCAAGACGTTATAGCTATAGAAGCCGCTCTCGTAGTTGGCGATGGAGTTGCCGAAGATACCAGCTTTGGCAACGTTGGTCTTATTCTGATTATAGGCAAAGATATCGAAGAGACCACTGGTGATCGCGCTCTGCAGGGCAGAGTCGAGCACTTGGTTGTAGCCGATGGCGATCTGCTTCGAAATGGCGTAGGTCGCGGAGACGTTCCAGTTGAAGTAGTCGTTGACCTTGCCGTCGAAGCCGCCCGTCCAACGATAGGAGTCGCTCTTCGGGTTATAGATACGGTTCGACCCGCCAATGTAGCGATTGCGAACGGTGATGCCGGTGGTGTTGAGCGTCGTGACGCCTCGATTAATGAGGGTGGTGGTCGAGATGCTGACGGGCTGCGGATTCAGCTCATACCGTGTCTGCGTCTGAGCGTAGATGAAGTCGGTCGAGAAGGTGAGGTTATCCGAGATCGTGTGATTCGCGCTCATCGAAGCGATGCGCTTGTCGACCTTGCTGAGAATCGTGGAGCGATCAGCTTGCTCATAGGGTCCGGGAACCGCCACATACACGCCAGCAGCGACCATCTGCGCCAGCGTCTGGCCCTTGTTGGCATCAGGAATGGTGTTCAGCGAGGTGTTCAGGCGATAGTATTGGCCGGAAACCGGTCCGATCATACCAGGCAGCGTGGCCGTATTGATCGGAAGGTTGGAATAGGTCATGTCCTTGGCCCACAGCGGATCCTGCTGGGACCACTCCGCGGTGAAGAGGATGTTGGTCTTGTCCGTGCCAGTGCCGATAACCATACCGACTGACTTCTGGGTCCATTGACCGCCGTTGTCCTTCTTCGAGGTCGAGTAATGGGCACTGACTTCCGCGCCACGGTAATCCTTCTTGAGGATGATGTTCACGACGCCCGAAACGGCATCGGAACCATAAATGGCGGACGCGCCGTCGGTGAGGACTTCGATCCGATCCACTGCGGACAGCGGGATAAGATTCAAGTCCACGCCTGTGACACCGCCGCCGGCCGCACCGGCGTTGGCCGCCATGCGTTTGCCGTTGAAGAGCACCAGAGTGTCAACATTGCGCAGCGCCACGTTTGAAGCGCCGTTATTGCTGCCACCAGCGATGTTGGCGTTTTCCACGCCGAGGTTGTTCGCGCCCTGGATCTGCGGCACCGTTTTGCGGAGCACGTCCAAGACATTGGTATTCACACCGCTAACCTCGATCGCCGCGGCGTCGATGATCTGGATCGGCATGGCCTTCTGCTCGTCGAGCGTCGCCGGGATCGAAGATCCGGTGACGACAAATTTATCGAGCTTCACCGTGGGTTCTTTAGGGTCAGAAGCAGCGGCATCTTGCGCCACCGCGGTCGTTGCAAAGCCGACGCTCGAAATCAAGCCGAGCGCAGCCAGCAAATTCCTTACGGAACGTGCGTTCATAGTTCGTTCAGTTGTTGTGTTGTGTTGGTAGGGAGAATCGAGTGACTCGACTGTCTCTGAGACGTGTTAGAACAACTATGGCTCAACTGCGCAAACTGAATTTGCAGGGGGCGGATTGGTAGACTGGCCTACACTATTGCTTTGCGCGCTACGGCTTTTTCTCCGCGCACCTGCACACCCGTAGCCTACGCGTCGGGCGTGACACCGGCAGCCGCACGCTTCCCTTGAGCAGCACGCCCCATGACCGACCGGTTGACTTGGAGCACGCTCCGTCCGACCGTGGGCACCGTATGTTCGCGGTTTGGTCGCTGCTCGCGTCAGGCATCGATTACGCCGGCCTTTTCCCGCCGGCGAAGCTCGGCATGCCCGACACCGTCCAGCGCCACGCCGACTACCTGACCGGCCCGCACCGCGCCCTGCTCGGCGCCTTTGTCCTCAGCTTAGATCGACTCGCTGAATTCGAAACGGCCCATGCGTCCCTGGCCCCCGCCGCTCAAACCGGTTGGCGTCTCAACGTCCTCGCCAGCGCCGATCCCGCCGCCGACGCCGCGACCATCACCGCCTTCAACGCCCGCCACGCCGCGCGCATCGTCGCCGTCGAAACCAAAGCCGCCACGCCCGCCGAAGTCGCCCGCGTCGTCGCTCCCTTCGATTCCTCCCTCGACGTCTGGGTCGAGCTTCCTGCCACCGCCGCCGACCTGCCCGCTCTGATCAACGCCGTGCGCACCACCGGCCGCGGCGCCAAGCTCCGCACCGGCGGCGTCACCGCTAATGCCTTCCCCTCGCCCGCCGACGTCGCGCGCTTCCTCCGCGAATGCCATCGCGCCGGCGTCGTGATGAAAGCCACCGCCGGACTCCACCATCCGCTGCGCGGCGACTACGCACTCACCTACGAACCCGGCAGCCCGCGTGGTGCGATGTTCGGCTTCCTCAACATCCTCCTCGCCGCCGCTCTGATTCGCGCCGGCGGTTCCGACTCCGACACCCTCGCCCTGCTCGACGAGCGCGACGCGCACGCCTTCATCCTCGACGCCGAGACGATCACGTGGCGCGGATCCCGCTTCACCGCGCCACAACTCGCCGCGACCCGACAGGCGCTCTGCCGCTCGTTCGGATCGTGCTCCTTCACCGAACCGATCGCCGGCCTGCAAGCACTCTCCTGGTTATGAGCCTCAACTTCACGCACGACCCCGCCCGCCGCAGTTGGGTGGACTCGGCCAACCTCCCCGACGCGGACTTCCCGCTGCAAAACCTGCCCTACGGCGTTTTCCGCACCAGCGGCAACCCCACACGCCGCCTCGGCGCCGCCATCGGCGACCGCATCGTCGACCTCCACGCCGCCGCCTCCTCCGGATTGCTCCCCGACAGCGTCTCCGCCGCCTGCCAACAGCCGACGCTCAACGCCCTCATGGCCGCCGGCGCGCCAGCTTGGTCCGCCCTCCGCGCCCGCCTCAGCGAGTTGCTCGACGCCGCCAGCCCGGTCGCCGAACTGCGCACGCGCGTCGAAGCCTGCCTGGTCCCGCTGCGCAGTGCCACGCTCCTGCTCCCCGCCCAAATCGGCGACTACACCGATTTCTACGCCTCGATCCACCACGCGACCAACGTCGGATCGATGCTCCGGCCCGACAATCCGCTCCTGCCAAACTACAAGTGGGTCCCCATCGGCTACCACGGCCGCGGCTCCTCGATCATCGCCAGTGGCACCGCCATCCGCCGCCCGCACGGACAACTCAAACCCGCCGACGCGCCCGCGCCCGTCTTCGGACCTTGCCGGAATCTCGACTACGAACTCGAGATCGGCGCCTTCATCGGTCCCGGCAATATCCTCGGCGAACGCATCCCGCTCTCCGCCGCACCGCAACACCTCTTCGGCATCGCGCTCCTCAACGACTGGTCCGCCCGCGACATCCAGACGTGGGAATACCAACCGCTCGGGCCATTCCTCGCGAAAAACTTCGCCAGCAGTCTTTCGCCCTGGGTCGTCACCTTCGAAGCCCTCGCGCCGTTCCGCGTGCCCGCGATGGCGCGCCCCGCCAGCGACCCCGCGCCCCTGCCCTACCTCGTCGATCACCAGGACGCCGCGCTCGGCGGCCTCGACCTCACGCTCGAAGTCTGGCTCCTCACCGCCAAGATGCGCCTCGCCGGCGAAACGCCCCATCGCATCTCGCGCGGCAAATTCACCGAGATGTATTGGACGCTCGGCCAAATGCTCGCCCACCACACGAGCAACGGCTGCAACCTCTCACCCGGCGACTTGCTCGGCAGCGGCACCGTCTCCGGACCGACCCGCGATGCCCGCGGCTGCCTCCTCGAATACACCTGGCGCGGCACCGACCCGCTGCGCCTGCCCAACGGCGAGGAGCGCAAATTCCTCGCCGACGGCGACGAGATCATCATGCGCGGCTACGCCGAGCGCCCCGGCGCCCGCCGCATCGGCCTCGGTGAATGCCGCGGCATGATCATGCCCGCCGCCTGAGCGGAAACTCGCGCACTCGTCGCGCGTTTCGCCCCGCTGGACGGCACGGCGTCGTGCCGCGCCGCAACGGTGTCGCCTTCATCCGACACGCCCGCCACGCTGCGCGCATGAAACTTTTCCGCGCCCTCCTCGCCGCCCTCAGTCTCGCCACTCTCGCCTCCGCCGCCGTCGACCAGGCGAAACTGAAAGAGGAGCTCGCCGCGATGGAGGACCAATTCTGCGCCATGGCGAAGGAAAAGGGCATCCTCGCCGCGTTCCAGCACTTCGCCGCGCCGGACGTCGCCTTCATCGACACCGACCCGCGCCAGTTCCGCGGCCCCGCCGCCGTGCTCCAACGCATGGGGCAGGACAAGCCCGGCGTCTCACTGACTTGGTCGGCCTCGTTCACCGACGTCTCCGCCGACGGCACGCTCGGCTACAACTACGGCCGCTACGAATTTCGCGCTCCCGGCCCGGACGGCAAGGAGGTCGCGCACACCGGCTGGTTCCTCACTATCTGGAAACGCCAGCCCGACGGCACGTGGCGCTACGTGATGGATAACGGCGCGCCGGACCGCCCGGCCCCGGCACCGAAAAAGAACTGAGCAACGACCCGAACCACGTCGCCTTGCCGGCGTGGTAGGCAGCGACCTTGGTCGCGCCGGAGAGCCAAATGCGCGTGCGAGCACGCTGCCCACGGCGTGACTTGACTCCGGACCGACCCTCAGCTCGCGAGGCGCGCCTTGTATTTTTGCGCGAGCTCGAACGCCATCTCCGCGTCCCGCGCCACGACGGTGAAATGCCCCATCTTGCGCCCGATGCGCGGCTCTTCCTTGCCGTAAAGGTGCAAGCGCACGTTCGGCTGCGCGAGCAGCGCATCCCAATTCGGCTCGCCGACGCACTTGCCGGCCGCGTCCCACTTCCACGCGTCGCCGAGGACGTTCACCATCACGACCGGTGAGAGCAGCGTCACCGCACCGAGCGGCAACCCGCAGATCGCGCGCACCTGCTGCTCGAACTGCGAAGTCATGCACGCATCGATCGTGTAGTGGCCGCTGTTGTGCGTGCGCGGCGCGAGCTCGTTGATCAGCACGTCGCCGGACTTTGTGACGAAAAACTCCACCCCGAGCACGCCGACGAGATCGATCTTCTCGGCGACGAGCCGCGCCAATTTCTCGGCTTTCGCGAGCGCCTCGGCCGGCACGCGCGCCGGCACGATCGAAAAATCCAAAATGTGATTCGTGTGGATGTTTTCCGAAATCGGAAACACGCGCACCGCCGCGCTCGCCGAGCGCGCGACCACCGCCGACACCTCGCACGCGAAATCCACGAACTGCTCGATCACGACCGGCGATCCGGCGAATTTCTTCAGCGCCGCCGGCACGTCGGCGTCGCTCATCACCTTGAGCTGGCCCTTGCCGTCGTAGCCGAAATTCGCGGTCTTCACCACGCACGGCACGCCGACTTCGCGGATGCCGGCCGCCAGGTCTCCTCCGGCCGCCACTTCGGCGAAGTGCGCGTGCGGGAAACCGTGGTCGCGCAGCCAGCGCTTCTCGCGCGAACGGTTCTGCGTCGTCGCGAGCACGCTCCAATGCGGCCGCAGCTGCGTGAGCGACTCGATGTGCTTCAGCGGCGCGGATGGGACGTTCTCGAATTCGTAGGTGACGACATCGCACTCCCGCGCGAAAGCCGCGAGCGCCTCGAGATCCTCGTAGGGCGCGTTGACTTCCTTGTGCGCCACCGCGCCCGCCGGGCAATTCGCCTGCGGCTCGAAAACATGGATGCGGTAACCGAGCCGCGTCGCCGCGTGCGCAAGCATGCGGCCGAGCTGCCCGCCGCCGAGCACGCCGATGGTTTTTCCGGGAAGAAGAGGAGCTTTCGTCACAGAGGAAAACCCGAGAGACACAGAGAACACAGAGCCTTTCAATCCAATCCTCCGCGCCCTCTGTGTTTCTCCTTCTGCCTCTGTGTCAAAAACTCAGGGCAGCTTTGCCTTCAGCACTTTCTTGGTCTGCGCGGTGCGGAAATCATGCCACACGCGCTTTGTCTTCGCGTCGGACTGCGCGAGCAAGGAGGCGGCGAAGAGCGCGGCGTTGATCGCGCCGGCCTTGCCGACCGCGAACGTCGCCACCGGCACGCCGGCCGGCATCTGCGCGATGGAGAGGAGTGAATCGAGGCCCTTCAAAGTCTTCGACTCCACCGGCACGCCCAGCACCGGCAGCGTGGTGAGCGAGGCGGTCATGCCGGGCAAATGTGCCGCACCGCCCGCACCGGCGATGATGAGCTTCAGCCCGCGGCGCTCGGCGGATTCAGCGTAGCTGACCATGAGCTTCGGCGTGCGGTGCGCGCTGACGACGCGCTTCTCGAACGGCACGCCGAGCGCCTCGAGTTGCGCGGCCGCATGCTGCATCGTCTCCCAATCGGAGGTGCTGCCCATGATGATGCCGACAAGTGCTTTTGCCATGAAGCGCCTACCTATCGGCGGTCGCCGCGCCGCTGTCAGCCCAGAAATCTTCCTAAGTCACGCGCGCTCCGAGCAGCCGCGCCGGCAGGGTGAACAGCGCTTTCACGAGCGAAAACACCCCGCCGATCGCCGCGCCCGCCAGGCGGAACGGCAGCGCGATCAACCAGACGATCGGGGCCAGCACCAGTGCGAGCAACGCCAGCGGCCAGCAGAGCACCAACAGCACGCACCACACAAAGAAAGTGAGGATCGTCGTCATGGTGCGCGCCGTTTCATCGCTTCAAAGGAGCGACGTGCCCTTCGGCACGCGCACGATGGTCGTGCCCGCGACGCGGTCATGCCAGCTCTGCTTCTCCTCGTCGAAGGAGACCCAGATGAAGCCGAGGCACGCGGGGAAGAACGACAGGAACGCCGTCAGCGCGCGCACGATCGCGACGGCCCAGTCGATCGGGCGGTCGTCGAGACGCACGACCTTCAGTCGGCAGATGATGCCGCCGACCGTCGTGCCGCGCAGCTTCCACATCACGGCGTGATACGCCGCGATGCCGACGAACAGTGCGCCCGGTCCATGTTCCAGCGCACCAAAGATGCCGAGCGGAATCACGAGCATGACGAAGTCGATCAACGCTGCGCCGGCGCGTATCCACAGACCGGCGCGCGGCAGCGTGGCTGCCATCAACGGCGGCACGGCGCTCGCCGCGGTCGACGCGCCATAAACGGGCGGCACGACCTCGGGCGCCGGACCGGCGACCGGAGTCGCCGGCGGAGTCCAAACCGGAGCGCTCGCCGCGCCGAAGCCCGCACTCTGCGCCGGCATCGCAGGCGCAGGCGGGACAATGGCCGCAGGCGTCGCGCCGAAAGTGGTCTCGCCCGCCACGGGCGCGGTGAAGGCTGCCGCCGCGGCTGGCGCGGGCGCGACCGGCGCCGCCGGCTTCTTCTCGCGGCCAAACATCACGAGCACTGCGCAACCGAAGCCGAGGAACCACACGAGCAGCGTGAGGATGCCACCGAGCACCGGCACGAGGTAGAGCAGGATAAAGAGGATGCCACCGAGCAACACGGTGAATGCCGTATGAAAGCGACCACCCGTGAGCTTGCGGCCGACGAGGCCGTAGATCGCCGCCTTGCCGAACATCGCGGTGAGCAGGCACGCGACCGGCAGCACCAGCAGCGCAACCGGGATGCCGATGATCGTGATGCACAACAGCACGAACATCACCGGCAGCGCCAGGATCGACAGCATCGCGGCGAGGATGACGTAGAACGGCTCCTCGATCAGCTTGTCGCCGCACGCGGCGATTTTGTTCGGGAAAAGCACGCCGAGCAGCGCATAGAACGCCAGCGAGAACGCGGTGATGATCCACAGCCAGCCGAGATGCGCGCCGAAGGCGAGCGGGCGGCCGACGCGCAACGCGCGGTCCCACCAACTGATGAGCGAAGCCGGCCGAATGTTCGGCCCGATCGACTGCACCTCGACACTGCCGCGCACGATCGCGCCAGGGTCGCGCTGGATCTCGCCCATCACGCAGGTGAGATTGCCATCGACGACGGCCTTCGGACCGAGCGTGAGGTTGCCGAGGACGGCGACGGCGTTGCCGTGCACGCGCCCGTTGATCGTGTTATCGCCCAGGACAGCGACGGCGTCGTTCATGACCTCACCATCGACGGTGAGATTGCCCATCACTGCCACGGCGTCGTGGGGAACGACCGTGGCGGCGGCGACCACATTGTCGTCACCCACCATGACGCGGTCGCCGGCGTTCGACGTGCGGGTGCGCTTCGCGCGTTTGATTTCGGAAACCTGCTTCTGCACCTCGCGCACCGCGGCGCGGGCTTCCTCGCGGGCGCGCTCGGCGGCGGCCCGGGCTTCGTTACGGGCCTTTTCCGAGCCGGCCCGCGCCTTCTTCACGGCCTTGTCGGCGTCGGCGAGCGCGCGTTCGGCCTGAGCACGGGCTGTCTCGGCGGCTTCGAGGGCGGCCTGAGCTGCCTTGTCCTCGTCGGAAGGCGCGGCGACCTCTTCCATCGGCACCGCGGGCTGTTCGCCGGGAGCGGTCGTTTCGCTCGGGACGGCGGCGGCTGGGGGCGGGGTCGGCTCAGCAGATAGCTCAGCGGCCGGCGCCTGCTCAGTGGGTGCGGGCGACGGGGTTTGCTTGTCCGGTGACGCCGGAGGGTCGTCCGCACGGAGCAGCGCGCCCGCGGCGAAAAACGCCAGCAGCGGCAGCAGCCACGCGAGGGTCTTGAAACGCACAATCTTCATGAATGAGTCCGGTAAAGGGTTCGGTAGGCGACGGCGCCGAGGCCGAAGAAACTCGCGTAGAGCATCGCGACCACCGCGATGCCACCATAGAGCCACGGGGCAGGAATGCCGCCAAGCACGCGGCCGGCGAATTCGACCATCCAGGTGCCGAGCGCCACGATGGAGGAGAGGAACTGCACGCGCTCGCCGACTTCCTGCGTGATCACGCCGGCTTGCGGCGCGCGGCCGACGAGCGTGAGCCCATAGACGGCGGCGACGACGAGGCCGGTCGACGCGGTGGCGAAGGCGGCCTTCACGCCGGCCGGCCAGTAGCTCCAGCTCTTGTGCCACCAGGCGACCTGGCTGCGCTGCTCGATCGCGGCCATCACGCGGGCCTCGAGGGTGCGCGGGGCGCGGCGCGGCGGGAGCGCACGGAGTTCGGCGTGGACGAGTTGTTCGAGTTGCGCAGACGAGAACGCCGCCTGTGGCGCGGAGGCGGTCTGCGCGTGGCGCGCGGCGAGTTTGGCTTCGAAGCGCGCGGCAAAGTCGGCGGGCGCCTTGCGCGCCGGGAGGGCGCGGAGCTCGCGGTGGATGAACTGCTCGAGTTCGTCAGGATTCATTTTCTCGGGATTCATGACGAGGGCTCAGGGTTGGAAGGTTTCGTGGGCCGCGACCCGGCGGACGAGGATCTTCGCCAGCGCCTCGCGGGCGCGGAGGATGTCGGTTTTGACCTTGGAGAGGGAGACGCCGAGTTTCTTGGCGATGTCCTCGTAAGGCATGTCTTCGAAATGGAAAAGGATCAGCGGCACGCGCTGGTGATCGGGGAGTTTGGCGAGGGCCTGCTCGATGTATTCGCGACGCTCGGCAGAATCGACACCGACGAAGAACGTGTCGGGCGCGGCAAACTCGACCTCCTTCTCGTCGCCCTCGTCGTTGCGGTGGACGAGGTCGGAGAAGAAGCTCCAGCGCTTCTTGTAGCGCTGGATGTGGTTGATCGACATGTTCGTCGCCACCGTCTTCAGCCAGCCGCCCGCTGTGGGGCTGCCTGCGAGCTTTTCCCAATGCTCGTGCGCTTTGATGAATACCTCCTGTGCGATATCCTCCGCTTGCGTCTCATTTCCGATGAGGCGCACGGCAGTAGAATAAACCATGTCTTGGTAGTTTCGCATGAAGGTGGTGAAGTCGGTCGGGACCGTCATCCCGTCTGAGTTCGTTTGCACTGGAGTTCCGTCGTGCATCAGAACACCTCCGCGAGCGTCGAAGTTGCAGAAAGTTTGGCCGGCAAAATCGGCTGAAAATCAGCGACTTGAGCCAGCAGCGAGCGACCCGATGCTAGACCGCGGCACGGCCGTCCGCCGGTGGAAATGACTCGGGAATCACCCACGGGCAGTCCTCCGGGTCGCAGCCGCCGGTCGGGCGACGGACGGCTTGCTATCGATGAGCCACTTCGCGGCGGCGATGGCGTGCACCTCTGTGCTGTCGAGAATCGGTTCGCTGAAGTCGTCGGGCTTGAGCAACAGGCCGAGCTCCGACGAGCCGAGCACGATGGCCTGCGCGCCTTGGGCGCGGAGCTCGCCGGCGAGCCGCAGGAGCGTATCGCGCGAGGACTCGCGGACGATGCCGCGACAGACTTCGCCGTAGATGATGCGGTCGATCTCGGCGAAATCGCGCTCGTGCGGCAGGAACACGGCGATCGGCTTCCGCGGGCGGCCGGGCTCGGGTTTGTCCTTCGGACGTTCGAGCAGGAAATCGTGCTCCAGCGTGAAGCGTGTGCCGAGCAACCCCACGCGGGTGACGCGCGCGCCGCGCAACTCCTTCAGCACGGCGTCGCCGAGGTGGAGCAACGGGATGTCGACCGCCGCCTCCACGTGCTCCGCGACGTAGTGCATGAGATTAGAGCAGATCAGCACACCGGCCGCGCCGCCTGCTTCGAGCCTGCGCGCCGCCTCCGCGAGGATCGCGCCGGCATCGTTCCAACGGTTTTCCTTCACCAGCGTGTCGAGCGCCTGAAACTCGAGGCTGTCGATCAGCAACCGCGCGGTGTAGAGGCTGCCGAAGCGGCTGCGCACCGTCTCGTTGATGAGCCGGTAGTAGAGGGCGGTGGATTCCCAGCCGATCCCGCCGATGAGGCCGAGGCAGTTCATGCGAGTGCGTGCGGACGCGTAGCCATCAAGTATCCGCCCATCCGATGCCGCGCGCGCCGCGATGGCAAGCGGCGAGAAGAAATCGATTTTCCTGCAATTAGAACCCGTGAACGCGCGCTTTTTAGGCCGCGGCCCGATTGCGACACCGGCGCCGAGGCGGACTATGGCGGCAACGCTTTCCCGCCATGGCTCAATTCCTGACCCCCGATCCGAAAATCGAAGCCGCCGTTCGCGCCAAGGGCGAACAGCTCTTTGCCCTCATGGACAAGCAGCCGCCGCCGGCGCTGTTCTCGAAGAAGGGCGCCTACGCCCGCCTCATGGACTGGTCGATGAAGGACCCGGCGTTCAAGACGCAGCTCTTCCGCTTCGTGGACGTCCTCCCTTCGCTCAACTCCTCCGGCGAAATCGTCCGCCACCTCCAGGAATATCTCGGCGACAAAGCCGTCGAGCTGAACCCCGCGCTGAAGGCCGGCCTCGCCGCTTCGTCGTTCGCCCCCGCGCTCGTCGCCGGCCCAGTGAAGGCGCAGATCGTCGACATGGCCGGGCAATTCGTCGCCGGCGAGACGGGCGAAGACCTGCTCAAGCAGATCAAAAAGAACATCAAGCTCGGCATCGCCACGACCATCGACCTCCTCGGCGAAGCCGTCGTGAGCGAAGAAGAGGCCGACGTGTTCCTGAAGCGCAACCTCGAGATCCTCGACTCCGTTTCGAAATTCTACGCGAAGGAGCCCGAGCCGTGCTTCTCCGATCTCGGCCCCGACAACAAGCCGCTCCCGCGCCTCAATCTCTCGGTCAAGATCTCCGCGCTTACGCCCGACGTCCACCCGGCCGACCCGGAAAACTCGATCAAAGCGCTCAAGCATCGCCTCCGCCCGATTCTCCGCCGCGCCATCGAAGTCGGCGCGCTCGTGAACTTCGACATGGAGAGCTACAAGCTGAAGGACCTCACGCTCGCGCTCTTCAAATCCATCTTCGAGGAACCCGAGTTCTCCCAGAAACCCGCCATTGGCATCGCGATGCAGGTCTACCTGCGCGACGCCGAGCCGGACATCCGCGACATCGTCGCCTGGGCGCGCAAACACAACCGCCCGCTCAACATCCGTCTCGTGAAAGGCGCGTATTGGGACGCCGAAACCGTCCTCGCCCAGCAGCGCGAGTGGCCGATCCCCGTCTGGCAAAAAAAGCCGGAGTCCGACGCGAACTACGAGAAGATGACCGTCTTCCTCCTCGAGAACGCCGACATCATCACGCCGAACTTCGCTTCGCACAACGTCCGCACCGTCTCGCACGCCATCGTGCAAGCCGAGCGCCTCGGCGTGCACCCGAAGCACTACGAATTCCAAGCGCTCTACGGCATGGCCGACGAGTTGAAGGCCGCGCTGCTCCAGATGGGCCACCGCGTCCGCGAATACAGCGCCATCGGAGAGCTCCTCCCGGGCATGGCGTATCTCGTGCGCCGCCTCCTCGAAAACACCTCGAACGAAGGCTTCCTCCGCATCAAGAACATGGGCGAAGCCTCGAAGGAGCAGCTCCTCGGCAATCCGGTCAACGCCCTCGCCGCCGCCACCGAACCGCTCGCGCGCAAGCCGCGCCCGGCCGGCGCATTCGTCAACGCCGCCAACACCGACTACACCATCGCCGCCAATCGCGAGAAGCAGCGCGCCGCGCTGAAACAGTTCGAAGCGACCCAGCTCGGCAAGAAGTGGCCCGTGATCATCAACGGCAAGAAGGTCACCGACCGCCCATTCCTCCCGTCCGTCAACCCCGCGCGTCCCGCGCAAGTCGTCGGTTACTGGGCGAAGGGCACGGTGCAGGACGCCGAGGACGCCGTCGCAGCCTCCGTCGCGTTCTTCCCGAAGTGGCGCGCCACGCCGGTCGACGATCGCGCCAAGATGCTTGAGCGCGCCGCCGACCTCATGGAGTCGCGCCGCATGGAGATTAATTCGCTCCTCATCCTCGAAGGCGCGAAGCCGTGGGTCGAAGCCGATGCCGACACCTCGGAGGCGATCGACTTCCTGCGCTTCTACGCCGTCGAGATGCGCCGCATGGCCAAGCCCGTCGTCACGCAGCGCGTGCCCGGTGAACACTGCGTGCAGCAGTGGACGCCGCGCGGCGTCGGCGTGTCCGTCGCGCCGTGGAATTTCCCGCTCGCGATCCTCACCGGCCTCACGGTCGCTCCGCTCGTCGCCGGCAATTGCATGATCATCAAACCGGCGCGCCAGACGTCGATCATCGGCGCGTTCCTGATGGACATCCTCACGCAGGCCGGTGTGCCCGCGGGCGCGTTGCACTACCTCCCCTGCTCCGGCGCCGACGCTGGCGCGCATCTCGTCGCGCACCCGAAGATCGACTTCATCGCCTTCACCGGCTCGCGCGAAGTCGGCCTTGGCATTTACGAGGAGGCGGGCAAGACGCGCCCCGGCCAGCGCAACCTCAAGAAGGTCGTCTGCGAGATGGGCGGCAAGAACGCCATGATCATCGACAACGACGCCGACATCGACGAGGCGATCCCCGCGTGCCTCTACAGCGCGTTCGGCTTCGCCGGCCAGAAGTGCTCCGCGCTCTCGCGCCTCATCGTGCTCGAAGGCGTCTACGACAAATTCGTCGAGCGCTTCCTCTCCGCGTGCCCGACCTTCCCCGTCGGCGATCCGTCACTCCCCGGCACCATCGTCAATCCGGTCATCGACGAAGCCGCGCAGAAATCGATCCTCGGCTACATCGAGGCCGGCAAGAAGGAGTCGAAGCTCGCCTGGCAAGCCACACTCACGCCCGAGCAGATCGCGAGCGGCGGCTACTTTGTGCCGCCGACGGTGTTCACCGGCTGCAAGCCCGACCACAAGATCGTCCGCGAGGAGATCTTCGGACCGGTCGTCGCGATCCTGAAGGCGAAGGATCTCGACGAGGCCTTCGCGATGGCGAACGACAACGACTACGCACTCACCGGCGGCTTCTTCTCGCGCAGCCCGCGCGCGATCGAGCGCGCCCGCGAGGAGTTCCTCGTCGGCAATCTCTACATCAACCGCGGCAACACCGGAGCCATCGTGGAGCGCCATCCGTTCGGCGGCTTCAAGATGTCCGGCGGCGGCACCAAGGCCGGCGGCCGCGAGTATTTGGAAAACTTCCTCTTCCCGCGTCTCATCGCGGAAAACGTTCTCCGCCGTGGCTTCACCCCGCCCGAGGAGAACGAGTAAGCAAACCCCCAGCCCGAAAGGGCGACAATACCAAGCACACGCCATTGCTGGCTGTTACCCACCCAAGAAACTGGCGCGCCGAAACCCGGCGCGCCTTTTTCTTGTTCCTCTCCGCCGCATCGCCACGACGACGCCGGTAAATTCACCACTTCAGCGAGCGGTAAATTGTCCGGTAGTAACCCCAGAACGAATCCTCGGAGGTGACGACCTCGCGTTGCACGGCGAGGGTCTTCGGCACCTCTCCGAGGCGTTGCACTTCTTCGTAGTCCTTGCGCGCAATCGCCGCGAGCACCTTGCCGTGATGGCCGAAATATTCCGGGTTCTCGACGTAGTCGGTCACCACGAAGCGTTTGTCCTTTTTCTCCGGCGGCTCTGGCATCCTCCAAGTGAGCTGGTCCTTGAATTCGTGCAGATCGATCCACGCGGTCTCGATCACGCCCTTCACCGCCTCGGGATCGAGGTAGCATGCGCGCTCGAACGCGAGATTGCGTGCGGCCTTCTCGAAGATCACGGCGTGCAGGTAGCGCGCGATTTCCGTCCGACCTTTGGGGCGATCGTCCAGGTAAGCGGCTCGCCAGCGGATCTCCTCCTCGAATTTCCTGAAGTTTTCCCGGTGCTTCGGGAGTTTTGCGGCGGCGAGCGCCTTCTCGAAGAAGCCCAGCACCTCGCTGCCCTTCACGAAGTGGCCGTCCATATCGACGTAGCCGAGCAGCGCCCGCAGGAAGAGCACATTTTCGCCGTCCTCGTTCGAGTCGTCGCGACTGCGATCCGTGGGATGTCGCACGACCTCGAGCGCGTCCGCCTCCTTGAGCTTCGCGCGGGCGACGTCGAATTTCCCGGCGAACAAGGCTTCGAGTCCCGCGCTCGCCGCCGCTTCGGATTGCGCCTTGCGCAGGAGGTAGCGCTCACTGTTCACGCCCGCCTCCGTCTTGGCCGCGTAGTCGAAGTCTCCTGCGGCGAAAGCCAGCCGGAATTCGAGCAGGTCAGCGCCTTTCAGGTTTTTCCAACGCGACTCCGTCTTCAGTTCGAGCAGGCGCCGCATCAGCGCGGTGCAGTCTGCGTTCAATTTTTTCAACGCAGCCGCGTCGAGATCCTCCGAGTGAAAACTCCACACGTTCCGGCCCTTGTCGAAGAGTGGCTCGACCAGCGGCGCGAGCGCGCGCAGTCGCAGCTCCGGCGCGACGAGCGCGAACGACGCACTGTCCTTCGCGTTGGCCTCGGCGGGTCGCAGCGCTTCGCTCGCATCGGTGATCCAAGCGGGAATGATCTGCGCCCAGGTCCATTGCAGCCCGACGGCGGGCACGGCGCGCAACTCCGCCGCGATCTCCGGCAGCGGTGGTGCGCGGCGCGTGCGGTTCACTTCCTCGATCCACGCCGTGAGGTCGGCGTAGGCCGTGGCGGCGGGTGACGCGCCGCGCAGTGAGCGCACGAACGCGCTCACCTCCGCCGGGAAAACGTCATTGTTCGTCGTCGGCAGCTGGAGGTTCTCGATCGCGTAGCCGAGCTGATTGCGCTGCTCGAGCAACGGCAGCAAATCAAGCGTGCCGACGAGGTCACCGGCCTTGCGCCGCAGTTGCGCCAGCGTGAGCAGAAACGGCCGATCGTGAATCTGGATCGCACCGACGTAGGTCGCGTAATCCGCCTCGAAACTCCGGGCGATCTGTCGCCACGGGAGCGGGCCCGGCAGCGTTTTCTCCTCGGCGAGCAACTGCCGCAGCTTCCACGCGCGGCTTTCAAGGCGGGCGAAGATCGGCTCGGCCTCGGCGGCTTTCGGTGCGCCGAGGTGCGGCGGAAGCCAGTCGTCGAAATGCGCGTGCAACGGGCGGTGCGGTGCGGCTTCCGCATTCTGGTCTGCTTCGAGCGTCGGATAGTTTGCGCACACGTTGCTCATGCGAATCAACTGCTCGATGCGCGCCGTGCATTCTTCGCGGCGCGCGGCGTCAGTCTCCGGCACGGTCAACCGCTCGAAGGTCGCGAGCGCAGCGCCGATGCGGTAATGATCGCCGAGGCGCAGCGCGTCAGCCGGCGTGTCGAGGGCGTTGTCGACCGAGAACGGTTCGAGCTGCGCCTGCCAGAGCGCGATCGCGCGCGTCAGGCGCGCGTCGCGGGGCACGAGCGGCGCGCCGCCGGTGATTTCGGCCACGGCGTTCAACAGGTCGCCATCGGGCCAGGCCGACGGGAGCGCCGACACCGTGCTGAGCGGCCAGTTCGGTGCGACGCTGCGGAGCCGCGCGAGATTCTCGGCAGCGAGCACCGCGCTGGCCGCGTCGCCCTCGTTGGGCGTGGAGGCAAAAAGCTGCGCCGCTCTCTCAAGCTCCGCGCGAAAGGTCGTGAGCTCAGACGCGGGCTCGGCTCCCACGCGCAGCGCCAGCCAAGTGGCGAACAACCGGCGGCGCGCGGCAAGCGTCGGCCGCGCGAGCTCGGTCGTGGCGAGATTTTCCGCCGACGTGCGCAGCTGCGCGAATCTCGCGCTGCGGCCGGCCATCGACTCCGGCTCGTTCCGACGCTGCCGCGCCTGCGCGACTTGCGTCTCGATCAGGAATCGCGTTGCGGCCAGCTCGGGCGCGCCGGGTTCCAGCCGCGCACAGGCGACACGGGCCGCTTCGAGTTGCGCGCGCAGACGCGCCACCGCCGGCAATTCCGCCGCACCGAGCGCCACGGCGGACTGCAGGAGCTCCTCCGTGGTCTCGATCTGGCCGTTTTCGAACGCCGTCGTCGCGTCCTCCAACAGTGCGTCCAACTGGAATGGCCCGAAATCGTAGGGCGACTCCGCGAGGTCGTCGGCCACGAGCGCGCCTTTTTGCTGGCGCCAGAAAACGTGTCCGGCGATCCGTGCGAGTGCCGCGGGGCGGATGTCGGCGGTCTCGGCGGACACGGCGAAGGCGTCCGGGAATTCGTTCCTCAGCTCGTCGAGGCGCGTCCGCGCCGCGTCGACGCGCCCGGTCTTCACGCCCGCCCAAGCGAGTCCGGCGCGCGCGGTGGCGTCGCGCGGGGATTTTTGGAGCACGGCGAAGAAGTCCTGTTCCGCGAGCTTCCACTGTTCGAGTCGCAGCAGCCACACGCCGCGTTCGCACAAAAACGCGAGCCGCGCTTCGCCGTCCGTCGGCTCGGCTGGTGCCGCGATGGCGGGGTCGATCCGCGCGCGGGCGCTGCGGCAGGCGTCGGTTTCACGCGCGCGGAGGACGCTCGCGCCGGAGAGCAGAGCGCCCAGCGTCAGCGGAAGGAGAAGGCGGGCAAATTCCCGGGGGATTTTCATCGGCTCGATGGACGGCATGCGCAACGCGCCGGGAACCGCAATCGGCCCTGTCGGCGCAGTCGAAATGCAGCCGCGCCTCTCCCGCCATCGCAATCCCCAGCCGCGGGCCTACGCGGTTTCGCGTAGGCCCCCAGAGCAAACGGAGCAAAGGTCCGGCCGGTGGGACTGAGCGTCTACACGCCGGCGTAAGCCAGCACGTCGTCGACGCCGTAGTCGGTCGCACCGGGTTTGAGATAGCGCGCGATGCCGCGCACGTCGTCGCCGGCGGTGACGATGGGCGGCTCGACGGCGCCATCGGCACTGCGCTGACCGAGGCCGATCGCGGCGAGCAGACCGTTGCAGAGGCATTTGCGACCCGTCGTTTCGGCGATGTCGCCGCCTTTGGCCGCAAACTTATCGGCGGGCGCGGCAGGGCAGCGGAAGCCGACCGCGCCGTCCGGCTGCGCATAGGCGTCGCGTAGATAGCCGAGGTCGCACTTGCGCGCGCGGGCGTCGTAGACGGCGGGATCGGCGACAGTGCCGGGCAGATCGACGACCTTGAACGGCATGCCGGTGGGCGACGCGCGCGGATCGGTGCGCAGATCGAGCGCGCCCTCGCGTGCTTTCGCGAGCGCGGCGGCTTTGATCTCAGGCGTGAGTCCGCTCTCGCGGCAGAAGGCGAACGGTGTGCCGACTTGCACGCCACTGGCGCCGGCGGCTTCGGCGGCGCGGAGCGCTTCGGGCGTCGCTTGCGAACCGGCGAGGTAGAACGGCAGGCCGATGGCTTTGATGGCGTTCAGGTCCGGCGTGTCACGCGGGCCGTAGATCGGTTCGCCGCGCTCGTTGAGCGTCGTGCCGCCGCGCGGCGGAGCATTGTGGCCGCCGGCGGTCGCGCCTTCGACGACGAAGCCGTCGACCTTGCCGCTGGACTTGCGGGCGAGCGTAAGGGCGAGGACCGACGAGGAAACGATCGCGAGGAAGCGCGGACGCGGCAGCGCGATTTTTTCGCCTGGCAACAGCGTGGCGGGATCGAGCGTGATGGCGTGCTCGTCCTTCGTGCCTTCGACAGTTACGCGCATCTCGGCTTTCTCGCCGACGGCGAAGCGATCGAGAATGCCGGGGATGGATTTCGGAATGCCGGCGCCCATCAGCACGTAGTCGACCTTGGCGAGCATCGCGCCGTAGAGCGACGCGAGCGTGGGGAGCTGGATTTTTTCGAGGAGATTGAGGCCGACGATGCCGTCGTGTTTTTCTTTCGCGAGGTAGACTTCGACGAAGTTCGCCGCCGCCGTGAGACCGAGCAGCTCGGCGGCAGAATCGAGCGAGAACATCGGTGCAAGCCTGTAGGGCTGGCCGCGAGCGATGCCGCCGGAAACGAAGTATTTTTCAAGGATCTGCGAGACGTTCGGCAGCGGGCAGGCGGCGAGCGCGCGGCGCATCGCGCCGTCGAGATCGCCGTCCTGCAAGCGGCGGACGAAGACGGTGTTGAGCGCCGTGCCGGAAACGACACCGAGGTGACCGCGCAACGACACCGCGCGAGCGAGATTCCAGTTTGATACGCCGATGCCCATGCCGCCTTGAATCAAGCGCGGCCAGTGCGTGGGAGGATTGGTCCAATGCATGACGCCTCCATTGCGAGGCCGTTCGGTGTGCTCGGTCAATGGCGCGACCGGTCACCTTGCCGCATATCTTGGCGAATGCTGGGCGTGGATGCGCCGCGGCGCTATTTGGCGGGCGAAATGCGTGTGGTGAAGGTCGCCGCAGTGCCGCGTGTCTCGAGGTAGAGCGTCTCGCGCCGGCGCGGGGGCACGTCAGGCGTGTCGCCGTGCCAGAGGCGGAATTCACCGGCGCACTCAATCACGACGTCGAGCGTTCGCGCGCCGAAACGCACAGGGATCACGGCGCGATCGCGGAACGTCGCGCCGCGCACGTCGCGCCAGTAGCCGAACGGCTCGGGACGGGCGCGGGCGAAGTCGGGCGCGGCGGCGAAGGCGGCGGGGAGTTGCGCGGCGCCTTCGAGTTGGAGCGTGAAGCCGAGCGCGTGCTCCGCGCCGTCGTCGGTCGCGAGGTCGACGCGATCGACGAGCGCGTCGCCGTCGATCGCGATCGTGCGGCGAGCGCGGGCGTGGGGCGTGTAGCGCGGCTGCTCGACACCGAGGCGCGCGGGCGCGGTGGAGAACTCGAGCACGCGGCCGAGTTGGGGAGATTGCGGGATGCCGTCGGCGCGCGGCCATTGTTTCCCGTCGTTGAGCGCGGAAAGGTCTTCGCCTTCGCCGTCGATGAGCGGGACGTTGTGGTTGGCGCCGCGCGCGAAGTAGCCGCGGTGCATCGGCGAACCGTAGCCGGTGGTGCCGGTGTCGTGGCTGACGTCGATGCCGTCGAAGCTCGCGGACCAGTTGAGCGCCTCGGGTTGCGCGTGCGAGCGCTGGAGCTGTCCATAATGGACGAAGACCTGCCACGGGCCGGACTGGAGCACGGCCATGCGCGAGGATTCGAGATGGCGCGACGTCACGGTGGGCAGCGCGGGCAAGGTCGGCGCGGCGGCGGGCGGGTCGAGCAGAGTGTCCCAATCGCGGCGCTCGGCGGCGACTTGGAGGCCGAGTGCGGTGGGGAACACACGGTAAGCCGCCGCGAAGAGTCCGCAATCGGGTGCGGTGCCGGGCGCCTGGCTGTCGGCGGGATTGGGGAGCTTGCCGTCGGGGAAGCGCAGCGTGAGCAGGCTGAGCAGGAGGTTTTCTGCGATGTTGAGTTCGTCGGAGAGCTCGGCGGTGCGGCCGTGGAGGCCCGCGGCGGTGAAGAGCGAGAGCGTGGCTTGCACGACGTAGGCGTTGTAGCCGAGCGACTGTTCCCACCAGAGATAATCGCTCGTTACACCGTCGGCCATCTGGCGGCGGAGGCCGTAGCGGCCGTCGAGCGCTTCGCGCCACATCGCCTCGTCGCCGAGGAGGAGCGCGACCTGCGCGACAGCGCCGCGTTGCCAGACGGCGATGTTGTGAACAGCTTGGAAGTTGGCGTTGAGCACGGCGACTTCGGGGCGAAAGAGTTTCTCGGTCCAGGCGGCGCGACGCTCGGGCGCGACCGTGTCGCCGAGGAGCCGCGCGGTGTCGGCGAATTTGATCAGGCCGTTCGCCTCGCTGAGCGTCTGCCAGAAGAGGCGCGCGCCGTTGCGGGTCGGGGCGTTTTCGGGCGACGGCCATTTCAGGTAGTTGTCGGCGTAGAAATCGAGCTGGGTGGCGGCCCAGTCGGCGTAGCGCGGCTCGCCGGTGAGGCGGGATAATTTGGCGGCGCGGACCATCATCGAGAGATGACGGTCGCGAAAGCCGACGACCCACCACGCGTGGAGTTTCGGGGTGATGGCGACGTGCGGATCGGAGGGACTGGAAAGATGATCGGTTTCCTCGCCGGGGATGCGGTCGACCCAGGTAAGGCGCGAGCCGTCCTTGGGGCTGATGCCGTCGTGCGACCAGCCGGCGATCCACTCGACGCGGTCGTGGTGGCGGGCGAGCCAGGCGTCGAGCTCGGCGTGTTCGCGGGCGAGCCATTTTTGCCAGGCGGGATCGTGGGCGACGCGCTCGCGGGCGCCGTCCCAGTCTTCGCGGGCGGCGCGCCAGGGGTGGCCGGCGGGGTCGTAGATTTTCCACTCGCGGAATTGCGCGGCGGGATCGGGCTTGGGGAAGCGCGGGGCGGCGGAGGCCGCGACGACGAGCGTGGCGAGAAAGAGGAACGAGTGCGGCAGCGCGCGCATGGCGGACGAAGCGTCGCGCGGAGCGGCGAAAGCGTCAACGGCGGCGAGCCGGGAGAATTTCCGTCGAGCGCGGAGACGGCCAGCTCGCTGGTCGCTCGCCGCTCCGGTCAGAAAGCGAGCGCGATCCGGAGTTTATTTCGTCGCGACAGCGCGCTGCTGGCGCCAGCGGCGGAGGCCGAGGATAGCGAGGCCAGCGCCCATGAGCATCGCGCCGTAGGTGGAGGGCTCGGGGACCGGTTTCCACGGACGGACTTCGTTGCCGTGGTCAAAGCCTTGGCCCGGATAATCGGTGGTCCAGATGGTGTCGTCGCCGACCCAGGAGCCGGAGGGAGCGAAGGTGACGTTGTTCAGCGGCGTGGTGGCTTTGTTGCCGGGGTCGTTCGCGACGAGGAAGAGGTCGTTGTAGTCGTTCCAGTTGGCGACGGAGAGCGTGTAGGAAGTGAGCGCGAGCGTCGTGAGGTTGATGACGGAGTCGGTGCTGGCGAAATCGATGATGGAGTTGCCGGTAACGCTGAGGGTGCCGAAGGTGGTGTTGGTGCCGTTGAGCTCGAGGGTGCCGCCGTTGAGCTGGATGTTGATGCCGGCGGCGTTGAAGTTGGCGCCGAGGCGGAGGGTGGAGCCGGCGTTGACGACGATGGTGCCGGTGCCGAGGAGCTGGGAGACTTCGAGGAGGGAGAGGCCGCCGTCGAGGGTAAGTGTGCTGGCGGTGCCGAAGTCGAGGCTGCCGATGCCAGCGAGGGTGCCGATCTTCTGGGCGAAGCCGACGAGGGAGAGCGTGGCGCCGGAGGAGATCGAGAGGTCGATGGTGGAGCTGTTGAGGGCGTTATTGGCGCCCATGGCGAGCGTGCCGGCGGCGACGGTGACGTTGCCGGCGAAGGTGTTGGTGCTGTTGGAGAGCGTGAGGGTGCCGGCGCCGTCCTTGGTGAGCTGGGAGGTGGTGGAGCCGGTGAGCTGGCCGGCGATGGTGGTGTTGGCGGCGCCGCCGACGGTGAGGGTGTTGCTGCCGACGGCGACCGTGTTGTTGAGGGCGAGGGAGCCGGCGTCGGTGTTGATGCGGACGTTGGCGGAGGCGACGGTGATGGCGCCGCCGATGGAGTTGTCGCCGGCGATGTTGCGGAGGGCGCCGGTGTTGCCGACGCCGGTGCCGCTGAGGCTCATGGTCTCGTTGCCGATGGTGAGATTGGCGCCGCCGTTGTAGGCGGGGTCTTTTTGCAGCTCGAGGGCGGCGCCGCTGGCGACGGTGACGCCGGCGACGGTGGTGCCGAGGCCGTAGGTGTGGCGGACGTTGACGACGCCGGAGTTGATCGTGGTGACGCCGTCGTAGGAGTTGTTGCCGGTGAGGGTGAGGGTGCCGGTGCCGTCTTTGGTGAGGGTGCCGGTGCCGGTGCCGATGTCGCCGTTGATCCAGGTGTCGCCGGAGCCGCCGACGGTGAGGCTGGTGTTGGTGCCGGTGATGTTGCCGTTGAGGGTGAGGCGGTCGGCGTCGGAATTGATGCGGCTGTTGGAGGCGAGGTTGATGATGCCGTTCCAGGTATTGTTGCCGACGACGTTGCGGAGGGCGCCGTCGTTGGCGATGCCGGTGCCGTTGAGGGTGAGGCGCTCGAGGCCGACGGTGATGTCGTTGCCGCTGTTGTAGGCGGCGTCCTTCTGGATTTCGAGGGCGGCGCCGTTGGCGACGGTGGTGCCGGCGTTGACGTCGTTGTAGTTGTGGCCGCCGAGGGCGGTGTCGGTGCGGATGTTGAGGACGCCGGCGTTGATGTTGGTGGCTTCGGAGTAGGTGTCGTTGCCGGCGAAGGTCATGCGGCCGGCACCGAGTTTGGTGACGCCGCCGGAGACGACGCTGGCGGTGAAGAGGAGGTCGTCGTATTGGGCGCCGTTGGCGACGGTGATGTTGCGGTTGCCGGCGGCGGGGGTGAGCCAGAATTGGTAGCCGGTAACGGTGGCGGTGTCGGGGGAGGAGCCGACGTTGACGTCGCCGTTGAGGACGAGGGTGCCGGTGTTGCCGAGGGCGATGGTGCCGCCGTTGAGGGTGAGGCCGTTGATGGTCTCGTAGGTGTTGTTGAGGTTGAACGTGCCGTAGCGGTTGACGGTGACGTTCACGCTGTCGGCGAGTTTTTCGATGCCGTAGCCGGTGGCGTAGAGGAGGGTGGCGGAGTCGGTGCCGTTGCCGATGGTGATGTCGCCGCGGATGGTGGTGTTGCGGAAGCCGACGGCGTTATTGGTGGCGAGGACGAGGGTGCCGCGGTTGACGGTGGTGGTGCCGGTGAAGTTGTTCACCTGCCACTGGGAATTGAGCCAGACTTCGCCGGTGCTGTTGACGACGAGGTTGCCGGCGGTGCCGGTGCCCATGGCGCCGATGAAGACGGTCTTGCCGGGGCCGTCGACGGTGAGGGTGTTCGTGCCGAGGTTGATAGTCGTGCCGGTGGTGCCGACGTAGAGGCGGTCGCCGGCGGTGGCGGAGTTGATGGTGCTGTCGGCGGTGAGGGCGATGTTGCCGTTGAACCAGTTCACGTCGCCGCTGACGTTGCGCAGGGTGCCGCCGGCGAGGGTGACGGCGTTGGAGGCGGTGACGCCGCCGCCTTGGATCTCGAGGGTGGCGCCGCTGTTCACGGTGGCGGAGCCGGAGCCGAGCGAGGTGGCGTTGCGGATGTTGATCGTGCCGCCGGAGACGGTGGTGTTGCCGGTGTAGCTGTTGCCGGTGGAAAGGGTCAGGGTGCCGGAGCCGGTCTTGGTGAGGCCGCCGGTGTTGGTGTTGGCGAGCGAGGAGGCGAAGGTGACGTTGTTGCCGTTGGTATCGACCGCGATGGCGCCGGAGCTGTTGGCGATGCGGGAAGACCAATCGGTGGTGATGCCGCTGCCGTATTGGAGCGTGCCGCCGGTGAAGGCGATGTTGCCGCTGTAGGCGAGGGCGTTGGCGTTGTTGGCGACGATCGTGCCGCCGGCGAGCGTGGTGCCGCCAGTGTAGCTGTTGGCGCCCGAGAGGGTGAGCGTGCCGGCGTCGTTTTTGATGAGGGCGCCGCCGCTGCTGTTGATCTGGCTG
The DNA here is from genome assembly GCA_019634575.1 of Candidatus Didemnitutus sp. Taxonomy (NCBI): domain Bacteria; kingdom Pseudomonadati; phylum Verrucomicrobiota; class Opitutia; order Opitutales; family Opitutaceae; genus Candidatus Didemnitutus; species Candidatus Didemnitutus sp. The sequence goes on from JAHCAY010000001.1 coordinate 2,299,538, forward strand.
GAGAAGGTCGTGTCGCCCGCGCCGGCGACGGTGAGATTGTTGCCTCCGAGATCCGTGTAGGAGGCGAGCGTGAGGCTGCCGGCGGTGGAGTTGATGGTGGCGGCGCCGCCGAGGGCGATCTGGCCGGTGAACGTGTTCGTGCCGGAAAGGTTGTTGATCGCGCCGGCTCCGCTGACGCCGGTGCCGGTGATCGTGAGATCGCCCTCGGACACGGAGATGTTGTTGGAGAGCTCGAGCGTCGCGCCGTTGGCCACGACGTTGCCGTAGGTCGACGTGCCGAGGGCGTTGTCGTTGGTGATGGCGAGCGTGCCGGCGTTGACGAGCGTCGGGCCGACGTAGGTGTTCGAATTGGAGAGAACGAGGCGGCCGGCACCGGCTTTGGTGAAGTTCGCGTAGTAGGAGTTGCTGACGACGCCGGAGAGCGTGGTCGTGCCGGAGTTATCGACGGTGATCGTGCGGTCGCCGCCACCGAGGCTGAAGGCGCCGGAGAGCGTGAGGTCCTGCGAGCCGCCGATGGTGAAGTCGGAGTTCGCGGTAATGCTGTTGGAAAGCGAACGGGATCCACCAGTGGCCGAGATCGTGCCGGTGGTTCCGATAGTGAGCGCGCCGGTGCCGAGAGCGGTGTCGCTGCCGAGGGCAAGGCCGCCGGCACTGAGCGTCGTCCCGCCGGTGTAGGTGTTGTTGCCACTGAGCGTCAGCGTGCCGCTGCCGGTCTTGGTAAATCCGGTGGAGCCCGCCAGTCTTGCGCTGATGGTCGCGTTGTTGGCGTTGGTATTGATCGTAGGTGCCGAGCTCAGCGTCAGCGTGCCGCTGCCGCCGAGAGTGACCGTGCCTTCCTGAAACACGATGCCGCGCACACCGCTGATGGTGCCGTTGACCGTCACGGTGTAGGAACCCGTGGCGTTGGTGCCCGCCGCGAACCAAGCAATGCCGTTGCTGCCCGACCTGTTTTGCCAAGTGCCAGTCGAGCCGCCGTTCGCATTCGTCGACCACATGTTGCCGGAATTTTGCGACCAAGTGCCCGCAGCCGTCGTTCCGCTACTCGCGCCGGAACTGTTGCCGTTCGTGTCCCAATAGACATTGGTCTGCGCGAGTGCCGACAGTGCCATCACGCTCGCGGCGATGAATCCCGAAAGCACGCGACCGGCGCGTGGCAAACGCCACCGCGATTCGACGGAGCTAGGGGATGGGCGCACTGGACTCATGTCGCGTGTGATCAGGAAGGAAACCTATCCTGCCATTGGAGTCCACATGAAAATAGGGAAAACCACCTACCGAATTATGCAATCTGGGGTCGAACGGCCGTATTTACAGCTATTTTGATAGGGTCTAACTCCTATAAATTAGCTTGCCCCGGGCTAGGGCAAATGACCTCATACCCTCCACGGACAAAACCTGAGGTCACCCATGAAACTGAATCTACCCCGTTTTGCACTTAGTTGCTTCGCGCTTCTGGCCGGACTCGCGAGCGCCAACGCCCAAGTTGGGCCCGGCACTCCCGAGGTAACCTACAACCCGGGCCTGACCCGAGTCGAAGGTGACCAACCGCTCACCCGCACAGTCTACGTCGCCATCACATCGCCGTCGAACGTCCCCGAAGGCTCGTCGACTTCGATCACCCCGGTTTTCAGCATGCTCAATCAGCCGGCAGGCATCCCTGACACGGTCGCCTTGAGCTATGTTTCGTTCAACCCCTCGACACTGACCTTCACCGGCCCGGGCCAAACCATCCTCGCCCGCGTCGACCTCGCCTTCCCCGACGGCGTCCCCGGCGGCCTCTACGCCTATAAATTCCTCACCCCGGGCTGGCCCATCGGCACGCAGGATTTGGGCGGCTTCCTCAACGCCACGATCTACCCCGCCCCGCCGCCTCCCGGCCCTCCCACCGTTGAAATTACCGCCCCGGTCGCGAACGCCCAGTTTACCTACAATCCCGTCGTCGGCCTCCAGGTCCCGATCACCTTCGTGGCGAACGCACCCGCCGTCTCTCCCCTGCGCACCGTTGTCGGCGACGTGAACGGCATCTCCATCGCCCCGCTGCAGCAGGTCACGAACGCCGACGGCTCCGTCACCGCGACCGGCTCGGTCAACATCACCGCTCCCGGCACCTACACGATCACCGCGCGCGCCACCAACGACGAAGGCACCGCCACCGACGTCAGCGACTTCACCGTCGTCCTTTCCGTTCCGCCCCCGACTGTCGCCATCGCGTCCCCCGTCAACGGCAGCACTTACGCGCTCCCCGCCTCCGGCCCGCTCAGCGTGCCCTATTCCTTCAGCGGCCACAGCTTCTATGGCGGCATTCGGACGCTCACCGCCACCCTGAACGGCCAACCCGTCACGTTCACCCCCGCCGGCATCGGCACCCTCGACGCCACCGGCACCGGTAACTTCTCGCTCACGACCGCCGGCTCCTACGAGCTCGTCGTCACCGGCACCGACGACTACGGCACGGCGACCGCGCGCACGACCTTCACCGTCACCTCGGCCGTCAACGCCCCGCGCCCCTGCATCCGGATCAACTCGCCGGATAACTGCGCCGTCTACACCCGCGTCGCCGGCTCCGGCCCCACCCTCGTTCCGTTCTCCTATACCGGCGTGGCCGGCACCGGATTCACCATCAGCTCCCTCACGGGCACGCTGAACGGTTCGCCGATCACCGCCACGGTCACGGGCATCGGCACCCAGACCGCCACTGGCACCGGCACGTTCTCCATCACCACCGCTGGCACCTATACCCTGTCCGCCACGGCCAAGAGCGGCAACTCCGTCGCCTCGACTTCCGTGACCTTCAAGGTGAAGGAAACCCAGCCCCCGCAGGTCACGTGCAGCGTCAACTGGATCGCCCCCACCTCCGGATGCACCACCTACAAGGGCGGCGCCAGCGTCGGCATCAAATTCGAAGTCGCCTGCCGCGAATGCCGTTCGCGTGACGACGACGACGATTGCCACTGGCGCGACAACGACTGCGACCGCAATTACTACGGCTGCGATCGCAACTACTCTGGCTGCGACAGCTACAGTTACCGCTCCTCCTACACCACCGTCGATCGCACCGTGGTCGTCTCCGTTTCGGAAGTCTACTCGAACGGCTCCTCGGGCACGCCGCGCCTCTACGCCTACGGCGACTCCGCGAGCAGCTCGACCTACACCATCAAGAACGGCAACGACTACACGCTGAACTTCGCCACCGCTTCCGGCAAACACCGCTACCGGATCGAAATCTACCGTCCGAAATCGGGCGGCGGCACCCAGCTCCTCGGCCAGCGCGAGTTCACCACCAAGTAACTCGCCTCCGCTTCCTCTCTCCCAAGGCACGGCCCGCGCCGTGCCTTTTTTATTTTTTCTTCACCGCGGGCGGCGGCACCGCCGGTCGATCCGCCATCATCCGTTCCAACACCGCGTAATTCAAATCCGCCGATACCGTCCGCACCACCGACAGCAGGAACAGCGGCGACCACCCTTTCCCGCGCAATCTCTCCTCGATTTTCTGCTGCGCGACGAGACTCGTCGAACTCTCCCCCGAAAACAACTTCCGCAACTCCGGCAACGCGTCCGCCTGCCCTGCCAGCGCCGCCGCGCAAAAGACCGCCGCCGCCGCCTCGTCGCGCGCCGCCGTCGCCGGCAGCCGCAGGCACGCCGCCCGCACCTGCTCCAGCAACGCCGCATTCGGATAGCGGATGAGATGCTGCCCCACGATCGCGACGCCCGCCGCGCCATCGTCACCACGCGCGCCGATCAACGCCGACACTTCGCGCTGCAACGACGCCGGATTCCTCCCCACCGCATGGGCCGCCAAGGTCAGCCGCGCCACATCCCGGCCGGAGAGACTCGCCCGCGACAGCCGCAACAGATCCAGCGCCTCGAACGTGTCGCCGAATTCGATCAGCCGCTCGACCCGCTGCATCGTCGCATACGGCGAACCCGGCCGCCCCGCCGCCGCCAGCGCCGCTCGCGCCGCGGCCGCGTCGCCGCGCCGTATCTGCGCCTCCAACGCGCACACTTCGCGCGCCATCGCCGGCATCTTGGGGTCGTTCGCCACCTTCGTCAGCAGATCCCAATTTCGCTCCCATCGCGCCGCCGTGAGCAACGCGTGCGCCCACGCCGCCGACGCGCCGGGCTCCATTACCAACTGCAGCTGCGCCAGTGCCGCCACTCCCGCCATCTGTCCGCGCGCCAGCATGCTCCGGCACCAGATCCGCGCGATCTCGTTCGCGTGCTCCGGGTGCTGGCGGAACATCTGCCGATAAAATCCGTCGACCGTCTCCGGCTGGATCAACTGCAGCAACTGCGCGAGCATCATGCCGCTCGCGTAGTCGCCCGGATTCAGTTGCCGCGCCACCAGCAGATTCGCGATCGCCTCCCGCGGCTGCCCGGCCACCAGCGCCGCCTCGGCCTTATCGCGAAACAGGTCCGACCGCACCTGTTTCAACTCGCTCCAAGCGCGCGGCCAGAAAACTTGCCGCAAAGTCACCCGATAGCCCACCAGGCGCATGCCTCCCCACGTGAGCCCGCCCGCGATGAGCACGACCGCGATGCCCGCCGTCGCGTGACTCGCGAACACGCGCCCCCAATACGGCCGCACCTGCGCCGGCGGCACGCTGCACACCCACTCGCCCTTCGCGCTCTTCGTCAGCAGCGGGCACACCCGCCGCTGAAACCGCTCCGGTTTCGCCCAGAAAATCACCGCATCGCACCGCACGTCGCCGCCCGAGCCGGAATCGCTCGGATTGTGACACGGACAATGCCCCTTGCGCCCGCGCGCGACGAAGACCGTCTTGCGCGCGTTCCACCACCACCACGCGCCGACCGTCCGGAACCAGTCGCCGAGCCAGCGTTTCATCCGGTCGAGAAAACGGCCCGCGCCACCGCGGCGCAAGCCGCATCCCGCTCAATGCCCCGCACCGGCCGTGTGCTCCTGGATGTATTCGTTTTTCAGGCCCAGCGACTCCGGCGCGTGCAGCACGAGCATCTTCATGCGGATGTCGCCCGGCACCTTGGCGGCCGTGAGTTTCGACACCACAATCATCAGCCCGATCGCCAGCGGCACCGTCCAGATCGCCGGCTGTTCGCAGAGGATGCGGAGCAGCGGATGCTCTTTCCAAAATGCATTCATCGGCGCGAAGCCCGCGAAGATTTTTCCCATCGGACCCTTGTCCAGCGCGAGGCTGCTGACGTTGACGACCGCCGCAGCCACGAGCGCGCACAAGCCGCCCGTCAACATGCCCGTCGCCGCACCCGTCATCGTCATGCCGCGCCACCACACGCTCATGAACAACAGCGGAAAATAGCTCGCCGCCGCGATCGCGAACGCCTGGCCGACCATGAAGTTGATCTCGAGCGGCTCCACGAAACACCCGAGCCCGATCGCCACCGCACCGATCGCCACCGCCGCGATCTTGAACATCCGCAACCGCTCCTCCGCCGTCGCCTGCGGCTTCAGCATGCGCCCGTAGACATCGTGCGCCAGCGCGCCGGTCATCGAGACGAGCAACCCGCTGAACGTGCTCATGAACGCCGCGAACGCGCCCGCGCACGTGATGCCGCTCAGCACGCTGCCCCACACGCCGCCGACCGCGCGCGGCAACTCGAGCACGATCTTGTCCGTGCCCTTCGCACCCGCGCCGGCGTAGAGCTCCGGCAGCAAGTTGCGCCCGATCACGCCGAACACCGGCGGAAACACGTAGAAAATGCCGATCAGAATCATCACCCACATCGTCGTGCGCTTCGCCGCCACGCCGTCGGGATTGGTGTAGAACCGCACCAGGATGTGCGGCAGCCCCGCCGTGCCGCACACGAGCGCGATGATGAGCGAGTAAGTGTAGAGCAACGAATACGGCCGCGCCTGCTCGGCGTTCAGCCCCGCCGCCTTCGCCGCCTTCGTCGTCAGCGGCCCGAACGGCGACACCCACGCCGTGTCGGCGGGAGCTTTTTCGACGAGCGGCTTGCGTTCGACCGTCTGCACGATCGGCGCGGCATCCTTCGCTGCCGCGAGCGCGCGCCCGTCATTCGCTCCGACGTGCGCACCATAGAAGCCGTAAACCGACATCAGCACGAACACCGGCACGCTGATCGCGAACATCTTCATCCAATACTGGAACGCCTGCACCAGCGTGATGCCCTTCATGCCGCCGAGCGCGACGTTCAGCGTGATCACCGCGCCCACCGCCACGACGCCGACCCAGTAAGGCAGACCGGGGAAAATGTAGGCCAGCGTCGTGCCCGCGCCCTTCATCTGCGGCATCGTGTAGAAAAATCCGATGAACAGCACGAAGCACACCGCGATTTTCCGGAACAGCGGCGAGTCGAACCGGCCTTCCGCGAAATCCGGAATCGTATAGGCGCCGAAGCGCCGCAACGGGCCCGCGATGAACAGCAGCAAAAACAAATAGCCGCAGGCGTAACACACCGGATACCACAGCGCGTCGTAGCCGCTCGACATCACCATGCCCGCGATGCCCATGAACGACGCCGCCGAGAGATACTCGCCGGAAATCGCCGAGGCGTTCCACCCGACCGACACCGACCGTCCCGCCACGAAGAAATCGCTCGCGGTCTTCGATGTCCTTGCCGAGCGGAAGCCCATCCAAATCGTCACCGCCACCGTGCTGAGCGAGAACACGAGGATCCAAGGATCGGCGCCACCGAGCACGTCGCCGAACGAGCCGCCACCGGCGGCGAGGAAAAGAGGCAGCGCACTCATTGTTCGGCCCTCCCCTTTTTCACCTGCTCCACTTCATCCTGCTCGAGCCAGATCGAGCGCCGGATGAAGAACCAGGAAATGCCCCACACCGCCGGGAAGAACAGCACGCCCAGCAGCAGCCAGCTCAGCGTGAAACCCGCAATGCGCGTCGCCATCAGCTGCGGCGCGAAATAGTTGGCGAGCGGGAGACCGAACAACACGACCAGAAAGGCCGCGGCACAGACAATGGACAACTTTAGTTGGCGGCGCATCAGCGTATGGAGAAACGCTTCGCTATGCACCGCATCGTGGTGGGGTATCGGGGCAGGCATCGGGCCGGGAGCGTGCGGGCCGCCTCGCGCGACACAACAACGTTGTTCGTCTTACTGTCGGATGCGGCAGAACCGCACCGGGCCGGCGTAGCACAGGTTTCCAGCCGGCAAAGAACTTCGAGGCCGGCGGGAAGCCCGCGCCACTTCCTGCTCAGGCCCGCAATGGAATCGCGCACGATCTTTCCGTCCACGCACGTGGCATTTGCTTTGGCCACGCCCGCGCGCACCTTCCTCGTCGTGGATTACGCGATCTGGACGCTCACCGTGCTGCTGCTGCTCGCCGGCCTCGTCGGCTCCGTCGTGCCGATGCTGCCGGGCACCACGCTCATCTTCGGCGGCGTGCTGCTGCACAAATTCCTCCTGCCCGCGAGCGTCAGCACCGCCGCCGTCGTGTGGATCGGCGTGTTCTGGCTGCTCTCCATCGCAGCGGACTTCGCCTGCACGCTCCTCGGCGCGCGACTCTTCGGCGGCTCGAAATGGGGCATGACCGGCGCCGGCGGTGGCGCGATGGTCGGCATGTTCTTCTCCCTGCCGGCGCTGCTGCTCGCCACGATCCTCGGCGCGGTCGCCGCGGAAAAGCTGCTCGGCAAACGCACCGACCGCGACGCCCTCAAGTCCGGCCTCGGCGCCGCGCTCGGATTCATCGTCAGCACGTTCGTGCGGGCGGCGTTTGCGCTCGCGATGGTGGCGCTCTTCGCCTTCTCGGCGATCACGATCGCGCGCAGCGCGGTCGGCTGAACTGCCGGACTTCAGAAATCGATCGTCCGCAGCGGGCCCGGCTTCACTACGAAACGATCATCGTAGGGCGTCACGCGCTTCTGTTCCGACCGCGTGATCTCGACATGCGCGTTGAGCGGCACGAAGAACACCGACGCCGAACCGGTCGCGACGACCTTCGTCACCGCCGGTCCCGCCTCGGGCAACACGCGCTCGAAATCGAGCCGGCCCTCGGCGGCCTTCAATCCCACCACGAGCGCCACGCGCAGTTTCTCCCGCAGGCGCACTTCGACGCTCTTCAACTGATGATCGGCGCGCGTCACGCGGACGAAGGCCTGGAATTTCTCCGGCGGAAACTTCGAGTCCTCCAGCTTGTGCAACGGCACTTCGTAGACGATCACCGTCGCGTCGGCCGCGCCCGCCAGCTCCGTCGCGCGCGCCAGATCGAGCAGTTCGCCGAGCGTCTTCCGACCACGCTGGGCCTCTTTCGCGCGCGCCTTGCGGAATTTCGTCTGCTCCGCCTCCGTCGCAGCGCGGCCGTCCTTTTCGAGCATCGTCCACTGGACATCATAGTGCTGCGACGGGTCGAAACGCGCACGACGGCGGGATTTCACCGCGCCCTTCTTGTCGAACTCGATGTAGTCCTCGGTGAAGGCCCAGCGGTTCGCATCCTTCGCGAACCCGCGCACCGCCTCGGCCAGCGGACCGGGCGTGCCGGCGAATGGATCGTCCGCCGGGGGCGTTGCCATCGGCTCGTCCGCCCGCGCCGCGAACGCGAGCCAGATCGCACCAAGGAAAAACAGGATCGAAGAGCGCATCGGGTTGAGACCGTGCCCAAACGGATTGTTTCGGCAAACGCGTCCTGGCGAACGGTCATCCACCGCAGTGCGCGGGCGGCTCCCCGGGCGAACACTTCGGCACCCGGGGAGCGCACGCCGGCGAGAACACGCCAAGTCGTATCCGCGCCCGGCGGAGCGCGGCGGACAAAGAAAAAGCCGGGCGGTGTGCCCGGCTTCGTGAGGGAGGAAACGCGTGTGGGTCGCTCAGCCCATGCGGCACATGAGCAGTTCGCGCTCGAAGATCAGTTCCTTCGGCAGCGTGGCGTGCAGATCGAAGAAGAGCTCGCCCTGGCCGAGCACTTCGGCCTTCCACGCTTCCTTGTCGAACTTCTGCAGCTCGTCGAACTTCGCCTCCGGGAAGTCCATGCCGTCCCACTCGATGTCGCGGTAGCGCGGCACCCAGCCGATCGGCGTCTCCTTGGCTTTGCCGCCCGCGCGCACGCGGTCGACGATCCACTTGAGGACGCGCATGTTTTCCGAGAAGCCGGGCCACATGAATTTGCCCTCGGCGTCCTTGCGGAACCAGTTCACGTGGAACACGCGCGGGGTCTCGCTGAGGCCCTTCTGCATGTTGATCCAGTGGCGGAAGTAGTCGCCCATGTTGTAGCCGCAGAACGGCAGCATCGCCATCGGGTCGCGGCGGACCTTGCCGATCGTGCCGGCAGCGGCGGCGGTCATCTCGGAGCCCATCGTTGCGCCGATGTAGACGCCGCTAGACCAGTTGAACGCCTGGAACACGAGCGGCATCGTCGTCGCGCGACGGCCGCCGAAGATGATGGCGTGGATCGGCACGCCCTCGGGATCTTCCCAAGCCGGGTCGATCGTCGGGCACTGCTTGGCCGGCGCGGTGAAGCGCGCGTTGGCGTGCGCGGCGGTGACGCCCTTCTCCTTCGCGAGCGCGGGCGTCCAGTCGTTGCCCTTCCAGTCGATGGCGTGCGCGGGCGCTTCCTTGGTCATGCCTTCCCACCACACGCCGCCGTCGTCGGTGAGGGCGACGTTGGTGAAGATGGTGTTCTTCGCGAGCGCCTTCATGGCGTTCGGGTTGGTGTGGTTGCCCGTGCCGGGCGCGACGCCGAAGAAGCCGGCTTCCGGATTGATCGCGCGCAGGCGGCCCTGCGCGTCGGGTTTGATCCACGCAATGTCGTCGCCGACGGTCCACACCTTCCAGCCTTGCTGCTGGAAGTGCGGCGGCGGGATCAGCATCGCGAAGTTCGTCTTGCCGCAGGCCGACGGGAACGCGGCCGCGACGTAGGTCTTCTCGCCCTTCGGGTTCTCGACGCCGAGGATGAGCATGTGTTCGGCCATCCAGCCTTCGTCACGCGCCATCGCCGAGGCGATGCGGAGCGCGAAACACTTTTTGCCGAGCAGCGCGTTGCCGCCGTAACCGGAACCGAAGGACCAGATCTCGCGCGTCTCGGGGAAGTGGACGATATACTTCTCCTTGTTGCACGGCCACACGACGTCCTTCTGGCCGGGCGCGAGCGGGGCGCCGACGGAGTGCACGCAGGGGACGACGCGCTTGAAATCCTTGTCGATGAGCTTGAACACCTCCGCGCCGATGCGCGCCATGATGCGCATGTTCACGACGACGTAGGGCGAGTCGGTGAGCTCGACGCCGATCTGCGACATCGGCGAGCCGATCGGGCCCATGCTGTAAGGCAGCACATACATCGTGCGCCCCTTCATGCAGCCGTCGAAGAGTCCCTTGAGCGTCTTGCGCATCTCGAACGGGTTGACCCAATTGTTGGTCGGGCCAGCCGCGTCCTTCGAGAGCGAGCAGATGAACGTGCGGTCTTCCACGCGCGCGACGTCGCTGGCGTCGGAACGCGCGAGGTAGCAGCCGGGCCATTTCTGCTGGTTGAGTTTGATGAACGTGCCGCTGGCGACCATCTGGGCGCACAACGCGTCGTATTCTTCCTGCGAGCCATCGACCCAGTGGATTGCGTCCGGCTTGCACAGCGCGGCGATCTTTTCGACCCACGTGATCAGGTGCGGATTTGAGCTCAGCGGCTTCGGGGAGTTCTTCATAGCGCCGGCGACACTACGGGGCAACCCTCCCCCAGCAACGGGAAAGCCTGTGCAATCGCGCCATTAAACCCGCGCTTCTTCCCGCATAAGCTGTCCCGTTCCCGAGCGAATTTCCGCGTGGAATTCAGGTCCCTTTCAGGTGCAAAGCTACGCCCAGCGCGGGCGTATGTTTCGCCCGCGACCGTTCACGCCCTGCGTCTGCACGCTGTGCGTTGCACGCACCCAGCATGCGCCACGCAGGAGTCCGCCGCCGCGCATGAGTTGATGCGGAGTGCGCGCGCGTTGTGGGCGGCGTGTCATGGCGTGTCATCGCCGCGCCCAGGCGCCGCTCGCGCGTCTCCTTTTGAGGACTCGCCTCGCGGTCGTCGTCACGCACACTCGCGCGCCATGAAACTCACCCCGCTGTTTCTCGTCGCGGCGCTCGCTTTCGCACCGCTCGTCCGCGCCCAGGAAAAATCTGCACCCGCCCCGGCTCCGCAGCTGCCGCCGAACATGACGGTCTATTACTTCTGCCTGCTCACCCGCGGCCCGAACGCGGGCAAAGGCACGAAAGAGGAACTCGCCGCCGGCCAGGCCGCGCACATGGCCAACATCCAACGCCTCGCCGACAGCGGCAAACTCCTCGTCGCCGGCCCGATGATGGACCGCGGCGACTGGCGCGGCATTTTCATCTTCAAATGCGCCTCGCTCGACGAAGCAAAGGAGCTCGTCGCGTCCGATCCGCTCGTGCAGGACCAGCGCCTCATCGCCGACGTCCGTCCGTGGCTCACAATGAAGGGAAACATCCGCGATCCGGAATTCCCCGCCGCGCCCGCCGCCCAGACCCCCTGAGCGCCGCCACGCGCCGCGCGAGCCGCGGCCCGGTCGAAATGTAACCTATTAGGTTACATTCTCCGCGGGCTCACTTCATCGGCTCGACGTGCACGGTCACGTCGCTGATCGCGTGCGGCGCGGAGGCGACGAGCGCGTCTTTCACCGCGTGCGCAATATCGTGACCCTCGCGCACGGGAATCTCGCCGTCGACGCGCACCTGGATGTCCACGAGGTGGCTGAGGCCGCTCTTGCGCACGCGCACCTTGTGCAACGCGAGCACGCCGGGCACTGCCGCGGCGATCTCGCGCACCTCGCCCTCGAACTGCGCCGACACCGCCGTGTCCATGATGTCGCCGAGCGCCTTGCCGCTCATGTTGAAACCGTTGAACGCGATCACGACGCACGCAAACAGCGCCGCCCAATCGTCCGCCGTCTCCCAGCCCTTGCCGCCCCACAGCGCGATCGCGATGCCGACGAACGCCGCGCCCGAAGTCAGTGCGTCGGAGTAGTGGTGCATCGCCTCGACGCCGAGCGCCGTGCTGCCCACCTCCTCGCCCACCGCGCCCATGCGGCGCGAAAACCAGACCTTCGTCACCACCACGCCGGCGAGCACCACGAGCGTCCACCATTCCGGCGCCTGGTGCGGCGTGCGGATCTCGTGCACCGCCTGCAAGCCGACGAAGATGGCCATCGCGAACACGAACAACGCCACCACCAGCGCCGCCAGTGCCTCGGCCTTGCCGTGGCCGTAGGGATGATTCGCATCCGGCGGCCGTGCCGCCACGCGAAAACCCGCCCACACCAGCACCGAGGTCAGGATGTCCAGCATCGACTCCGCCGCATCGGCGATGAGCGCGTAGGTGTGTCCGAAGACACCGCCGGCTAATTTCACCGCCGCGAGCGCGGCGTTCAGCGCGATGCCGCGCAACACCAGTCGCGCGCCATCCTCGGCGCGGCGCGCGGTGCGGGCATGTTGATCGGACGGCGACATCGCACCCACGCTACGCGCGCATCCGCGCGGCACTCAAGCCTCGCGGCGCGCCTAATCCTGCCAGCCGCGCCCGCGAATCTTTCACGCGCCTAATTTTTCCGCCAGCAGCGCCGCACCTGCATCCTCGCCGCCGCGCGTCGGCTTTAAGCCAGTTGACCCCTTTCTCCCGTGCGCTACGGTCCGCCTCGCCATGGAAGAAATGGAAACCACGGTCGCCCTCGACCCGGTCATTCAATTTTCGGTCTTCATCGAAAACCGCGTCGGCCGCCTCCACGAGCTCACGGCCATGCTCGCGAAGCACAACGTCCACATCATGGCGATGACGACGCTCGACACCACCGACTGCGCCATCGACCGCATGGTGGTCGACGATCCCGAGCGAGCGCGCGAGCTGCTCGCGGTGAACAATTTTTATTTCACCGAGTGCCAGGTGCTCGCGGTCGAATTCGTCGACGAATCGAAGCTGCAGGAAATCTTCCGCTCGTTCCACGACGCGGAGATGAACATCCACTACGTCTACTCGTTCGTCTCGCGCCCGCGCGCCAAGTGCGGCCTCATCCTCAACGTCGAGGACCTCGAGCTCGCCGCGCAGACGCTCAACCGCCGCGGCTTCAAGATTCTCACCCAGCGCGACATCGCGCGCTGAGCCGGACCGGCCGGCGCGGCATGTCGCGTCGACCGCGCGGTCGCTCGCGTTTCCTTGTTCTTGCAACGGGCGCGTCGGCGCGGACCGTGCGGCGCCGCGAACGGTTCCGTCATGTCGCGGGACGCGGGAGCTTCGGCGGCTGCCACGCGCGCACTTCCACACTCGCGCCGAAATGCACCGCCGGATGCGCCGCCGCCACCCGCGCGGCGTCCTCGAGATCGGTCGCGCGCAAAAAAAGCAGCGCCGTGATCGGCCACTCCGACTCGCTCACGCCGGAAGCTCCCGGCAGCGGCCGCGCGACCTCCGGCTCGAGGATGCGCGGCTCGAGCTGACGCCCGGCAGCGTTCTCGCGCGCGGCCCACGCGGAGACTTCGCGTTGGCGTTGCGCGAGGTCGGCCTCGCTGAACTCGCGCGGCGACTGGCGAAAGATGATGACGAAGGTTTTCATGGGAGCGATGGCGTCAGCGCCCGACAGCGGCACGAAGGTCCCGATCAGGAGCAGTCCCAACAAGGCGAGGCGCGAGGGCGCGGACATGCCCCACTCTAGCGTCGGCGCGACTCCGGCGCTTGAAGAAATTCGGCGCCGCTCCGCGCGCTCAGTTCTCCGCGAAAAATCGCGAGGGCGGCGCGCCCGTGATGCGCTGGCATTCCCGCGTGAAGTGCGCCTGATCGGCGTAGCCGGCCGCGTGCGCGACCGTGGTGAGCTCGCCTGCCGCCGCACCCGCGCAGGCTGCCGCCGCACGGAAACGCACGAGGCGCGCAAAAGTTTTCGGCGTCGCGCCCACACCGCGGCGGAAGCGGCGCTCCAGTGCGCTCTGGCTCAGGCCGATGTGCCGCACCAATTCCGCCACGCGTGCCTCACCCGGCCGCGCGGCAAGCCAAGCGGTCGCCGCCGCCAGCAGCGGATCGATCGGCGCAGTCAGCACGGCGCGGAAGATATCATCCAACCGATCGAACCGGCGGGCGTCGTTCGGTTCTGCGCGGAGCCGCTCCACTTCCGCCTGCCAATCGCGATGGGCGCCATCCCACTCGTCGAGCGGGACCGTGCGCCCGGCGATTTCCTCCAGCGGCGTGCGACCCCACGCCGCAGCACCGGCCGGGGTGAAGGCCACGATCGCGACTGCGTTGCCCGCCAGGTGCGTGTGCCGGCGCAGCGTCGGCGTGATCCCGGTCACGCTCGCCGCCGCGACCGGCTCGCGGCCGCCGAGCCGGCATTCCCCGCGCAACACGAACGCGCTGAGCACACCGGTTTCCGGCAAATGCGCATCCGCACAAGCGGCCTCGTGCCGGACGATCAGGTAGCGACGGATGTGCCCGCGCAGTTCCACGCACGGCAGTCGGGAGGTCGTCTGCACGGCGCGGATCGGGAGAGGCGGCTCAGCTCTTCGCCTCGAGCAGGCGCTCGCCGTCGAGTTGGTAGATCGCGGAGAGATAGCCTTCCTCGAACACCTCGCCGACCTTCAGTTTTCCCACGAGCGTGATCGGCGTGTCCATGAGCGGCGGGATGCCACCACTGGCCATCTTCACCGTCACCCACTCGTTGATGCGCGGCATCACGCCGAAGCAGCACGAGCTCTGGTCCTTCATCAGGAGAAACTCCGTCACTTTGCCGTCCTTGAATTTCGTCGGCAGCATGAAGCCCGTGATCGCGACCTTCTTCGCGTCGAGCTTGCGCACGAAGTCCGGGATCTGGTCCTTCGGCTTCGCGTCGGCCGCGGCCTTGCCGTCGGGCGTGCTCGCGGTCTCGTAGCCGGGCGGCACGTAGTTGAACGCGCCGAGCAGGGAAAACTCCACGCGCTCGAACTCCTTTTTTTCGCCGTCCGCGGATTTCGCGGCGGCCTCCGCGCCGCGCAAGGTGAGCGCGCCGCAAGCCAAGGTGAGCAACAGAAGTTTCGTGGCAGCCTTCATCGCCGCGCAAAGTAGGCCGTTTCCACGGCACGTCAAAAGGTTTGGGGGCGTCTCAGCGCACTCCAAAATCCGTCAGCGCTACCGGCGGCATGAGCGGCCCTTGCACCAAAACATCCACGCCTCGTCCCAGCGGCCGAGCCCCCACTCGCCGCCGCGTCGGGCCACGACGCCGTATTGCTCCTGAGCGACATCCGCGCGCTCAGTCCTCGTCGTGATCCTTGTTCACGGGGAAAGTGACCGCGACGTCCTTGAACGCCGCGCCGCGGATCTCGAGCGCCGCAATCTTGCCCGCAAACTCGCCCTCGCGTTTCAGCCACTCGGCCGAAGCGGTGAACTGCGACGTGTCACCGACCGTTTCGCCGGAAAGCTCGTTGGCGACGGCGGCGAGGGAGAGCTTCTCCGCGCGGCCCTTCACCTCGATCGCCACCTCGATCGATTTCGCCGGCAGGCGCACGAAGTTCTCCGCGTGCGCATCGAGGATGTAGAGCGTGAGCGTGCCGGCTGCGGCATCGCGCACGAACTCGAGCGCGAACTGATGCTCGCCCACTTCCACCAGCGTGCCGCCATGCGGCGCGACGTGCTGATGATGCGCCTCCTTGGCGAAGGCCACCGTCGCGAGAAGGGTCAGGAACACGATGAGTCTTTGCATGGCGGAAAAAGAAAAGCGGTGCCTCAGGAGACCGGCGCAATGGTCTCCGCCACGGGGACACGGTAGGCCTTCCACGCCGGCAGCAGGCCGCCGAGCATCGCGAGCGCGACGAGTGTCGCGGGTCCCCACCAGAAAACCGGATTCCAGCGGAACGGCTCGAGCACGACGCCCGTCTGCGTCTGGATCACCGACGCCACGCCGTAAGCCAACCCGGCGAACGCCGCGAAGCCGAGCGCTGCGCCGAGCAACCCGATCGCGGCCGCCTCGCCGACCACCGCGCCGAACACCGTGCGGCGCCGCGCGCCGAGCGCGCGGAGGATCGCGATGTCGCGCTGCCGCGCGCTCATGGAGTTGTAGATGCTCACGAGCACCGAGCCCGCCGCGACGACGGCGACGAGCCACGCCACGAGCGTGAGCACCTGATCGACCCAGCTGATCTTGTTGAAGAGGTCGGCGACGATGCTGCCGATCGGATAAGCGAAGGTCATCTTGTTGCCCTGTTTGTTGATCATCATGTCGAGCATGACACCGGCCGAGGGCGCGCGGAGCTGGATGAGCACGGCGCTGACGTCGCTCGCCGTGCGCGGATCGTGGCCGGCCATCGTCTGCACGCCGGCGAGCGGAATCCACAGCACGCGATCGACCGGCGTGCCGGTCGGCGCGAGCAGGCCGGTGATGGTGTAGACCTCCTCGTGCTTCGCCGCCGCATCGAAGGACAGGCCGTGGTAAGGCTGGAAGGTGTCGCCGACCTTCACGCCGAGTTTGCGCGCGGCGAGCGCGCCGACGACGGCTTCGCGTTTGCCGTTCTCGAAGAGGCGGCCGCCGGGGAGCACGGCGTATTTCTTGCCCGGCGCGAACTCGATGTCGAAAAACTGCGGCGTCGTGCCGACGATGCGCCAGCCGTAGTAGTTGTCGCCGACGGCGAGCGGGATGGCGGTCTTGATCGCCGGGTGACGGCGCACGGCCTCGACGTCGGCGGCCGAGAGGTTGCCCGGCGACGCCTCGAGGTGGAAGATGGCGTTGAGCACGAGCTGGAGCTTCGAGCCGCGCGCGCCGAGCACGGCATCGAAGCCGGAATTCGTGTTGGCGAACGTGGCCTGCGACTGCGTCTTCACCACCCACACGGTCAGCAGCAGCCCCGCGGCGAGCGCGATGCTGCCGGCGGTCACGAGCGTCGAGAGCGCGTGCTGGCGGAGCGAGCGGTAGATGAGGTTCCAGATCACGAGGTTTTCGATTTCCGATTTTCGATTCTCGATTGGCGCTGGCTGAGGTGGTCGCCGACGTCCCCGGCGGCGACGCGAAGGGGTTTCAGTGGGCGCGAATCCTTGGCGTCGTCAGGGACGACGACGCCCACCTTTGGCCACGGTGTGTTTCTTGTGCCCATCAGGTTTGGGGCGCCGCCCGGTTCAGGGCGCGGAAATCCTGCACGTCGTCGAATTGCGCGAGCACGGTCTCGTCGTGGCTGACGAGGAGGAGCGCAGCGCCGTTCTCGCGGCAGACTTCGCGAATGATCGCCAGCGCCTCGCGGCTGTTGCGCGCGTCGAGGTTGCCGGTCGGCTCATCGGCGAGGACGAGCTTCGGGTGGTTCGCCAGCGCGCGGGCGACCGCCACGCGCTGCTGTTGGCCGGTGGAAAGTTGACGGGGAAAATGATGCAGCCGCTCGCCGAGCCCCACGCGCCGCAGCAGCGCCTCAGCGCGCGCGCGATCGACGCCGCGCCCGAACGCCATGCCGAGCTCCACGTTCTCGAGCACGGTGTGGCCCTGGAGCAGGTTGAACGTCTGGAAAATGTAGCCGATCGTCTCGGCGCGCAGCCGGTCGCGGCCCGCCTCGCCGAGCTCCGCGAGGTCGCGATCGTCGAGCGTGAGATGACCGGAATCGGGCGCGAGGATGCCGGCGATGAGATTGAGAAACGTGGTCTTGCCCGTGCCACTTTCGCCGCGCAGCGCGCGCTGTTCGCCCGCCTCGAGCGCGAACGCCGCCACATCGACGACGGTGGATCTGGCGCTCGCGCCATTTTCGCCGCGCGCGCCGCCGCGCGGGTAGCTTTTCACGAGATCGCGGATGGCGAGGAGCGGCATGTTGCGGATTAACCCTTGGAAAAACGAAAATTAAACCGGCTAACAGGTCAATGGTTCCTCCGCGTTGACGGAGTTTGCTCTGGCTTGCGTCATATCGCTTTGGCAACGTCCGGCCACTTCAACCCCACCCCATCGCTATGCTGAACACACACCTCCGCAAGCGGACCGTGCTGGCCCTCGCCACGCTCGCGTCCGCTGTTTCTTCATTTGCCAGTGAAGCTGACATCAAGATTCCGGACCTGACGCAGGTCCACTTCGACGGACTTGGCGGCATGAGCGGCCTGACGCTAATGTATCTCGGCATCGTGCTGTGCGTCATCGGCGCGGCCTTCGGCCTCGTGCAATACGCGCAGACAAAAGCGCTGCCGGTGCACGCCTCGATGGGCAGCGTGTCGAACACCATCTGGGAGACGTGCAAGACCTACCTCTTCACGCAGGGCAAGTTCCTCGCGATCCTTTGGATTCTGATCGCAGCGTGCATGGTCTACTACTTCGGCTTCCTGTCGCACAACACGCCCTTCCACGTCGTCGTCATCCTGCTCGCCTCGGTGCTCGGCATCCTCGGCAGCTACGGCGTCGCGTGGTTCGGCATCCGCATCAACACCGTGGCGAACAGCCGCGCCGCCTTCTCCGCCCTCCAAGGCAATCCGCTCGCCACCCTCTTCATTCCGCTGCGCTCGGGCATGAGCGTCGGCCTGCTCCTCGTCTGCGTGGAGCTGTTCTTCATGATCTGCATTCTGGTGTTCCTGCCGCGCGAGCTGGTCGGACCGTGCTTCATCGGCTTCGCCATCGGCGAGTCGCTCGGTGCCTCCGTGCTGCGCATCTGCGGCGGCATCTTCACCAAGATCGCCGACATCGGCTCCGACCTGATGAAGATCGTCTTCAAGCTCCCCGAAGACGACCCCAAGAACCCCGGCGTCATCGCCGACTGCACCGGTGACAACGCCGGCGACAGCGTCGGGCCGACCGCCGACGGTTTCGAAACCTACGGCGTCACCGGCGTCGCGCTCGTCGCGTTCCTCGCCCTCGCGCTCGCCGCCAGCTCGTCGCTCTGCGCCATCCTCGTCATCTGGCTCTTCGCCATGCGCGCGCTGATGATCGTCACGTCGCTCGTCTCTTATTTCCTCAACGAAATCATCTCGAAGGCGAAATACGGCGCGCAGAAGGACTTCGATTTCGAGGCGCCGCTCACGCACCTCGTCTGGATCACGTCCGCCGTCTCGATCGGCATCACGTTCCTCGCCTCCTACTTCCTGCTCGCGCACCAGAGCGGCGGCGTCCAGGGCGACCTCTGGTGGGTCCTCTCCGTCATCATCAGCTGCGGCACGATCGCCGGCGCGCTCATCCCGGAGTTTACCAAGATCTTCGTCAGCACCAACAGCCGCCACGTCAAGGAAGTGACCAACTGCTCCAAGCACGGCGGCGCCTCGCTGAACATCCTCTCCGGCTTCGTCGCGGGCAACTTCTCCGCGTTCTGGATGGGCCTCATCATCATGCTGCTGATGTGGACCTCCTACCACTTCTCGCAAAACCCGGCGCTGCTCGCGCTGTTGCCCGGCAAGTTCGCCTTCGCCGCCCCGATCTTCGCGTTCGGCCTCGTGGCGTTCGGCTTCCTCGGTATGGGCCCGGTCACCATCGCGGTCGATAGCTACGGCCCCGTCACCGACAACGCCCAATCGGTCTACGAACTCTCGCAGATCGAAGCGCGCCCCGGCATCGCCGCGGAAATCGAGAAGGACTTCGGCTTCAAACCCGACTTCGAGAACGCCAAATACCAGCTCGAGAAGGGCGACGGCGCCGGCAACACCTTCAAGGCCACCGCCAAGCCCGTGCTCATCGGCACCGCGGTCGTCGGCGCGACCACGATGGTGTTCGGCATCATCATGCTGCTCGAAAATCTCTTCGGCGACGTCGTGCAGAAGCTCTCCATCGTGCAGCCCGAGATCATCCTCGGCCTCATCATGGGCGGCTCCGTGATCTACTGGTTCACCGGCGCGTCCTGCCAGGCCGTCGTCACCGGCGCCTACCGTGCCGTCGTCTACATCAAGGAGAACATGAAGCTCGATGCGACGACCGCCTCCGACAAGGACAGCAAGGAAGTCGTCCGCATCTGCACCGAATACGCGCAGAAGGGCATGTGGAACATCTTCATCGTGGTGTTCTGCTTCGCGTTGGCGCTGCCGTTCTTCAACGCCTACTTCTTCATCGGCTACCTGATCGGCATCGCGTTCTTCGGCCTGTTCCAAGCCATCTTCATGGCCAACGCCGGCGGCGCCTGGGACAACGCCAAGAAGATCGTCGAAGTCGAACTCCGTCAAAAGGGCACCGACCTCCACGCCGCCACCGTCGTTGGCGACACCGTGGGCGATCCGTTCAAGGACACCTCGTCCGTCGCGATGAATCCGGTCATCAAGTTCACGACGCTCTTCGGCCTGCTCGCCGTCGAGATCGCGGTCACGATGACCAACGTCCAGGCCAAGCACGCCATCGGCGCGGTGTTCTTCCTCATCGCCCTCGTGTTCGTCTATCGCAGCTTCTACAGCATGCGCATCCCCGACGACACGGCGAAGGCCTGAGCGCCCCGTCCCGGGCGGTTGCCTTCAACCGCCCATCCTTTCGGCCGCGGCTCCCGCCGCGGCCTTTTTGTTGGGTCGAATTCAATGCCGCCAAATTGGCGTTGATCCTTTCCGCCGTCGGATCGATCCGATCAACGCGTGCCGAAAAAGTCGCCACGCAACGTCAACGAGGTGGGAGCAGACACCCCCAACCGCCCGAAAAGGCTCCGCCCGCCCGGCGATTACCCGACTTACGACGACGCCTTTCGGCCCGAAGACGCGATTGTCGCCGAAGCGCCCGGTGTCGTTCAGCCCAGCCAACTTCTCCTGCGCGACGACACTCGCGGCCTCTACCTCTATCACGGTGATTGCCTCGAAGTCATGGAGCGGCTCGCCGCTAAGCACCCAGGAGGCGTCTTCGACCTCATCTTTGCCGACCCGCCCTACTTCCTCTCCAACGGCGGCATCACCTGCCACGCCGGCAAGATGGTGAAAGTCGACAAGGGCGAGTGGGACAAGTCCCGCGGTCCGGAACTCAACCACGAGTTCAACACCGAGTGGTTGAAGCGCTGCCAAAAGCTCCTCAAGCCCAACGGCACGATTTGGGTCAGCGGCACGCACCACGTCATCTTCTCCGTCGGCTACGCGATGCAGCAACTCGGCATGAAGCTGCTCAACCAAGTCACGTGGCAAAAGCCGAACCCGCCTCCCAACCTCGCCTGCCGCTACTTCACGCACTCGACCGAAACCCTGCTCTGGGCCGCCAAGGACGCGAAGAGCCGGCACCGCTTCAACTACGCCGACATGAAGCGCGCCAACGGCGGCAAGCAGATGAAGGACGTCTGGACCTTCACCGCGCCGAAGAACGCCGAGAAGTCCTTGGGCAAGCACCCAACGCAAAAGCCGCTCGCCCTCCTCGAACGCATCCTCCTCGCCAGCACTGCACCCGGCGACCTTGTGATGGACCCGTTCCTGGGCAGCGGCACGGCGGGCGTCGCATGTGTGGTGCATTGCCGGCGTTTCGTCGGGATTGAGCGCGACGCTCACTACATCCAGCTCAGCCTGCAGCGACTTGAGGCGGTCGGATTCACACTCGATGTCGAAATCCACCTCACGCTCTTTGCCACAAATGATCTTGAACTGATTTCAGATCGGATCGATCCGATCCCAACGATGTCCACGGAGGGCTCGCCAACAACGGAACGCGTGTTTCACGAATCGAAGTTCGTCTTCCTTTCGTGTGCACCGGTCGCCTCAGCGCGTGTCGTGCACACGACGGTGGACACCTCACTGCAGGAAGCTTGGGCCCACGCCCCCGATGGGAAGAAACGCCAGACCACCCACATCGTCCGCTGCGAGACGGAGATTTTCTCTCTGAAAACCAATTGAGCGCATGTCCAACGGTTGATCTAGTCGGACGTGGACTTGCGGCTCCAGTTCGACCTCGCGGCAAACTACTCCAGTGCTGCCCAACGTGCACGCGTCGTCACTGAAGCATGGGGGGCGCGAAACCTCTACTGTTGTAGCTGTGCGGCCACGCAACTGGCGCCGCAAACGGCCAATACCCACGTCGTTGACTTTAAGTGCCCGGATTGCGCCGAGCGTTATCAGCTCAAATCCAGCAAGAGTGGCTTCCGCACCACTGTGCTCGGCGCGAACTACGACAAGATGATGGAGGCCGTGCGCGCAAACCGCACACCTCACTTTCACCTGCTGCACTACGTGCTGCCGGAGGCGATGGTCAGAAATCTAGTGGTGATACCACGGTTCGCAATATCCTCCTCCGCAATTCGGCCGCGCAATCCGCTGAGCGAGGTCGCCCGACGAGCCGCTTGGGTGGGTTATTTATTCGACCTCCGCCTAGTGCCATCGACCGCGAAGATCGCACTCATCCGCGAGGGAGAGATAATCGATCCCGTCAGCGTTCGAGCGCAGTTCGGCAAAATCGCGCGCATAGCATCGCTCAGTGTCGAGCAACGCGGTTGGTCCCTGGACGTTCTCCGCTGTCTCGAGTCGTTGCATTGCGCCGAATTCACCACGAGTGAAGCGTATCAGTTCGTGCCGGAACTCTCAGCGTTGCACCCCGCCAATCGACACATCCGCGAAAAGATAAGGCAACAACTACAGGTTCTCCGCGACCGCGGTCTGCTTCGCCAAGTCGATCGCGGTCGCTGGATGCGCGTCTGAGTCCGGGGTGTTCTCGGGCTTTTCGTTGCGCGGACCATTCGCGGCGTGCAGTTTCGTGCCATGAAACGCCTGGTCCTCTGCCTCTTCGCAAGTGCCACCCTCTTGGTCGGCGCCACCGCCGCCCCGCTCCGCGTCGCCTGTCTCGGCGACAGCATCACCGAGGGCGCGGGAACAAAGGACTTCGCGCGCGAATCCTACCCGGCGCAACTCGCCGGCTTGCTCGGCTCCGACTACGAGGTGCGCAACTTCGGGTGCGGCGGCGCCACACTGCTCGACATCGGCGACAAGCCCTACCGCTCGCTCCCGCACTTCGCGAAAGCCTGCGCGTTCCAGCCCGAGATCATCGTCATCGGCCTCGGCACCAATGACACCAAGCCGCAGAACTGGCGCTACGCCGACCGCTTCGTCGCCAACTACGTCTCGCTCATCCGCCAGCTGCGCGAACTGCCGTCGCACCCGCGCATCCTCATCTGCCGTCCCATGCCCGCCTGGCCGCCGAGCGGCTGGGGCATTTCCCCGGACGTCATCGCGCACGAGCTGCCGTCGCTGCTCGCCGAAATCGCCGCCGCGGAAAAAGTCCCCGTCATCGACCTCTTCACGCCCATGCGCGACCAGCATCCGCTCACGCCCGACCATGTGCACCCCAACGCCCAGGGTGCCGCCATCCTCGCGCAAACCGTTGCCCAGGCCATCCGCACGCAAAGTCCGTAGCCCGCTATCGCGCCTTTCCGAGTTATTTTGCGGCGACCTTTAGTCACTTCGCCGCCCTCGCGTGTCTCAAGGGCACCCCGGACTTATCCTTTTCGGAAAATGCCCCCTGAAACCACAGAAGAAGGCCGCTGGTTCGCCGATCACCTGCTCGTGCACGAGCCGCAGTTGCGCGCCTGGCTGCAAAGCCGCTTCAGCTCGAACGTGCCGGTGAGCGACATCATCCAGGAATCCTACCTGCGCGTGTTGCGGGCCCGGCAGACCGACGCGGTCAACGCGCCCAAGGCCTTCCTCTTCGCCACCGCGCGCAATCTCGCCCTCAACGCCGCGCGCAGCGCGAAAGTCCGCGGCGAGCACATCTTCGACCCGCTCGATGAAACGCAGCTGCTGGACGAGGACGCCAACGTGCGCGAGTCCGTCGCCCACTACGAGGAACTCGAAATCCTGACCCGGGCAATCCAGTCGCTGCCGGACCGCTGCCGGCAGATCTTCACCCTCCGGAAAGTCTACGGCCTGTCGCAGGCCGACATCGCGCGGAAACTCGACCTCTCCCCGCGCACCGTGAACGCCCAGCTGGCCATCGGTCTCAACAAATGCGCGGACTTCGTGGGCAAGTTCTGCGAGAAAGGATCGGCATGAACCCGGCCGAATCGGACCCCGCCGCCACGCGGCGCCAACGCATTCGCGAAGCAGCCGCCGAGTGGATCATGAAACGCGACGCCGGCTTCACCGCGGCGGAGCAGGACGCATTTTTCGAGTGGCTGGCCGCGTCCCCGCAACACGCCGAAGCCTACACTGCGCTCCAAGCCGTCTTCCAGCGGATGGACGTCATGGTCGAGTGGCGGCCCCTGCACGCGCTCGAACCCAATCCCGATCTGCTCGCCGCCCCGGCCGCCCGATCGCCGCGCCGCCGCACGCTCGCCTGGCTGGGCGGCCTGGCCGCGGTGGTCGCGCTCGGTCTGGCGCTGTGGCACGGGCCAACGGGCGTTTTCTCCCCCGTGCCCGCGCGCCTCGCCGCCGGCGATGCCGCCCAGTCGTCCGAACGACACGCGCTCGAAGACGGCTCCGTCGTCGTGCTCAATCGCGGCGCGCAGGTCGCCGTGCGCTTCGAACCCAAGCGCCGCGTGCTCGATCTCATCTCCGGCGAAGCTTATTTCCAAGTCGCCGAGGACAAAGCACGGCCGTTCATCGTGCGCGTCGGCGGCGTCGCCGTCACCGCGGTGGGCACGGAGTTCAACATTTCGATGACCGCGGAGCGCCTCGAGGTGCTCGTCACCAAAGGTCGCGTGCGCGTCGAGCCGCCGCCCAGCGCTCCGCACGTGCCCGGCGCGGTGCCGACGCCGGCCATCAGCGAGCAGACTCTCGATGCGCACCAGGCCGTCGTCGTGCCGACCGACGCGCCGGAATCCCCGTGGGTCGTGGAAACCTACACCCCGCAAGTCATCGAACAGAAACTCGCCTGGAAAAACGACCTCGTCGACTTCCGCGCCGTCCCGCTCTCCGAAGTCATCCTCGAATTCAATCGCCGCAACCACACGCAGTTGGTGATCGGCGACGAGAGCCTCGCCCAGCGGCCGATCACGGCGATGCTGCGGTTATCGAACGTCGAAAGCTTCCTCGAGTTGATCAGCGTCACGGAGCACATCCACGCCGAGCGCCACGGTGCCTCGAAGATCGTGCTGCGCCACGAGCCGTGAGACTGGTCCGCGCGCCTGTCGATCCCTCCCGCGCCGCGCAGCGGACGCCTGGCCTTCCCCGCAGCGTGAACCTCATTTTCTCCTCCACGCTTTCATCCGACCCGTCCCTTTCCACGCTGCTTTTTAGTCATCCATGATCTCCCAGGTGTCTTGCAGGGCGAACCCCCGCCCTCGTGCGCCTGCCTCCGTTATCTTCCCCGACAGTTGATGCTGTTCCGGCGTCTCGCGCGCTCCGTCTGGCTGCTGCTCCTCGTGCTGCTGCACGCGGCGGGCGCGAGCTTGGGCGCGACGACACCGCCCGCGGACTTTGCGATCCCGGCGGGCCCGGCGCACGAGCGGCTCAAGCTCGCCGCGCAGCAAGGCAACGTCGAGGTGTTGATCTCGACCGACGTGCCGCAGTCCGCGACGACGCGCGCGGTGCGCGGACGCCTGACGCCCGAGGAGGCTTTGACCCGCATGCTCGAGGACACCCCGTTCGCGGCCGTCCCGGTTAGCGGCGGCCACGCGTTCGGCATCCTCCGCAAATCGCCGCGACCCGCCCCGCGAGGCGACGGCGACACCAATCAATCCGGCTCCTCTACCCAACCCCTTTCTTCGATGGACACCTCACCCGCCACCCCGCGGAAAACCTGGCTCTCAGCTGCGCTCAGCGCGGTCGCCTCATTCGCTTTCGCCGCCCCACCCCCGCTCACCGCCCAGGAAAAAGCGACGGAAACCGTCGTCACGCTCAACCCGTTCGAGGTGCGCGCCCCCGGCGAATCCAACCTCTGGACCGTCAACCAATCCTCCGGCGGCACGCGCGTCGCCGTGCCGATCAAGGAGCTGCCCTTCTCGCTCGATGTGCTCACGACGCGCTTCATGGACGATTTCATCGTCAGCGATCTCGGCGAAGTGCTCTCGCAGGTCGGCAACGTCTCCGGCCTCGAGTCCTACACCGGCGCCGGCTCGGGCAACTCCATCCGCGGCTTTTCCCAATATTACCAGCTGCGCAACGGCTTTTATCGCAACGGCGTCATCGACAAGACGCTCGTCTCCCGCGTCGAAGTCATCAAGGGCCCCTACGCCGCCATCTACGGCCGCGGCGAGCCCGGCGGCGTGATCAACTACATCTCCAAGCGCCCCGTCTTCGGCCAGAATTCCGGCAAGGCGCTCGTTGAAGCCGGCGGGAACCGCACCGGCCGCGTCCAGCTCGAGCACAACCTCGCGCTCGGCCGCCGCACCGCGCTCCTGCTCGCCGGCTCCTACGCCGAACGCGATTTCGACCAGATGTTCACCTACGAGCGCACGCGCAACTTCGGCGCCGTGTTGCGCACGCTCCTCACCGATCGCACCGAGCTGCTCCTCGAATACGAGCACATGTTCCGCCGCAACAACCGCGGCCGCCCCGTCATCGACGTTCGCATCGACGGCGTCGATCCCACCGATGGCACGCGCAACAAATACACCGGCGAATTCGCCTACGACTTCATGGCCAAATACGGCTGGGTAAACACGCTCGGCCCCACGACCTACAGCGACCGCCAGCTCGACACCGTCAACCTCACGCTCATCCACCAGTTCTCCTCCGACGTCAGCCTGCGCGTCGCCTACAACGACTCCCGGACCACGCAGGACTACGACTACACGGCCTTCGGCGGCTCCACGATTCTCGTCAACCCGACGACCCACGAATTCACCCGCTGGAACACCGTCGCCGCTCCCTTCTGGCGCCAGTTGCCCTCCGACGTGAAAAATCTCCAAGCCGACCTCACGGTGAACTTCGACACCGGCCCCGTGAAACACTCGACGCTCTTCACCTTCGACTATTCGAACCAGATCGACGGCCGCGTTTCTGAGCGCGCCGCGCGCGGCGTCGCCACCGACGTCCACACCGTCACCTACACCGGCGCCGTGCCCAACTACACCAATGACGCCGGCTCGCTCCACGGCCCGCGCACCAGTCCGATCCCGGCGTTCAACACCTCCATCAGCCGCTGGGCCACGCCGCAGTATTACACCTGGCTCCAGGAAAACCGCAGCCTCGACTACGACATCTCCGGCGTGTTCCTCATGCACCGCGCGCGCTTCCTCAACGACAAGATCCTCGCCATGGCCGGCGGCCGCTACGACACCGCGAAGACCGTCATCACCGATCGCCTCAGTCCCGACAAAACCACCGTCACCGGCCAAACGCAGTCCCGCGTCGACGACTTCACCTATAACGTCGGCCTGAACTACTACGCCACACCCACCACTGTCCTCTACGGCTCGCACTCCACCTCGTTCAACCCCAAGGGCGACGTCTACTCGAACACCGGCAAGCCCATGCCCAACGAACGCGGCGACGGCTGGGAAGTCGGCTTCCGCACCCAGCTGCTCAAGGAGCGGTTCGACGTCGGCGCGAGCTACTTCCACATCGAACGCCAGAACGTCCGCATCGCGAACCCCGACTTCGACAGTGCCGTCGATAATCCCGCGCAGAAACCGCAATTCATCGCCGGCGGCCTCGACCGCTCGAAGGGCTACGAGTTCTACGCCAACGGCAAAGTCACCGACGCGTTTTCGCTCCGCGTCTCCGCCGGCACAGTCGACGCCCGGCACATCAAGAGCCTCGACGCGTGGAAGCAGGGCCTGCACCTCGTCCGCACGCCGGAGTGGAACTACGCCGTCGGCGCCAACTACCGCGTGCGCACCGGTCCGCTGAAAGGCCTGAGCCTGAACGCCGCCTACCGCGCGCAGAGCGGCTATCGCCTCATGGACCAGACGCCGTCCGCGGTCGATCAACGCATCAACCTGCGCGCGGAGGAAGGCGGCATTCTGGATCTCGCCGCCGGCTACAACTGGAAAACCGGCACGCGCCTGAAGCACACGATCCGCTTCGCCGTGAAGAACGCCCTCGACGACATCTTCATCGAAGGCAGCGGCTACTTCACGCTCGGCCGCCAGTTCACCAGCTCCTACACGCTCGAATACTGAACCCCCAGCCGCCTCGCCGGAGGCGGCTGATTTGCACGTCTCACGCGCCACACTGGAACGCGCGCTCGGCAAAATCGAGCGCGCAAGGGTGGTCGCCGACGTCCCGGTGGCGACAAAATCGCGCCGCGCGCGCGATGCCGCCGAGGACGGCGGCACCCATCTTCGCCGCCACTTTTTCGACCATAAAACCTCATGCACCGCCTCCGCTTCTTTCTTCGTCTCCTGCTGCTCGGTTGCGCCACGACAGCTCTTCGCAGCGCTGAGTCGCACGAATCTCCCGATGCCTCCGAGTCCACTCCGCCCACCGAACCACCCGGTCTCGTTTGGCACCGCACTGCCGATTGGGGCGTCGAAGGTCGCGCACTCCCGGACGCCAAGCGCCTCCGCTGGTTCGATCGGCTGCCCGCCGCCGCGCAAAGCCGCGTCACCGATAAGGTCTGGAAACTCAGCCGCGACAGCGCCGGCATGCTCGTGCGCTTCCGCACCGATGCGTCCACGCTCTGGGCCGACTACACGCTGCTGCGCGGTCCCAACGCCGGCGCCAACCAAACCGCCATCGGCGCGAGCGGTCTCGACCTCTACGCGCGTGACGACACCGGCCACTGGCGCTGGGTCAGCGTCACGCGCCCGACCAGCCAACACATCCGCCAGGAACTCGTCAGCGGCCTCGCGACCGGCGCGCGCGAATACGCGCTCTACCTGCCGCTCCGCAACGGCGTGGAAGAACTCACCATCGGCATCCCACCCGACGCGAAGTTCGAAGGCCTGCCTCCGCGCGCGACGAAGCCGATCGTCTTCTACGGCACCTCCATCACGCACGGCGCCAGCGCCTCGCGTCCGGGCATGACGCACGTCGCCATCCTCGGCCGGCGCCTCGACCGCCCCGTGATGAACTTCGGTTTCTCCGGCAACGGCCGCATGGACGCCGCCGTCGGCGAGGTTCTCACCCAAATCGACGCCGCGATCTACGTCATCGACTGCCTGCCGAACATGAACCCCGCCTCCGTCCGCGAGAAGTGCCTGCCGCTCGTCCGCCAGCTCCGCACCGCACATCCGGACACGCCCATCGTGCTCGTCGAGGATCGCCGCAAACCCAACGTCTGGATTCTCCCCGCGCGCGATCGCTTTCACTCGGAAAACCACGCCGCGCTGCGCGAATGCTTCGAAGCGCTCCAGCGCGAAGGCATCACCGATCTCTATTATCTGCCGGGTGACGATCTGCTCGGCGACGACGCCGAAGCCACCACCGACGGCTCGCACCCGAGCGATCTTGGCTTCGTTCGCCAAGCCGACGCCTTCGAGCCGCTCTTGCGCAAAATTCTCGGCCCGTAGTTCCACGCCCCGCCACTCGCCGACGACACTCCGCCGCCGGCCGCAACTCCCAAACCCCGATCCCCATGAACCTCCGCGTTCTGCTCCGTTCGCTTCTCACCGTCGGCACGCTGGGCGGCGGCGCCGCCCTGTTCGCCGCCACCGGCAATCCGTGGTTCGACGACTTCGTCACCTACGACAACGCCAAGGGCTCCACCTACACCGCGCGCACCGACGCCGCCTACCTCGCCTGGCAGGAGAGCTACATGCTGCGCAGCTACCTCAACCTCTACGAAGTCTCTCAGGACACCGCGTGGCTCACCAAGTTCACCAACCACGCCGACACCGTCATCGGCAACGCCATCGACTACGACGGCGACGGCTATCGCGATTGGACGACCGCGCGCTACTCGCCGAACCTCGCGCTCAACTCCGGCTTCGAGACCGCCAACTCCGGCGACGCCACGCTCCCGGCCAACTGGACCCGCAGCGGCTCGACGAGCACGACCGCGTTTCGCACCAATGCCCCCGGCGCGTTCATCCCCGGCGACGCCTGCTCGAGCGTGACGTGGGGCGTGGAGCTGATCACCGCCGGCGCGACCTTGCAGCGGCTCTATCAGGATATTCCGACCTATCTGCCGAATCACCGTTACGAACTCGCCTTCTCGGCGAAGAACGGCGGCAGCGTCGCCGCGCGCGCGTTCGTCTACGATCGCACCACGAGCACGGTCCTTGGCAGCGTCTTCGCCAGCTCCGCCAACTGGAAAAGCTATTCGCTCGAATTCGTCATGCCCGCCGCCGGCCACGACGTCGAACTCTGGCTGAGTCACGCCGCCACCACCACGAGCGGCGACACGATGTTCTTCGACAACCTCCGCGTCTCGCCGTTCTTCGCCTATCACGTCGTCGACGGCATGATCGGCACGCCGATCGCCGCGTTCGTGCGCCTCGTGAATCAGAACGCGACCGCACTCTCGTCGTTTCAAACCAAGGCGAACGACTACCAGGCCTTCCTCGAGAACCACGTCATCGCGAAGTGGGAGGACCCCGCCGGCTTCTACGGCAACACCTGGGTCAGCGTCTCCGCCACCGAAGGCTACTACGAAGAGCCGGCCGGCTACGACACGTTCTCCTCGAACACGTCGTTCAGCCCGCTCCCGCACAACCAGTCCTTCGCGCTGCTCGGCGTGCAGAGCATTCTCTACGAGGTGAACGCCAATTCCGCGTATCGGCAAAAGGCCGACAAATGCGCGACCTTCTTCGCCAACCTGCTCACCACTCAGGGCGCCGCCTATTCATGGAAATACGGCACGCACACCGGCGCGAAAATCGAGGACGCATCCCACGCGAACGTCGATCTGGAGTTCATCACGTCGCTCCACCGCGGCGGACACGTCTTCACCGGCGCGGACCTGACGAAATTCACCGCCACGCTGACCGATTACGTGTGGGACGGCTCCACGTCTGCGCCGCAGCTGCACAACCACGTCAACGGCACGAAAGGCTCCTATTGCACGGACTTCGATTTCTCCCGCGAGATGTGGGGCTGGGTGCCACTGGCGCAGTTCGACCCGATGGCCTGGTATATCGGCGCCGCCCAATATGCCGCCACCGCGCCTTCGGACCCGAGCGAAGCAGCCACGTTGTCCGAGCTCATCAAGTGGGACCCGGTCAAATTGACGAACCAAGGCTTCGAACTCGCCGACCCCGCGGACGTGACACTACCCGCACGCTGGAGCCGCGTGCTCTCCACTGCCAGCACGGCCTACCGCGACAGCACGAACACCCGCCGCGGCGCCTACGGCCTGACCCTCGTCGCCAACGGCACCCAGTGGCAAAAACTGCAACAGCCATGGAGCGACTACGTGGGCGACGCGACCTATGTGGTCACGCTCGACGCGCAGGTCGACAGCTCCGGTGCCGACGGACGCGTCTGGATCGTGAACGAAACCGCCGGCACCACCATCGCCAGCTACAACATCACGAGCACGGCGTGGACGACGCATTCTTTCAGCTTCACCGCCCCCGCGAACGGCACCGATGTCGTCTCCGTTCTCCTCGGCCACCGCGACTACACGATCTCGGGCGGCCAGGCGCACTACGACAACGTGTCGATCAAGCGCTCGGGCGATGCTTGGTAGCATAACCGGGAGCCTCCGAGGCTCAACCGTGAGCGAGGGTGCCCCGGCTGGGGGCCGGGGCACCCTTCCCGCCCGTGGCCGCGCACTACATCAAGTGTCTCTGCCACATGCGTCCGCGATCGGCCCCGCGCTCAAGACAACCAACTGAGCCTCGTCGCGCTCCGCCATTTCGGCTAGCAGCGCACACGCGGCCCGGCTCTCAGCTCTCAGCTCTCAGCTCTCAGCTCTCAGCTCTCAGCTCTCAGCTCTCAGCTCTCAGCTCTCAGCTCTCTTAAACTTAAACCCTTAATCTTAAACTGGCGCGCCAGCGCCCCCGTGCCACGCCGCGAGCACCGCGGCTTCCTTGTCGGCCTTGAGACCGGCCTTCGGTTTCGCACGCCGGTCTTCCGGCAACGATTTCCAGAACGCGAGCGTGTCCGCCGCCGTCACGGCGAGCGAGCGGAATGTCAGACCGGCGGCCACGGACTTTTGCCAGCTCATGCGATGGAAGCCGACCGTCTCGCCCTGGCCGGGCACCCAAACGGTGAGCTCGCCCCACGCCTGCACTTTCTGCTGCTCGAGAAATTCCGCTGTTACGTGCGTGAAGCGCGCATTGCCGCCCACCGCCGCGCGCACGCCGTGCAGCAGCGCGGCGGTCGAGAGTTCGTAGTCGGGACCGTTGCCGTTGAAAGCGCCGAACGCCCGTTGCTCCACGAGGCGCACCATCCATTCGGCGAGGTCGCGCGCGTCGATCAGTTGCACGGGATCGTCGGCCGGCGGAGCGAGCACCTCGCCGCCCTGCGCGATGCGCACCGGCCAGTAGGTGAAACGGTCGGTATCGTCGCCCGGCCCCACGATCAGCGTGGGACGCACGATCGTCGTGATGCCCGGAAACCATTTCTCCGCCTCGGCTTCGCAACCGGCCTTCATCGGACCGTAGAGATTCATGTTCGCGAGCAGCGTGGCCCGCGTCTCCTTCATGAGGTCGGGGCCGGTGTATTTCGCGAGCGGCGCGGTCTCGTCCATGCCGGCCTTCGCGGTGTCGGCGTAGGCGGAGAGCGAGGAGACGTAGACGTAGTGCTTCACCTTCCCCTGCAAGACACGGCCGGCGTCGCGCACCCAATACGGCACGCTCGTCGGGTTATCGATGCACGCGTCCCACTCGCGGCCCTCGAGCGACTTCAGGTCGCCGGTCTCGCGATCGCCGGTCAGCTCCTCGACCTCCGCCGGCCATTCCTTCGGGCGGCGGCCGCGATTGAAGAGCGTGAGCTTGTGCCCGCGCGCGAGCGCGTAGCGCACCTGATGCGGCCCGATGAAACCGGTGCCGCCGAGGATGAGGATGTTCAACGGCTTCGCCGCGCGCTCGACGCCGCCGAGCGGGTCGATGTGCACCGGCTTCGGTTTCGCCGCGAGCGCGGCGGTCTGCGCCGTGGCGCGGTTCAGGAGCGTGGCGGCGCCGGCGAGCGCGCCGAGTTTGAGCATGTCGCGACGGTTCATGGGGGTAAGCCGCCACTTTGCGCAACGCGCCCAGCGCGCCAATGCCAATCCGGCGAGCGGTCCATCCACGCCGACGAATCGTGCACCGCGCACGACGGCGACCGGTTCGTCGCAGCCCGCTCGACTTCATCGACGGTCGAGGCAAGCTCCGCGGCTTCACGCCATGAAATTACCCCGCCTGTTCGCTGCGGTCGCGCTGGCCGCATCCGCCCTCCTCTCCCCGCGCACCGCCCTCGGCGCCAATGCCGACTTCGACCGCTGGGCCGAGTCGTTCGCCACCGACTGGGTGCGCGCCAACCCGACCTTCTCCACTCTCCAACAATACCTGCCCGCCGCCGAACAGGACGCGCTCGACCGCCAGCTCACGCCGAACACGAAGGAATTCCGCGCCGGCCGCGTCGGCGCCGCCAAGGCCGCGCTCGCCGACCTGGCGAAGTTCGACCGCGCCACGCTCAGCGCCGACCAGCGCGCCTCGGCCGCCACGATCGAATGGTCGTTGCGCGGCATCGTGGAGAGCGAGCCGTTCGCCGACTTCAATTTCGTGTTCAACCAATTCGGCGGCCTGCACGTGAACGCTGTCAATTTCCTCACGCAGGCCCACCCGATCCGCAACCGGCGCGACATCGAAAACTACCTCGCCCGTCTCGCGCTCGTCGCCGGCCGCATCGACGAAGGCGTCGCGCAGGCGAAGGACGCCGCCGCCCGCGGCTTCCTCATGCCGGACTTCATCACGCGGTCCACGCTCGGGCAGTTCGAGCGCTTCCTCAGCGGCCCGCCGCGCGAGAACCGCTTCGTCGCCTCGCTCGACGAGCGCGCCGCGAACCTGAAGGACGTCACCGCCGAGGAACGCGCCCAGTTCGTCGCCGCCGCCGAGAAGATCACGACGGAGCAAATCATTCCCGCCTTCCACCGCGCCCAAGCCATGCTGCAGGAACAGCTGCCGCACACCACGAGCGACGCCGGCCTCTGCCGCCTGCCGGGCGGCGACCAGGCCTACGCGAACGCCCTGAAGCGCTTCACGACGACCGACCTGACCGCCGAGCAAATCCACCAACTCGGCCTGCGCGAGGTCGCGCGCATCGAAAAGGAAATGGACGGCTACTTCCGTCAGCTTGGCTACCCCGACGGCTCGATCAAGGAGCGCATGGAAAAACTGGAGCACGACCGCCAGCCAACGGAAGCCGACCCGCGCCCGATGATGCTCGCGAAATTCGAGTCGATCCTCCGCGACGCCGAGCAGCGCGCCAAACTCGTCTTCGATATCACGCCGAAAGCGCCTGTCATCGTGAAACGCGAGCCGCCGTTCACCGAGAAGACCGCCGCCGCGCACTACACCGGTCCCGCGAAGGACGGCTCGCGCCCCGGCATCTTCTGGGCGCCGCTGCCCGGCCCGACCTTCGAAATCGCGACGATGCGCACGCTCGTCTATCACGAGGGCGTCCCCGGCCACCACTTCCAGATCGCGCTGCAGCGCGAAACCGAGAGCCTGCCGCGCTACCGCCGCGACGGCATATTCAGCGGCGGCTCCGCCTACGCCGAGGGCTGGGCGCTCTACGCCGAGCAACTCGCCGCCGAGAACAACTGGTATGAAGGCGATCTCGTCGGCCGCCTCGGCCAGCTCGACGATGAACTCTTCCGCGCCCGCCGCCTCGTCGTCGACACAGGCCTGCACGCCTTCAAGTGGACGCGCCAGCAAGCGATCGACTACGGCATCAAAGCCTCCGAAGTGGAGCGCTACGTGATGAACCCCGGCCAAGCCTGCGCCTACAAGATCGGCATGCTGAAAATCCTCGAGCTGCGCGGCCAGGCGCAACAGGCGCTCGGGCCGAAATTCGAGATCAAGAAATTCCACAACCTCGTCCTCCAAACCGGCAACGTCCCGCTCGCCGTGCTCGAACAGGTCGTGCACGAGTGGGTCGCCGCGCAGAAGTGAGCGACGAAACGTGGATCGTCCTCGTGCGCGTGGCGGGTGCGCTGCACCTCGTCACGCTCGCGCTCGCGACGCGGACGCCGATTCCGCCGGACTGGGAAAGTAACCTCGCGGCGCTGCCGCCGGTGCATCGGCGTTTCGCGGTTGTGCAGAACGCCTACATCGGCCTCACCATTGCGGCGCTCGGCCTGCTATCGCTCGGCTGCGCGCGCGAACTCGTCGCCAGCACGCCGCTCGCGCGCGGCGTCTGCGGCGGCATCGCGCTCTTCTGGGGCGGACGCGCCGCGCTGTTGCCGTGGCTCGACGTGCGCCCGTGGCTCACGACGCTTTGGCTGAAACTCGGCTACGCCTGCCTCGTGGCCGAGTGTGTCGGCTTTACGTTCGTCTTCGGCTGGCTCGCGCTGCGACCGGCGTGACGCGCCGCGTCAGGCGTGGCGACCCTTGAACGTCAGCTCGGCCACGCCGCTCTTGTCGAGACCGCCGAGACCGAGCGCGACCATCCGGTCGAATTGCGCCTTCGTCGCGGCGGCGAGCGGCAGTTGCAAGCCGACGTCGCGCCCGAGTTGCCAGGCGATGGTCGAGTCCTTCGCCGCGTGCGCCGCGGAGAAATAGCAGTCGTGCGCGCGATTCTGCATGTCCTCGCCGTCCGTCTTGAGCACCTGCGAATTCGCGCCCGTCTGCGCAAACACCTCGCGCAGCATATCCAGATCGAGCCCGAGCGCCTGTCCGAGGCCGAGGCCTTCGGCGAGCGCGGCGGTGTTGACGTTCATGATCATGTTCACGAGCGCCTTCACCTGCGCAGCCTGGCCGGCGGTGCCGATGTAGCGCAGCGCCGTGCTGAGATTTTTCAGGATCGGCTCCACGCGCTCGAACACCGCGCGTTCGCCGCCGCACATCAGATAGAGCGTGCCGTTGCGCGCCTGCGGGATCGACGACGCCATGCAGCCCTCGAGCGAGGAGGCGCCGACGATCTTCGCGCGGCGCTCGACCTCCACGTGCACGCCCGGCGTGAGCGTGGCGCAATTGACGAAAACCTTCCCGCGCGCGCCGGACAGGAGCGAGTCGCCGCTTTCGGCGAACACCGCGAGCTGCGCCGCGTCGTCGGTCACGACCGTGAAGATCACGTCCGCGGCCGCGGTCACGTCGGCAAGGCGCGCGGCGTGGGTCGCGCCAATCTCGGCCGCGAGCGCGGCGGCGGCCGGCGCGTGAGCGTCGTAAACCGCGGTGACCGCGTAGCCGCAGTCCATGAGGCGGCGCGCCATATTGCCGCCCATGCGGCCGACTCCGACGAAAGCGATGCGTTCAGGCATAGGTGAGCGAAGGGTTGCCGGTGAACATCCCCATCCGCCGCCAAAGCGCCAGCCCGATGTGCGCCGGCGTGCGCGCGGCGGCAAAACGCCTCCGGCGCGGGCCGCGGCTCCCGACCCGCTTCGTCCCGTCTTTAGCTTTGCGGCGGCGCGAGGGCGCGTGTTGCGTCGAGGCGGTCGCCCCAGCCCGCCCACGCGCATGATCTTCCTGCTCCGCCTCCTGCTTCGCCTCGTGTTTCGTTTCCGCGTGGAAGGCGCCGAGGCGTTGCACGGCCCCGGCCCGATGCTGCTCTGTCCGAACCACACCTCGTGGCTCGACTGGGCGTTCGTGCTCGTGTGCCTCGACGACGATTGGAAATTCGTCGCGTCGTCCACCACCGCGCAAGCGACGTGGATTCATCGCAAGATGATGATCAATTCGCGCACGTTTCCCGTCGACAACACCTCGTCGTTCGCCGTCCGCGGCATGGCCGAGCATCTCGAAAAAGGCGGCAAGCTCGTGCTCTTTCCCGAGGGCCGCATCTCGAGCACGACCGCGCTGATGCGCGTCTACGACGGCACGGCGTTCCTCGTGCACCGCACGGGCGCGAAGGTCATCACCTGTTACCTGCGCAACGCCGTGCGCGTGAAATGGGTCCGCCACAAAGGCTGGACGCAGTGGTTCCCGCGCGTCTCGGTGCATTTCAGCGCGCCGCTCACTGCGCCCGACACCTCGTCGCTCGCGCACAACGTCGCCCGCCAGAAGATCACGCAATGGCTGCGCGACCAGATCATGTTGCAGCAGTTCGACGCCGAGATGCGCTGCGGCCCCGCGACACTGCCCGCGATGATCGCTGCGACGGCCCGCGCGATGCCGGGCAAGATCGCGCTGGAGGACATTTCGTTCACGGAGTTCACCTATTCGCGCCTGATGATCGCGACCGATGTCCTCGCGCGCACCCTCGGCCGGCATCTCTCGCCCGCGCGCGGCGAACGCATCGGCGTCATGCTGCCCACCGTCAACGGTGCCGTGACGACCGTCCTCGCGCTCTGGTCACTGGGGAAGACGCCGGCCTTCCTTAATTATTCGACCGGTCCCGCCGTGATGCTCGCGTGCGCGCAACTCGCCGGGCTCAAGCAGGTGCTCACCTCGCGCGCCTTCCTTGAGAAGGCGAAGATCAACCTGCAGCCGCTGCACGACGCGGGGATTCAGTTCATATATCTCGAAGAGGTGCGCACGGAGATCTCCGGGCTCACGAAGTTCGCCGCCGCGACGCGCAACGCGTTCTCCTTCGCGCACGCGCTCACGCACGCACCGGTCAGCGCGACCGACACGGCGGCGGTGATCTTCACCAGCGGCTCGGAAGGCGTGCCGAAGGGCGTCGAGCTCACGCACCGCGGCATGCTCGCGAACCTGCGGCAAATCTTCGCCGCGGCCGACCTGCGCGACGACGATCGCTTTTTCAACGCCCTGCCGTTCTTCCACAGCTTCGGACTCGTCGGCGGCATTGCCGCGCCGCTCGTGCGCGGTTGCTACGTGTTCAACTATCCGTCGCCGCTGCACTACCGCATCGTGCCGACGGTCGTCTACGAGAAGAACTGCACGATTCTCCTCGGCACGAACACGTTTCTCAACGGCTACGCACGCAAGGCGCACCCCTACGACTTGCAGACGGTGCGCTACCTCGTCGCCGGCGCGGAGAAGGTGCAGACCGCGACCTTCGAGACCTACGCGCGCAAGTTCGGCGTGCGCATCCACGAAGGCTACGGCGCCACCGAGTGCGGCCCCGTCGTGTGCATCAACACCAAGATGGACCCGCGCACCGAGACCGCCGGCCGTCTGCTGCCGGGAGTCGAGTATCGCCTCGAACCTGTCGCCGGCGTGCCGGAAGGCGGCCAGCTCTTCGTGCGCACGCCCGCGATGATGAAGGGTTACCTCAACCCGGACGCGAACGCGAAGTTCCAGGCGCTCGGCGGCTGGTATGATACCGGCGACATCGCGAAGATCGACGCCGACGGCTACGTCACCGTGCTCGGCCGCATGAAGCGCTTCGCCAAGGTCAGCGGTGAAATGATCTCCCTCACCGCCGTCGAAGACGCGCTCGCGGGCGCGTTCGCCGCGCAGCTCGGCGCGCGCTGCACGATCGCCATCGTCGCCGTGCCCGACGCCGAGAAAGGCGAGAAACTCGTCGCGCTCGCCAACGAGCCGCGCCTGCAACTCACGGACGTCCGCGCCGCCGTGCGCGCCAAGGGCCTGAGCAATCTCTGCGCGCCGCGCGAACTGCGCTTCGTGCCCGCGATTCCCAAGCTCGGCTCCGGCAAGACGGATCATCGCGAACTGCTGCGCCTGCTGCAGGCCGGCGAAACCACTCCGGCCCCAGCCGCGACGAGCGTCAGTGCTCCTGTCGCCTGAGTGCCCCGGCGCGGGGCGCTCGATTGGAGGGCGCGGCTACCGCCGCGCCGTTCGGGTGCGCCCGTTGGAACGTTCGCGGCGCCGCGGCAGCCGCGCCCACCCGTTCGTCTGTTTCCCGCGAGGCGCTCGCCGGCCACCCGACACAGTCGCCCGCGAAAAATTCGCGCAACGGCCACTGGCGCACCGCCGCCGTCCGGGTAAGATCGCTCCATGTCCGACGCCTTCGCCCTCGACGCCTATTGCGCACGCATCGGCTACTCCGGCCCGCGCGAGCCGAACCTCGCAACGCTGCACGCGCTGGCGCTGCATCACGCGACTGCGATTCCGTTCGAGAATCTCGACGTGCTGCTCGGGCGTCCCGTCGTTCTCTCGGCCGAGGCCCTCACGGCGAAACTCGTGCAGGCGCGGCGCGGCGGCTACTGCTTCGAGCAAAACGGCCTGCTGTTGCTCGCCCTGCGCGCGCTCGGCTACCGCGTGACGCCGCTCGGCGGGCGCGCGCGCTGGCAAATGCCGCGCGACTTCGTGCCGCCACGCACGCACCTCGTTCTGCGCGTGCATCTGGCTGGCGGCGACTGGCTGGTCGACTGCGGGCTCGGCTCGGCCTCGCTCACCGGCGCCATTCCGCTCGAATTCGACCGTCCGCATGAGACGCCGCACGAGGCGCGACGCCTGGTGCGGGAGGACGACGGCCGGATTTTCCATCAGGCGTTGTTGGGGGACACGTGGGCGGATGTCTGCGAGTTTTCCCTCGCCGAGATGAACCCGATCGACTGCGAAGTGGCCAACTGGTGGACGAGCGCGAATCCCAACTCGCGATTCAAACGGGAGCTGCTCGTCGCCCTCGCGCGACCCGACGGCACACGCAAGGCCATCCGCGGCGACACGTTCGTCCACCGGCGCGGCGCGGAAATCCTGCACCAACGCACGATCGAGTCCGCCGCCGATCTGCTCGCGCTGCTCGCCGAGCACTTCGGGCTCCCTTTCCCGCCGGAAACGCGCTTCGGTCCCGCCGACGCGCCATGGGCGCGTTAGTCGCGCATCCCTCACACTCGCTCGTGCAAGCGAAACGCGGCGTCGCCCTCGGCAGTAGGCAGCGAGCTTGCTCGCGCCCGAACACCCCTGCGGAACAGGCACAAACAAGCGCGACCCGCGGTGCGTCGGAAAGACCTAGCCATGTCCGCACCACTACCGCCGCACCGGCTTCGCGACCCGACGCCGCGGCGGTAGTCGCGCCCTCCAGGCGAGAACCGTGATGCCTTCGCTCTAGTCGCGCTGCACGCTCACCGTATAGGTCCGGCCATCCGGGTGCTTGGTCACCACGACCAGCGTCGCGCCCGCATCGACGCAGCGCTGCACAAAGGCGCCGACCTCGGACTGGGGGATGTTTTCGTGCCGCTCCATGAGAATCATCTAATCCGTTAGGCTACGCGGCGAGCAGGCATGCGGCAGGAGGGAAAACCGCCTAACTTTAGGTGCTCGGCAAAAGCGAGCAGTCGCGCGCGAGGCGAAGATCCCGCGACTGCGCGCAGCGCGGCGCGATCGCTGGCATCGAACGTGCCGATGCAGAGCTTTGAATTTATCGAATCACGCTCCTTTCGCGCCGGCGCTATGCTGCCGGGCATGAACCCTCGCAAGCTCCTCACCCTCCTTCTCGCACCCGCGCTGGCGCTCGTCGCCCGTGCCTCGACCACCCCGACCGCCAAGGTCGGCGTCTACGATTCGCGCGTCGTCGCCTATGCACACTTCTTCCAGCCCGCACACCAGGAGCCACTACAGCGGCTGATCGCGGACGCCAAGGCGGCCAAAGCCGCCGGGGATATGGCGCGGTTCCGCGAACTGGAAAAGCAAATCGTCGCCGATCAGCGGGCGATGCATCTGCAGGTTTTCAGCACGGCGCCGATCGCCGAGACGCTGGCGGCGATGCCGGAGCGCGTGGCGGAAGTCGAACGCGAAGCAGGAGTCGCACGCCTCGTGTCGAAGTGGGACGAGGAAGCGTTGCGCGGGGTCGCCGCCGCGGATCGCGTCGACGTCACCGAGTTGCTGGTGCGCGACTGCGTGCTGAACGAGAAGCAGCGCCAAACCATGCAGGAGATCGCCGCCCAGCCGCCGCTGCCTCTGGCCAAGGCGCGCGAAATGGACGCGGCGGGAAAACTGTAACCCGCCGTCCAACCGGCCGCCGCCCATGGCGCGCGGGTCGGATGAAAAGAAAAAGGCGCGGACCGAAGTCCGCGCCTTGGTGTTTTTGAATTCTTTCGCGCCGTGGCTCAGAAGCGGAACGCGACCTTGCCGTAGTAGGTCACGCCGTTGAAGCCGAAGGGCGAGATGCCGCTGTAGGGGAAGATGCCGACATTGTCGGAGCCGCTGAACGGGGTGCCGTTCACGATCTTCGAGCGGATGTTCTGGTCCGGATAGACGTCGAACAGGTTGTTCGCGCCGACGGAGACGGTGATGTTCTTCGTGACCTTGTAGCTGACGTCGAGGTCGGTGAGCCACTTGGCGCCGAAGGTCTGGATGATCTGCTGGTTGGTGGTCGTGCCGCCGACGGTGCCGGGGACGGCCGGGCGGAACTCGACATCGTAGCCGGGCGTGAGGGCGTTGATCTGCGCCTGTGAAGCGCTCGTGAACGCCACGCTCGAGACTTTGCCGAAGCGGGCTTCGCGGAGCTGCACGGACCACTTCTCATAGTCCCAGAGGACGGTGAAGTTGAAGGCATCGCGCGGCTGGCCGCGCTCGAGACGGATGGTTTCCGTGAGATCGAAGAGCGGCGTGGTCGTGATCGCGGCGAGCGTCGAGTTGGCCTGCTTGATCTTCGTGGCCTTGGTCTTGTTGTTGTTGTAGGCACCGGTGAAGGTGAACTTGCCCATGTCGGCCGTCTTCCAGGTGTAGCGACCGCTGACGTCGAAGCCGGTGGTGCGGGTGTCGACGGCGTTGGTGAAGTAGCGGCCGCCGCCGATGCCGGTGATACCCTGCGTGGCGAGGAGGTTGATCACGGCGGTGCCGGTGAAGTTCGACGAGAGGACGATGCGGTCCTTGATTTCGATGCGGTAGGAGTCGACGGTGAAGGAAAGGTTCTCGCTCGGATTCCACGTGCCGCCGAAGGAGTAGCTGGTGGACTTCTCGGGCGTGAGCGGAGTGGCGCCAAGGGCCTTGGCGGCCGGGGCGCTGACCGGGAAGGTCAGGATGTCGAACGGCACGCCGCCGATGAAGTTGGTCGCGGTGGAGCTGAACCATTCCTGCGCGAGGTGCGGGGCGCGGAAGCCGGAGGCGACGGAGCCGCGGAGGGCGAAGCCGTGCGGGAGCTTCACGCGGGTGGCGATCTTGGCGGTGGTGTTGGAACCGAAGTCGCTGTAGTCCTCGAAGCGCGCGGCGGCGGAGAGAAGCCACTGCTCGTTCACGTCCTGCTCGAAGTCGACGTAGACGGCCTTGGAGTCGCGCGTGTGCGTGCC
This sequence comes from Candidatus Didemnitutus sp., assembly GCA_019634575.1. NCBI lineage: Bacteria > Pseudomonadati > Verrucomicrobiota > Opitutia > Opitutales > Opitutaceae > Candidatus Didemnitutus > Candidatus Didemnitutus sp. The sequence goes on from JAHCAY010000001.1 coordinate 2,341,327, forward strand.
GGCATCGGAGGGCTTGAAGCCGGGGAACACCTGCGCGCCGACCGCGCCGAGGTTGCCGTTGCTGGGTCCGCCGATGATGCGGACGCCGCCGTCGCGGTAGGAGTCGGGCTCGCCGGCCGCGATGGAGTAGTCTTCCTGACGGAACTCGAGGCCGCCGGCGATCTTCAGCGGCGTGGGCAGGCCGAGATTGGCCTGGGAGGTGACGTCGAAGTTGTTCGTCCACTGCTTGAACTTCAGCTGGCCGTCGTAGAAGGACTTCGGGCTGCTGTTGCCGAGAGTGACGTTGGCCGAATTGGCGGTGGTGTAGTCGAGGGTGTTGTAGCCGTAGGCCGAGCTCAGGTCCCAATCGAAGCTGCCGGCCTTGCCTTGGGCACCACCGGCCCACGAAGCATCCATCACTTCGGTCTGGATGTAGGGCAGGAAGCCATCGGGATAAATCGCACGGATGGTGCGATCGTCGCCGGAGCGGCGGAAGAAGCCGGCGCCGTTCGCGTGGCGGTTGCTGAAACCGCCGAAGAAGTAGAGTTCGAGGTCGTCGCGCAGCGGGTATTCGCCGTTGAACCACGCGCCGTTGTCCTTGACCTTCGGGTCGCCGAAGCGGTGGTTGTAGCGGTTCACGGTCTGCTCACGCGGATCGAGCGTGCCGTTCGAGGCGGACAGGCCGGTGCCGGAGCCGTAGTTGCCCGAGATGGACGAGGTGCCGCCGTTGCCGAAATACTGCTGGCGTGTGTCGGCCTCGATGCGGTTGGTGGGATTCTTGTCGCGCGCCCAAGCGGTGAGGAAGAGCGAGCCCTTGTCGCCGAGCTTGGTGCCGGCGTAGGCGTTGATCTTGAAGTCCTCACCGTCGCCCTCGCCCGTCTGGGAGAAGGAAACGTCACCGCCCCAACCCGTGTCGTGGCGAAGGATGACGTTGATGACGCCGGCGATGGCGTCGGAACCGTATTGGGCCGAGGCGCCGTCACGGAGCACTTCGATGCGGCCGATGGCGGCGGCGGGCAGCGCGTTGAAGTCGGTGGAGACCGAGCCGCGGCCGATCGAGCCGTTGAGGTTGACCAGCGAGCTGGTGTGGCGGCGCTTGCCGTTCACGAGGAGCAACACCTGATCGGGGGCGAGGCCGCGCAACGTGGCGGGGCGGATGTGGTCCGTGCCGTCCGTGAGTGACGGGCGCGGGAAGTTGAACGACGGCACCTGCGCCTGGATCATCTGCGCGGGCTCGGTGTAACCGCCCTTTTGCAGCTCCGAGCCGCTGATGACATCGATCGGCACGGGCGATTCGGTGACGGTGCGGTTGTTGAAACGCGAGCCGGTGGCCACGAAAGCGTCGAGCTTCACGACGCTGTCCTTGGCAACACCGACGCGGTCGGAGTTGTCCGCCGAAGCGGCGGGAGTGGTCTGGGCAAAGGCGGCCGAGGCAAGGCCACCGAGGAGGGCAACGGCGCCGAAAGCACGCAGTTGGCGGATGCCAGCGCGCACGCTGGACCCGCGGAGGGTCAGTTCTGGGTTCATAGGTTGGCTAGGCAAAATCCGTCGGAAAAGAACAGGGGAAGGGACCGACGTGGTGTGTGTTGTTCGCGGCGGACCCTAATCATGACAGCTCGTTGCACAAGCACTACCTCAGCCAAGCGGCGCGGATATGACCCGCTGATTTGCTCGCTCCGGGCGAAAGCCGCCGAGTGCAAGTTGCGACTTGAGACCGTCCCGCCGCTGGCAAATGGTGCGCTATGCTTACCCCTTCCCGCCTGGTCGCCGGCTTGGTCGCGGCATCCCTCGTCCTGCTCAGCGCGCCCGCCGCGCTCGCCCAACGCCCCGCAGTCGAGGCACCGCACGGCATCGTCACCTCCGCCCACGAACTCGCCTCGCGCGCCGGCGTCGAGATTCTCCAGAAAGGCGGCAACGCCGTCGACGCCGCCGTGGCCACCGGCCTCGCGCTCACCGTCGTGTATCCGTTCGCCGGCAACATCGGCGGCGGCGGCTTCATGGTCGTCCACCTCGCCGAGGCCAACGGCCAGCCCGCGCGCGACGTCGTGATCGACTACCGCGAGACCGCTCCCGCCGCGGCCTCGCGCGACATGTATGTCGGACCCGACGGCAAAGTCCTCAAAGGCGATGGCTCCTCCACTTCCGGCTGGAAAGCCAGCGGCGTGCCCGGCTCCGTCGCCGGCTTTGCTCTCGCCCTCGAAAAATACGGCTCCGGCAAGGTCACCTGGGCCGACGTCTGCGAACCCGCCCGCCGCCTCGCCGCCGACGGCCACCGCGTTTCCCAAACCACCGCGCGCGGCCTGCGCGAGTGGGGCCCGCGCCTCCTCGGGCAATTCGAGGAGTCGAAAAAAATCTACCTGAAGAACGGCGAGTTCTGGTCGCCCGGCGAACTCTGGGTGCAAGCCGATCTCGGCGAGACCTTCGCCCGCCTCCAGAAATTCGGCCCGCGCGAATTCTACGAAGGCGAGACCGCCAAGCGCATCGCCGCCGCCATGGCCCAGCACGGCGGCAACATCACCCTCGGCGACCTGAAATCCTACCGCGCCGCCGAACGCACTCCCCTGCGCGGCCACTACCGCGGTTACGACATCGTCACCATGCCGCCGCCCAGCTCGGGCGGCATCGCCCTCCTCCAGATGCTCGCCATGCTCGAGCCGTTCGACGTCCGTGCCATGGGCCACAACTCCGCGGCCAAATACCACCTCTTCGCCGAAGTCATGAAACGCGCCTTCCGCGACCGCGCCGAATACCTCGGCGATCCCGACTTCGTGAAAGTCCCCGTCGCCGCGCTCCTCGATCCCGCCTACGTGCAAGGCCGCATGAAGGACTTTTCGCCCGACAAGGCCACCCCCGCCAGCGCCGTCCAGCCGGGCCTCGGCGCGTTCGACCCGAAAACCGCCCTCGTCCGCCGCGAGAAGATGGAGACCACGCACTTCTCCGTCGTCGACGCCGCCGGCAACGCCGTCTCCAACACCTACACGCTCAACGGTGCCTACGGCTCCGGCGTCACGATTCCCGGCACCGGCATCCTCATGAACAACGAAATGGACGACTTCACCTCGCAAGTCGGCACACCCAACGCCTACGGCCTCATCCAAGGCGAGGCCAACGCCATCGTCCCCGGCAAGCGCCCGCTCTCGTCCATGACGCCCACCCTCGTCACCAAGGACGGCAAACTCATCCTCGTCACCGGCAGCCCCGGCGGCCCCACGATCATCAACACCGTTTTCCAAATCATCACGAACGTCATCGATCACGAGATGCCCGTGATGCAGGCCGTCGAGGCCCCGCGCATCCACAACCAATGGATGCCCGACGTCGTCACCTTCGAGCGCTACGGCCTCAACGCCGACACCGCCGCCCTCCTCCGCGCCAAAGGCCACACCGTCCGCGAACGCGTCTCCTACGAAGGCGCCTACCAAGGCGACGGCGAGACCATCGCCATCGACTGGAAAACCGGCCTCCGCGCCGCCGCCCCCGACCCGCGCAAAGGCGACGCCGCCGCCGTCGGCTACTGACTTGGGTGGCGCCAGCCCCTCCGGCCGGTCGCGAGTGTCCATTAAGTTGTCATTGACAACTATCTTCTGATGGTTGCTAGTAACAATCACCATGAAAACCTCCGCCTTCCTCTCCTCCCTCCGCGCCCACGCCGCGCTCCCGGTCGTGTTTCGCTCCGGCTCGGTCGAGATCGCCCCGCAATACCACCTCACCGAAGTGAAGCGCGTCGCCTACGAGACGATGGACTGCGGCGCGCAAACCCACCGCTGGTCCGAAACCCAATTCGAGCTCTGGGTGCCGTCGCTCACCGGCGATCAACCCGGCCGCGATCACATGCCCGCCGGCAAGTTCCTCGCGATCATCGACCGCGTCGAAAAGGAACTCCCGCTCGATGGCGACACGCCCGCCCGCATCTTCGTGGCGCTCGGCGACGCCCCCGCCGCCCTCTACGACATCGCCTCCGTGCACGCCGTCGACGGACGCCTCCACATCGAACTCACCGCCGACCGCGCCCGCTGCAAGGCCGCCGAGCGCCGCACCGCGACCCTGACCGGCGGCTGTTGCGGCAGCGACCACGGCGACGGCAACGGCTGTTGCGCGTCCGAATCCGCCGCCCAACCTGCCGCCGCCTGCTGCGCCTGACTCCCGCCGGACACACGCCGCGCTCGCCAAACCGTGACCGCGGCTCCACCTTCGCCACCATGCCGCGCGTAGCCGCCCAGTCCGCCCAGAACGCCGATGCCCTGCTCCGCGACGTGGTCCGTCTCTTCCAGCAGGCACAGCGAACGATGACCGAGTGCTGCTCCGACGCCACCGCCAAGGAGTGTCAGGCACTCCTCCTCGTCGGCGCCGCCGAATCGCCGCTCACCGTGCAGGAGTTCGCCGAAAAAATGGGCCTCGAAAAAACCTGGGCCAGCCGCCTCGTCGCGCGCCTGGAAAAACGCGGCCTCGTCACGCGGGTCGATCATCCCGACGACGGCCGCAGCTGGCTGATCGAACTCACCGCGAAAGGCCGCAAGGAGCACAGTGTCCTCGAAAACTCGCTCAACCAGCACGCCGTGAACCTCCTTGGCTGCGTTCCTGCATCCGAGCGCGCCAATGTCGAGCGCGCGCTCGTCCATCTGCGCGACGCCCTCGCCCGCTGCCTCGTCGACTGCGCGCCCGCCAACTCCCGAAAGTCCCCATGCTGAAGTCCTCTCATTCCGAAACCCTCGCCGTCCACGCCGGTCGCGCTCCCGATCCCGCCACCGGTGCCGTGACACCCAACCTCGTCTTCAGCTCGACGTTCGCGCGTGACGACCAGGGGCAACTGCTCGGCGGACACGTTTACTCGCGCACCTCCAACCCGAACCGCGCCGCCGTCGAAGCCGCGCTCGCCGCCCTCGAAGGCGGCGCGCACGGTCTCGCCTTCGCCTCCGGCCAGGCCGCCTCCGCCGCGATCTTCGCCGCGCTCGCGCCCGGCGATCGCGTCGTGTTGCCCGACGATCTTTATCACGGCACGCGCTACCTCGCGACGAACGAGTTCGCCCGCTGGGGCCTCGTCGCGGAATTCATCGACACCAGCGACCTCGCCGCCGTGACCGCCGCGCTGCAAAAACCCGCGCGCCTCGTCTGGCTCGAAACGCCGTCGAATCCACGTCTGAAAATTTCCGACATCGCCGCCGTCGCCCAACTCGCCCGCGCCGCCGGCGCACTCGTCGTCACGGACAACACCTGGGCCACGCCCGTGCTCACGCAGCCGCTCGCGCTCGGCGCGCACGTCGTGTTGCACTCGACCACGAAATACCTCGGCGGCCACAGCGACCTGCTCGGCGGTGCGCTCGTCGCCGGTGCGGACGTGCCACCGGAATTCCTCGCGCGCCTGCGGTCGTGGCAAAATCTCGGCGGCGCCGTGCCCGCGCCGTTCGATTGTTGGCTGCTATTGCGCAGCGTGAGCACGCTGCCGCTCCGCGTGCGCGCCCAATCCGCGACCGCGGCCAACCTCGCTGCTTGGCTGGCGGGCCATACCAAAGTCGAGCGCGTCTATTATCCCGGCCTCGCCTCGCACCCGCACCACCTCGTCGCCGCGCAACAGATGAGCGCATTCGGCGGCATGCTTTCGTTCGAGGTGCACGGCGGCCACGACGCCGCCAAAGCCGTCGCCTGCCGCGTGAAGCTGATCACACAAGCGACGTCGCTCGGCGGCGTGGAAAGTCTCATCGAACACCGCCGTCCGGTCGAAGGTCCGGCATCGATCACGCCACCGGGATTGCTGCGTTTCTCCGTCGGCCTCGAACACGTCGAAGACCTCCGCGCCGACCTCGCGCAGGCGCTGGGTTGAGCAAGTAGCGCAGGCGTCCCGCCTGCTTCGCTGCCGTGTAGGGCTCGACCTTGCGTCGAGCCTCACAGGCGAACGCAGCCGTTGCCTCGCTCGCCGCCAAGGCCTCACACGAGGTGAGGCCCGACAGAGCCTCGAAGTAAATGCAGGCGGGACGCCCGCGCTACACCGCCACTTCGAACGGCGCGCCGGTTTTCGCGCGGACTTCGTCGAGCGTCACCCCGGGGTGCAGCTCGATCAGGCGCAGGCCGCCGCTGTTCGGTTTCACCTCGAAGACGCAGAGGTCGGTGATGATCAGGCTGACGACGCCCTTGCCGGTAATCGGGAGCGTGCACTGTTTTAAAATCTTCGGGCTGCCGTCTTTCGCGGTGTGCTCCATCACGGCGACGACGCGCCGCACGCCAGCGACGAGGTCCATCGCGCCGCCAGGGCCTTTCACCATTTTGCCCGGGACCATCCAGTTCGCGATGTCGCCGTTGTCGGCGACCTCGAGCGCGCCGAGGATCGAGAGGTCGATGTGTCCGCCACGGATCATCGCGAACGAGTCGGCGCTGGAGAAAAACGCCGAGCCCGGAATCGTGGAGATGGTCTGTTTGCCGGCGTTGATCAGGTCGGGATCGACCTTGTCCTCGGGCGGGAACGGGCCGATGCCGAGCAGGCCGTTTTCCGACTGGAGCGTGACGTTCATGCCGGGCGGGATGAAATTCGCGACGAGCGTGGGGATGCCGATGCCGAGGTTGACGTAATAGCCGTCGCGCAGCTCCCGCGCGGCGCGGCGCGCCATGAGTTCGCGGATGGGCGTCTCCTTTTTCGAAGCCGCGGCGCCCTGCACGGTGCGGAACTCGATGCGTTTCTCGTAGCGCGGGCCTTGGATGATGCGGTCGACGTAGATGCCGGGCGTGTGGATATGGTCGGGCTCGAGTTCGCCGACCTCGACAAGTTCCTCCACCTCGGCGACGCACACGGCGGCGCAGGTAGCGATCATCGGGTTGAAGTTCCGCGCGGTCTTGCGGAAGACGAGGTTGCCGGACTTGTCGCCCTTCCACGCTTTCACGAGCGCGACGTCGGCGCGGATGCCGCGTTCGAGGACGTATTCCTTGCCGTCGAAGGTTTTCGTTTCCTTGCCCTCGGCGAGCTTGGTGCCGAAGGCAGTGCGCGTGTAGAAACCGGGAATGCCCGCGCCGCCCGCGCGCAGGCGCTCGGCGAGCGTGCCTTGCGGGATGAGCTCGAGTTCGAGTTCGCCGGCGAGGACCTGCCGCTCGAACTCCTTGTTCTCGCCGACGTAGGAAGCCATGACCTTGCGAATCTGGCGCGTCTTGAGGAGCAGGCCCATGCCGAAGTCGTCCACGCCGGCGTTGTTGCCGACGATGGTAATGCCCTTCACGCCGCTGTCGCGCAGCGCGAGGATGAGATTTTCCGGGATGCCGCAGAGGCCGAAGCCGCCGGCGGCGATCGTCATGTCATCGTGGAGGAGCCCGGCGAGCGCGGACTCGGCGGAGGGGTGGACTTTGCTCATGGCGTGGGGAGCGAGCGCTTGGGGTGGACGAGAACAGTTGAGACACAGAGGAAAGTCAGGAGGTGGCACAGAGATCACAGAGGTCTTTTCTGTCTCTGGTTTTTCTCTGTGGGTCTCCGTGTTCTCAGTGTCGTGGCTTGGGAAAGCGGACCGAGCGTCTTGCGCAGCAGGATCTCGTCGTGACCGGCGACGACGTAGTCGCGCAAGCGGCCGACGACTGCGTAGCCGGCGCGACGGTAGAGGCGCTGCGCACCGCGGTTGAACGACGAGACGCAGAGCAAGACGTTGCGATGTTTTTTGAAAATGCGCGCCTCCGCCCACGCGAGCGCTGCGCCGCCGATGCCGCGCCCGCGCATCTCCGGCGCAACGCCGATCGTCTGAATGTAGCCGCCGAGCGGGCCATTGAGGTCGAGCACGAGAAACCCCGCACGCTCACCGCCGGAGCGGACGATGAAGCACTGCTTGCGGCGATTTCGCAGGAGCTTCAACGCATCGGCGCGCCCGCGTCCAAGCGTGAGCCAGGGTTCGGAAGCGGCCATGATGTCAGCAGCCCACGTGTAGTCGGCAGAGCTAATCCTCGTGACGGCTACTCTCATCCCTTGCTCTCCATTATCGCGTTGTCTTTCGCCGCTGCTCGAATTCGAGCAGCGGATCGCAGTGTCCAAACTCCAAACACGACGGAACCTAAAATGAAACCTGCTGCGAGCATCAGTCCTCGCTTCGCGAATGCGGCAAGGTCGGGTGTTGCGTTCCACATCGGGTAGAACGTGGCAAAAAACAAACCCACAGCTATGGCAGGCCCGACCGTGACAGCTAATGCGGCTTTCGGTCGCGAAAAGAAATTCGGCGTGCGGCAATGCGGACAGAGCAAATTTCCCGCATCGAAGCCGCGAGTGCATCTAACACAAACGCTCTCGTCCGCGTTCTTCACAACTGGCGAATCACACCAGCTCCACGCACGCCGCCAGGCCTTCGCCGCCGCCGATGCAGATGGCGGCGACGCCGCGCTTCAGACCGCGCTGCTTGAGCGCGTGGATCAGCGTGACGATGATGCGCGCGCCGCTGGCGCCGATGGGGTGGCCGAGCGCGATGGCGCCGCCGTTGACGTTGAGCTTGTCGGGCGGGACGCCGAGCTCGTGCATGAACGCCATCGGCACGACGGCGAAGGCCTCGTTGACTTCCCAGAGGTCGACGTCGGCGACAGACCAGCCGGCTTGCTGGAGCGCGTTCTGCGTGGCTGGCACGGGCGCGGTGGTGAACCAGACCGGGTCCTGCGCGTGGCCGCCGAAACCGGCGAGGCGCGCGATGGGCTTCAGGCCCTTCGCGGCGGCGTGCGCGGCGGTGGTGACGACGAGCGCGGCGGCGCCGTCGTTGATCGAGGAGGCGTTGGCCGCGGTGATGGTGCCGTCCTTCTGGAAGGCGGGCTTCAGCTGGGGAATCTTGTCGTAGCGCACCTTGGCCGGACCCTCGTCGTGCTCGACCTTGGTGACGTTGCCCTTGGCGTCGGCGATCTCGACGGGCGCGATCTCGGCGGCGAACGCGCCGGATTTCTGCGCGGCGTTGGCGCGCTGGTAGGAGGCGATGGAGAAAGCGTCCTGTTGCTCGCGGGTGAAAGCGTATTTCGCGGCGCACTTCTCGCCGCAGTTGCCCATGTGGACGTTGTTGTAGGGATCCCAAAGGCCGTCGGTGATCATCGAGTCGATGATCTGGCCGTGGCCCATGCGGTAGCCGTCGCGGGCCTTCGGGAGGAGATACGGCGCCTGCGACATGTTCTCCATGCCGCCGGCGACGGCGATCGTGCCCATGCCACCAGCGAGGAAGTGCGCGGCACCCATGACAGTCTGCATACCCGAGCCGCAGACCTTGTGGACCGTGATGCAACGCGTCGAGGTCGGGAGGCCGGCGTGGATCACGGCCTGACGGGCCGGCGCCTGGCCCTGGCCGGCCTGGAGAACGTTGCCCATGAGACAATCGGAGACGTCGGCCGGCGCGATGCCGGCCTGTGCGACCGCGGCCTTGATGGCGGCGGCGCCGAGACGCGAGGCGGGGACAGACGCGAGCGCGCCCTGAAAGGCGCCAATGGGGGTGCGGGTGGCGGAAAGAATGACGATATCGGTCATGGTGAAAACGGGGAGCGGGGGTTGTGGACTCCGAGCGATGATTCGCTCCCGTTCTCTTACTCATTCTCGTTCTCGCGGCAAAGGGAGAACGAGAATGTGGGACGAGAATGAGAACGGAAAAATGCCGTTCCGCTTCGCCTTATGCACGCGGGGGTAGAGCAAAAGATTTTCCCGGCGGGCCCAAAGGCCCCGCCCGACCGCAGCGAGCGGAGTCGTTACCCCGCTCGTGACGCCGTCGGCGCTTCAGCGCAGCGCGGAGCCGCCGGCGGGACGCGCGACGGTGAACAGTTCGCCGGTGCGCATGTAGTAATCGCCGGAGAGGCGCGCGATCAGGTCGAGCTTCGTGGGATCGATGGACTTGCCGTCGGCACCGAGCACGGCGTCCGCGACGTGCATCGCGACGATGCGGCCGAAGACGACGTTGCCCGCGCCGACGCCGCTGCCGATCGTCACCACGCGATCGAGCGTGCACTCGATCGCGATGGGCGACTCGCCGACGCGCGGTGGACGGACTTTCGTCGACGCAACCGACGTGACCTTCGCGTGCGCGAACTCGCTCTCGCCGTAGGGCAGCGGGGCGGCGGTGGCGTTCATCGGCTCGGCGAGCCAGTAGGGCACGAGGTTCACGACGAACTCGGGAACGGCCTCGATGTTGCGCAGCGTGTCTTTCTTGCCGCCGTCGCGGTTGTTCGTGGGCACGAACATCAACGTGGGCGGATTCGAGCAGATGGCTTGGAAGAACGAGAACGGCGCGAGATTGGGTTTGCCGTCGGGCGAGATGGTCGAGACCCACGCGATGGGGCGCGGAATGATGGCTTGGGTCATCCACGCGTAGCCGTCGCGCGGGGCGAGTTTTTCGAAGTCCAGAATCATGCGGACGAGGAAAGGTGTTTCGCGGCGGAAGGCAAAGTCGGTGTGTGTGCGAAATCCGGGTTTTGCTGAGCGTGTAATACGCAAGGCGTGCCGTGGCGCAGGCTTCCAGCCGGCAACGAATGCCCAAGCAGGCTGGTAGCATGCGCCACTTCAGCCGAGCCAGGACAGCGGATAATTCGGGTCGTCCATCGCCAGCGCTTGCTCGGTGAGCTCCAGCGGGAAGGCGGTGTCGAACATCACGGCGAGTTCCTCGGTGCGGGTGGCGTCGAAGCTCTTCAGGGTCGTGCCGGGATGCGGGCCGTGCGGGATGCCTTGTGGATGCAGCGTGAACGAACCGGGCTCCACGCCCTTGCGCGAGCCGAACTGGCCGCGGACGTAGAAGAGCACTTCGTCGGCCTCGGTGTTATCGTGCGCCCACGGCACTTTGATCGCCTCGGGGTGGTGGTCGAGCCAGCGCGGCGCGAAGGTGCAGATGACGTAGCCCTTGATCTCGAAGGTCTGGTGGATCGGCGGCGGCAGGTGGACCGTGCCGGTGATCGGCTCGAAATCGTTCGCGTTGAACGTGAATGGATACAGCGCGCCGTCCCAGCCCACGACGTCGAACGGGTGCGACGCCATGATGTTGCGGGTGAAACGCGCGCCGCGGTCCTTCACGAGGATCGCGTAGTCGCCGTCCTTGTCCTCGGCGATGATTTCGGTCGGACCGTGGATGTCGCGCTCGCTGTAAGGCGCGCCGAGGCGCATCTGGCCTTCGGGGTGGCGGTAACGCTCGGGGATGCGGACAGGGTGAGTCGACTCGAGGATGAGGTAGTCCTCCTTCGCGATGTCGTCGGGCACGAGGCGGTAGATCGTGCCGCGCGGGATGACGATGTAGTCGTCCTGCTTGTAGCGGAGTCGGCCGAAGTTCGACTCGAGCCAGCCGCCGCCGGAGAAGACGAAGATCACGTCGTCGTTCGAGCCGTTGCGGTAGAACTCGTAGCCGTCCTCCATCACCTTCGCCGGACGGCAGCGTGAGCAAGTGATGTCGGCGTTGAACATCAGCGGCACGCGGCCGGTGTAGGGATCGCCGGCGCGCGGCATCGCGGCGGACTTCAGGTGGTGGTGGCGCAGCGGGAGGTGCGCGGCGATCTTGGTCGGTTGCTCGCGGAAGAGTTCGACTTTCTTCACCATCGTCGGCGGGCGCAGGTGGTAGACGATCGAGTAGGCGCGATCGAATCCCTCGGTCGTGATGATGTGCTCGTAGTGCAGGCCCTCGCCCTTGTAGCTCGTGGCGACGTCGCGCGGGAACCGGATGTGGTGCTTGCGGGGCATGGCCCCGAGGGTGCGGTAGAAGGGCATGGGGAATTGTCGATTTGAGATTTGGGATTTTCGATTTCAGGGCCGCTTTTCACTCATCGGAGCCTGATCTGCGGATTCCCATCCGATCGAAAATCGAGTTCAGCCCGCAGGGCCTCAGCCATCCAAAATCGAAAATTCAGAGGTTCGTCGCAGGCGGGAGCGGTGTGTGTGTTGTGTTTGCTTGGCTTTAGGCGGCCGGGGGTAGTCAGCCGCGGAAAGCAGCTCCCGCCTGCGACGAAAATCAGAGTGTGCCGCGCTTCACTTGCTCGCGCTCGATGGCCTCGAAGAGCGCGCGGAAATTACCCTCGCCGAAACCCATCGAGGTGCCTTTGCGCTGGATGACCTCGAAGAACAGCGTCGGGCGGGTGAAGACGCATTTGGTGAAAAGCTGGAGGAGGTAGCCGGTCTCGTTGTCGCGATCGACGAGGATGCGGAGTGGACGGAGCGTCTCCTTGTCCTCGTCGATCTTGCCGACGCGCTCCTCGAATTTGTCGTCGTAGTAGCTGTCCGGCACATCGAGGAACTCCTGGCCCATCTTTCGCATCTCGTCGATCGTCGTGATGATGTTCGGCGTGAGCAGCGCGATGTGCTGGACGCCGGGGCCGTTGTATTGGTCGAGGAATTCCTGGATCTGCGAGTTGGCGGACGACGGCTCGTTGATCGGCATCTTGATCCAACCGTCGGTCGAGCTGACGACCTTGGACATCAGCGCGGAGCGGCCGGTGTTGATGTCGAAGTGCATGAACAGGTCGAGGCCGAACACCTGCTCGTAGAACGTCACCCACTCGTCCATGCGCTCCACGTTGGCCACGATGTGGTCGATCATCGCGAAGTTGATGTCGCGATCGTCGATGCCGCCGGCGACATTCTGGAACCCGGGGAGAAACTCGCCCTGCTTCTTGCGCTCGATGAAGCTGTGGATCGTGTCGCCGTAGGCCGCGATGGCCGCGCCGGCCACGAAGTCGTCGCTGAAGAACTCCTTCGCGGGATTCGCCCCGCGGCGTTGCGCCTCGGTGAACGCGTGAGACGCGTCCTTCACCCGGAACGCCACATCGCGCACGCCACAGCCATGCTTCTCGAGGTGCGCGCGCACGGCGTCGGCCTCTGCACCCGTGCCCTGCGGCTCGGTGACGACGAAATTGACGCGCCCCTGACCGACGAGGTGGGCGCGGCGTCCGCGCAGGCCGGTGGAGTTGTCGCCGTAGGCGCGCGGCACCATGCCGTATTTCGTGACGAAGAAGTCGCGCCATTGGTCGGCGCTATCGACCCAGAATTCGATGTGATCGAATTGCTTCAGGCCGAGCGGATTCGCGGCGGTTTTGCGCTCAACGGGCTTATCGAAGAAAGTTCTGCTCATGGTAAAGTCAGCAACCGGGCAGGCGTGGAAGGCGTGGGGGTAGGCGCAGACCATAGCCGCGAAGCGTTTCGCGGTCCATAGCCCGAACGGAGTAATCGCCCTTGCGGGTCTCACGTTGAGCGACAACCTCCTCTTTCTCTTCCCTCTCAATCTTTCTCTTTCTCTCGGTTGGAATCTCCATGTCGCAGACCAGGCCGAGAGGAAAGAGTAAGATGAAGAGAAAGAGGAAAGATCCCTCCGATGTCCTCCCTCGCCCCCGCCCTGCTCGACCACGTGCTCACCATGCTCGAAGACGTGCCCGTCGGCCTGCTCCTGCTCGACGCGCAGTGCCAGCCGCTCTGGTTCAACGAGGAGGCCGCGCGCGCCTGCGCCGTGTGGAACCACGGCGAGCGCCACGCCGCCGCGCTGCGCGCCCGCTCGTCCTTCCAAGTCCCGCCCGTTCTCGCCGAAGCCTGCGTGCAATTGCGCGACGACCCGACCGCCGAGCCGGTGAAAGTCGTCTCGGAAAACGCCCGCGGCCTCCACGCGCGCATCAAGCTCCAGCAAGCGCGCGCCGTGGACGCCGGCCACGCTTTCCACATCCAACTCGATTACCGCCGTCCGCGCGGCGACCGCCACCGTCCGCTCTCGCCCGGTGCCGTCGCGTTGCTGGCGCGCCTCTCCGAGCGCGAGCGCGAGGTCGCCATGCGCGTGCGCGAAGGCCTGCGCACCGCCGAGATCGCTGCCGAGCTCCGCCGCAGCCCGCTCACGATCAAGACGCAGCTCGCCGCCATCTTCACCAAGCTCGGCGTGCGCGGCCGCACCCGCGTCGCCGCGCTGCTCAATCGCTGAACACCAGCAAAGCCGAAGCCGCGGGCCGCACGTCGCCAGCGCCGCACCCGACGCTCGCGCCTCGCGCCCCATGCAGCAGCCGAGCGTTGCATCGCGCCGCGATTCTGCCTTTCTCCCGCGCATGAGTTCCGCCGCGTCCTCCCCGCCGCCTTCGCAGACCTTCGGACAGTGGCTGCGCCACGAGTTCCTCCGCGAGCTCCGCCGCGGCGCCATTCTCCTCGTGATCGGCCTCGGCATCGCGTTCGCCGCGGACAAGCTCTCCGCCGATTTCGGCCCCGCGTGGAGCCGCCTCAACTACCAGCTCACCAACGTCGCGCTCGAGCAGCACCCCGCCGCGCTGCGCGAGGCGTTCGCCGATCGGCTCTCGCAGACCCAATACGGCTGGAAGATCTTTTCCTGGACCGAGCCCTTCAACGTCACCGCGGCCCGCCTGCATCTGCGCACCGATTTCCCGGACTTCGCAGGCCTCGACGCCCAGGGTCTCGCCATCCCCGTGCGCAGCTCCTCCCGGCATCAGAGCGACGCCGCCCAGCAACAGGCCCGCGCCGACGCCTACCGCGAACGCTACACGGCCATCGAGTCGCACCGCTTCGCCCAACTTTATCCCGAAGATTCGCCCTTCGAAGTCCCCAACGCCACGGTGCGCCTCGGCCGCCTCGTCACGAAAATCCTCGGCGCACCCGACGCCGCGATCCACCTCTTCCGCCGCACGCACGAGGCGGGGAACGTCAGCTTTCTGCTTTTCTGCCTCACCTTCGCCATCGCCGCCGCGGCGCTGTGGACCTCGCACCGTCCCGCACGCCACTGGCTGAAGCTCTTGCTCTGCCCGTTCCTCGCCAGCACGCTCGCGTGGGGCGTGATCCTGTTCATGTCGATCGGCGCCGCGCTCTTCGGCAGCTTCACACCGAACACCTCCGCCCTCGCCGTTTTCGCCGGCATTCCGCTCCTCTACTTCGCCGCGAAAATCCCGCTGCGCCTCCTCGAGCAACTCCAGCTCAAGCCCAAGCCATGGGACGGCGTCGAACGCCGCCGCGGCCCGCGTGCGCCGGTCGCCTGATTTCTGAGGACGGAATACCGAGGCTACTTTCCTCCTTTCGGACTACTGCTTTCCGGTGGTGTCATAAGCGATAGTGGGTAACTGGTGTGGTCAACCAAACCACCCCATGACCCCCACCGCTTCCACGAGCGACCACCCTGAAACGCCCACACCGGACGGCAGCGATCCGCGCTGCATCCCGCACAAACTCGTCCAGCCGCTCCCCATCGGCGCCGAGTGCAAATACCCGAACTACTCCGCCGAGGAACAGGACGTCTGGCGCACGCTCTACGCGCGCATGGCGACGCTCCTGCCCGGCCGCGCCGCCGACGAATACCTCACCGGCCTCCGCACGCTCGACCTCGAACACGACCGCATCCCCGCGCTCGCCGACGTCTCGCGCAAACTCGAGCGCACCACCGGCTGGCGCATCGCCCGCACGCCCGGCCTCCTCGACGCCCACGACTTCTTCACCTACCTCGCCAACCGCGTCTTCCCGTCCACCGACTACATCCGCGCCCGCAGCGAACTCGACTACACGCCCGCGCCGGATTGCTTCCACGACATCTTCGGCCACACGCCGATGATCGTGCACCCGCGCTTCGCCGATTTTTATCAGAAGATCGGCCAGGCCGCCCTCGCCTGCAAAGACGCCGCCACCGAGGAAGGCCTCACGCGCATCTACTGGTTCACCGTCGAGTTCGGCCTGATCAAAAACGCCGACGGCCTCCGCATCTACGGCAACGGCATCATCTCCTCCGCCGGCGAGACGCAGCACAGCCTCACCGATAAGGTCACCAAAATCCCCTACACGCCCGAGCGACTCGCGCAGCAAGCCTACGACATCTGGCACTTTCAGAATCCGCTCTTCGTCATCGATTCCTTCGACCAACTGGAAAACGAATTCGTCCGCTGGTCGAAGGAGCGTGGGCTGCTCTGACGTCGCACCGGCGAGCCGCGAATTTTCCTATTAAGCAACTTTCGCTCGCGACCCGCGCGGGCGCTCGGCCTCATGCCGGCGGATAGTCGCGCCACAAATCAAGCAGCACGCCGTTCGTCCAACCGAAGCCGTGCTGCGACACGTATTCGCCGCCGGCCGGCGGACGCTCTGGCTCGACCACGTCGTATTTCTCGAGCAACAAGCCGGTGCGGCGGAATGTCGCCACGTTGACATCGATCCAGCGGCGCGCGACCTCCGCCGCGAGCTCCGTATGGCCGTGCCGCTCGAGCCCGCGCACCGCGAGCCATTGGAGCGGCGCCCAGCCGTTGGGCGAGTCCCATTGCTCGCCCGTATGGCGCAGCGTCGTGACGAGTCCGCCGGCCCGCAGAAAATCCGCGCGCAAGCGACGCGCCGCAGCCTCCGCCTGGCCGACGCTGGCCAGCCCGCAGAACAGCGGCAGCACGCCCGCCAGCGACAGGCACTCGCCAGGCCGGCCCGTCGCCAAATCGTAGTCGCAGAAAAACTCCGCCTCCGCCGACCAGCAATGACGCAGGATCGCCCGGTGGCGTTGCTGCGCCGCGCCCTCCAGTCGCCGATGCCCCTCGCGATCGCCCGCCGCCGCATGCGCCCGCGCGAGCATCGACTCGAGTTGCCAGAGAAAGCAGTTGAGATCCACCGGCACGATTTCCGTCGTGCGGATCGTCTCCAGTCCGCCGCCCGTCGCCAGCCAGCGGCTGCTGAAATCCCAGCCGCTCTCCGCCGCCGACCGGAGATCCCGGAACAACTCCCCGCGCGGACGATTCGCCCGCGCGGCCAGGGCCTCGTCGCGGCGAAACGCCTCCGGACGCGGCGTCTCGAGCTGATCCCAATAACGATTGAGCACCGCCCCGTCGGGCAGCTCCACCACGTGGCGCGTCGGCGCCGCGCGGTCCATCCAGTAGTCGTGCTCCGCCGCCAGCGCCGCGCGATACGGCACGAGCGCCGCGGGCGGCTGTCCCGCGGTCACGAGTTCCACCATCATCGCCAGCAACGGCGGCTGCGAGCGACTGAGGTAGTAGCTGCGATTGCCGTTCGGGACGTGGCCGTGGCGCGCGACGAGGTGCACGAAGTTCGCCACCATGTGCCGGATCAGCGCCTCGCCCGGCGCGTCCTCGCGCAACCCGAGCATCGTGAAGTAGCTGTCCCAGTAATAGATTTCGCGGAACCGCCCGCCCGGCACGACGTAGGGCTCGGGCAACGGCAGGAGCGTCGAATCCGCCTCGGGCACGTCGCCCGCGCGCCGCAACAGCGACCACAGCGCGCGGATCCGCGCGCACACGTCCGCCCGTTCCGCACCGGACGCCGGCGCGGCCGCGGGCGCGGGCGCCGGCACACGGAAATTCGCGGCGACGAATTCCTTCAGTCGCGCGCGATCCAGTCCGGTGCGCGCCAGCACAGCGTAGTCCGCGCCGATCTCTTCCAGCGAACGCCGGGGCACGGAGTCGACGAAGACCTTGTCGTCGTCGAATACGCCGGCGAGTTGCACGTCGCGAAACAGGGGCTGAAGCTCGAAAATCTGCATGGGATCATTGCGCGACCGGGCGCTTCATCCACCGGATGACCAGCACGCACGCGCCGAGCAGGCCGATCGGCACGAGCGAAAGGTAGAACGCGGTTTGTCCGCCGTAGGCCTGGAACACGCGCCCCGTGATCAGCGAGCCGCAAGTGCCGCCGAGCGCCGATCCGATGACGATCAAGCCCGCCATCGCCGCGTGGCGCGACGGATCGAGCGAGCTGAGCACGAGCGAATTGAGCGTCGGATAAATCGGCGCGAGGAACACGCCGATCAGCGGAAAGATGAACGCCGCCAGCGGCGCCGTGCGCCAGCCGGTGATCGGACCGTGCGCCGCGCCCGCCAGCGGCAGCGCCACGAGCACGAGCGCGGCGGCGGCGGCGAGGCAGACGGTCAGGACCGTCGCCCACGACAACTTCCGCAGCAGCCAGCCGGCGGCGAAACGGCCCGCCGCGGTCGAACCGGCTAGGATGCTCGCCATCTGCACGCTCAACACCGCCGGCAGGTGCAGCACCGTGTGGTTGAACGTCGGCAGCCAGCTCATGATCGCCTGTTCCGTCAGCACGTAGATGAAAACGCTGGCGGTGAACACCAGCACGAGCGGCGAGAGGGCGAGCCGCAGCATGTCGGCAAGGCCGCCCCCGCACGCAGCGGCGCTGCCGTGCACTGCGGATTCGTCGACTGGCACGCTCCACAACAGCGCCGCCGCCACGAACGCCACGCCGGCCAGCACGAAATACACCCGGAACCACGCCGTCGACGCCGGCGCCGCATCGTCGACGAATGCACTGAAGAGAAAATACGCCGCCAACACGCCGAGCATGAAACACGACTCGAGGAAGCTCATCAGGCTCGCGTGCTCATGCGGTTCGCGCGCCACCAATCCAAGCGTGGCGAACACCGAGACTTTCATCACGCCGAAGCAGACGCCCGTCGCGACGAACAGGAGCTTCGTCGCCCAGAAGCTCGCCAGGAACGGCATGGCGGCGCACACCACCCCGATTACCCCCAGCGCCCCCAGCATGGCGCGCTTGTAGCCGATGCGCAGCAACCACGCCGCCACGAAGAACGAGGTGACCGCGATGCTCAGGTCCTTGCAGGCCTCGAGCACGCTCGCGCCTGCGGGGCTCACCCCGAAGTTGCGCTGCACTTGGAAAATCACCGTGCCCACGCTGTTCAGCAGACTGGCGAAGAGGAAATAGTTGAGAAACAGCGAGAGCTTGAGCGGGAAATGCTTCATGGGATCGGGGTGGCGTCGGTCGAGGGGCGAACGGCGAGGTAAACGGTGCTCCAGAGTTGCGCGGCGTTGGACTCGTCGGCGTGCGAGTGCGCGAGTCCGTAGGGCACGAACGCCGCGCGGCCGTCGCGCGGCTCCCAGCTCCACAATTCGCCCGTGCTGCGCGCCTGCATCGCCGTGATCGCGCGCCAGAGCCGCGCTTCCGCGGCGAGCAGCGTGGCGCGTGTGGCCGCAGGCAAATCGTCGCGCGCGAGCTGGCGGCGCAGGCCGGCGGCGAGCAACGCCTGCTGCCACGACCACACCACGGTGCCGTGGTAGGCGTCGCGCGTGAACTTCGCGCGCAGCGGCGCGGCGGCCCACACGGGATTCGCGACCACGACGCCGACGTCCGTCAAGAGGCCGGCGGGAAAGGGACGCAGCAGCAACTCGGCCGTCTGCGCGACTTGCTCGGGAACGGGCTCGCCGAAGAGCCACGCGAAACCCTCGTCGCTGTGCATCACCGGCACGGGCTCGCCGGCGGCGTCGAGCGCGAGCGCGTGGTATTCCACCGGCGCGGAAACGCTCGCGAGCGCGGCAGCGGGATCGAGTCCCTCGGCCGCGGCGTAATCCGCCACGGCGGCGCGGGCCGCGTCGCGCGGCACGACGCAGCGGAAGAATTTCTCCGCGCTTCGCCACACGACGGCAGAGGCGGCGGCTTGCGCGGCGGGGGCGGCGGCTTCGCCGAGCCAGCCGCTGCGATAGAAGCGCTCGGCGGCGCGGAGCGCGGCGGGCACGAGCGCGGCGTTGATGTCGTAGGCGTAGCGTCCGCCGCCGAGGCCGTCGTCAGAATCGCGCCAGTTGCCGACGGGGATGCCGGGCTTGAGCGCGACGAGATTGGTTGCACGCGGATCGGCCGCGAAGGGTGCGGCGTGGCGCAGCACGGCGTCGAGGTTGCGGCGGAGCAGTGCGGCGTAAGTCGTGCCGTCGGGCGCACGGCGGGCGAGGAACGCCGGGGCGCGGTGCGCGCCGTCGGGCGTGTCGAGCAGGTAGGCGGCGAGCGTGGGCGCGAGGAGGAAGTCGCCATCGACCATCTTGTAGTCGAGTTCGGGCGTGCGGGTGTCGGCGGGCGGCGCGGCGAGCGTGCGGTTGTGCAGCGCGGCGTATTCGCCGATGCCTTCCTCGTGCGCGACCTCGCCACCGGGACCAAGCCGGTCGAGCACGGAGGCGAAAGCCGACTCGACGACTGCGGGCTGGAGCACGGGCAGCAGCAGGCGCGTGGTGATCAGCGTGTCGCGGCCGAAATAGGTGAGGAAGCGCCACGAGCCGGCGGCGAATTTTTCGTGGAAGGCGAGAAACTCGAACACGTCTTGATCGCGCGGGCGCGGTGCGACGCCGGGGCGGAAAAGCTCATCGCGACGGAACGGCGTGAGCGGCGGCTCGTCTGTGAGCGTCGTGAGACGCACGTCGATGCGGCCGTCCGGGCCGGCTTCGAGCACGACGCTGTCCGCGGTCGCGATGACGCGCGTGCCGAACTCGCCGGCGAGCGTGAGCTCTTGATGCGTGCGGCCGTCGATGCTCGTGCGTTGGTAGCGCAGCTCGTCGCCGGGCGCGCGCGGGGCGGCGAGTTCGACGGGAATTTCCCGCGCGCCGCGCCAGATGAATTCGCGGAGCGAGCGGACGTTCGCGAGCAGCACGTGTCGCACGACGAGGCGCGGCGCGTCGCTGCGCAGGTGCGCGGTGATGCCGTGCGCGCCGGCGGCGGCTGGTTGCGCGGGCTCGAGTTCCGTGCCGGGCGTGAGCGCGAGCGACGCCGTGGCGGAGCCGGCGTCGAACCAGAGACCGGCTCCGGTGTTGCCGGCGGGAAAAGCGACAATCACGCGCGGCGTCTCGCCGGGCGTGAGCACGAGGTGCGCGGAGACGGGGCCGGCGCGCAGGAAATGGTTTTGCGTGAGTCCGTCCGCCACGGCGAAACGCAACGGAGGAACGGAAGAGGCCGGCGCTGCGCCGGAAAGCGCAGCGCCGGCCAAGAGAAACGTCGCCGCGGCCACGCCGCGCCGTCCGAGAAGTCGAACCCCGAAGATCGACGGCTCGAAGGAACGGCGGGGCGCGCGGGACGACATGGTTTAGAAGCGGTAGGTGATCGAGGAGACGATCGACCGCGGGAGGATCGGACGGGCGTTGAAGTAGGCGCCCTGGCCCGAGCCGGACGCCTGGCGCGGATCGCCTTCGGTGAGGCCGGCGCTGTCGAGCAGGTTGGACACCTGGAGGCGGAACGTGAAATCGCGCTTGAAGGCGAGGCTGAAGCCCGCGTTCACCTCGGTGAAGGCGCTGAGCGGAATCGCGTTCGGGTTGGCTTCCTGATTGGTCGCGCGGCGGCCGGTGTAGGAGAGCGAGAGGTCGATGGCCGGGCGACCGAGACCTGTCTCGGGCAGCGTGTAGGTGCCGCTGATGGAGCCGTAGACTTTCGGCGTGCGCGTGGGCGTGAGGCCGTCGAGCGAGGTGAACGTGCCGCCGATGTTGACGAGGCCGGGCGTGACGATCTTCGGGCGCTGGACGGTGCCGCGCACGTCGATGGAGAGCGCGCGGATGGGATTCCAGGTCACGTCGAGTTCGACGCCGGGGCTGTCGAGGCCGATGGTGAACTGCGTGGGCACGGCGACGCCGTTCACGAGTTGGAAGCCGCCGGAGAGGACGTCGCGCTGGCGGGCGTAGAAGAGCGTGAGGAACGCGGCGACGTGGTTGCCGCCGTATTTGTAGCCGGCCTCGAATTGCTTGACGGTTTCGATCTTGGCGGGCGTAACGTCGCCGCTGGCGGTGCCGCCGCCGTCCAGGATGATGGCGTCGGAGTTGGAGAAGCGCGGCGCGGCGGAGTAGCGGGCGAAGAAGGCCTGGCGCTTGTTCAGCACGTAATTCGCGCCGAGCGTGTAGGCGGCCTTGTTTTCCTTGGCGTGCGTGTTGAGGTAGTTGCCGCTGCCGAAGGTGGCGTTCGCGAGGGCGGGCGCGGGGTTCGCGCCGGTCTGCGCGTAGGAGTTGAGGTCGTATTTGCGGAAGGTCTCGTAGTTGCCGTCGTAGGTGCGGTTGACGAAGCGCACGCCGGCGTCGAGGACGAGGCCGCCGACCTTGTGCGTGAAGTCGACGTAGGGCGTGACTTCGTCGATCTGCGCGGTGCCGTGGCGGTAGTAGCTGCCGATCTGCGTGAGGCCGTTGTAGGTGTATTGGCCGAGGACGGCGCCGGTGGTGGCGTTGACGTAGGCGAGGTCGAGGCGGTGGTATTCGGGGCTGATGTCGATGAGCATCGTCTCCCACTGCCAGAGCTTGGTCTCCTCGGTGGTCTTGGCGTAGAGGCCGGCGAGGACGGTGGTGTTGCCGTCGTTGAAGGTGCCGATGAGGCGGAGGTCGTCCTGGAAGTCGGTGAACTTCGCGTCGGAGCGCCAGTGGTTCACGAGGTCGCCGAGGCCGTTGCCGTTGAGCGTGGCGGCAGCGGCGGCATTGGCCGCGACGACGGCGCCGCCCTGGCCGGGCGCGGTGAGGCGGAAGCGATAGTTGCCGTCGCCGCCGAGCGCGGCGGCCCAGGTGGACGCGGGGACGTTGCCGCCGGTGGCGAGATTGTTGGCGATGGTCTGGAGCGATGTGGCGGTGCTGAAGGGATTCGAGTTCCAGGATTTCTGAACGGTCGCGTAGCGGTTGCGGTTCTCGAGGGTGAGGCTGTCGTTCAACTTCACCTGGAGTTCGCTGCCGATGTATTTCAGGTCGACCTGGATGCCGTCCGCGAGGTCGTGATCGATCGGGCCGACGGGCGAGCCGGGGAACACGAAGTGGCGCAGGTCGGGCGACGCGGTGGCGCCGGTATGCAGGTCGGGGCCGCCGGGAATCGTCTGCGGATCGGAGGTGCTGCCGGTGAGCGGGATCGGGAGCAGGAACGCCGTGCGATCGTCGAGCGCCTTGCCGGTGACCTTGAAGTAGCCGGCGTCGTTCTTGAACTTGTGATTGAGCGCCAGCGTGAGCTGGCCGCCCTTGTTCGCCTTGTAGCCGGGCGAGCGCTGGCCGTCGTCGGCGCGGTAGAAGCCGCCGAGGGCGTAGGTAGTCTGCGGCGAGATCGCGCCGCCGACCCAGGCGTCGTTGCGGATCAGGCCGAAGTCGCCGAACTCGACCTTGTATTCGCCGGCGAGCGTCTGCGTGCCCTCGCGGCCGAGGAAGTTGATCGCGCCGAGCGGAGCGTTGGTGGTGAAGACGCCGGAGCTGCCGCCGCGCAAGCCCTCGACGTTGGAGATCCAGGTCGAGACGCGCGTGTAGTTGTCGGCGGTGGAGAACGACGTGTCCTCCTCGGAGATGACGGGCAGACCGTCCTCGAGGATCACGGAGTAGCGGAAGCCGTTGCCGGCGCCGACGCCGCGGACGGCGAGGACGTTGTTGGCTTCACCGCCGCTCGACTCGAAGTAGAAACCCGGGATCGCCTTCATCAGCTCGGCGACGCTGCGCGGGGACATGGCGTCGATCTTCGAGCGGTCGACCGTCGAGATGGCGAGCGGGCTGTCGAGGCGCGACTGCGGCTTGATCGAACCGGTGACGACGAAGGCATCGAGCTGAAAGACGGACTCGCCGGCCGGCGGCTGCGGCGCGGGCGCGGTCGTCTGGGCGAGCAACAGTGCCGGGGCACTGGCGAAGAACATCGCAAGGCCGAGGAGCGAACGGGACGCGTCTCGGCGCACGACTGAACAGGTGGAGCGGTTCATGATGCAGGGTTGATGGGGTTTGCTGTTGGCCGGAGACGCGCACTGGAACGAGCTGGTCCGCGCGCTGCGGCAGTGCATCACAAAAGGGAGCGGCGCGGCGTTGCCCACCGCCGAGCCTAGGAGATTCCGGAAATCGCTAGGAGAATTCAAAGCGGCGCGACGCGGCGGCGTTCAGAGCGCAGCAGAATGCGGCACGCGATCGCACCACGACTCCATCACCTCGTGGACGATGTGCTCGCCGACGCGCGGGGCGCGCGCGGGCTGGCGCAGCGTCTCTTCCAGCTGGCGCGCGTCGACGCGATACTGCTGCGGCGAACGCCCGGTGGCCTGCCGGAAGACGCGCGCGAAGTAGTTCGCATCGGCGAAGCCGCAGCTCGCCGCGATCGTCTTCACGCTGAGCCGCGTGCGGCTGAGCGCATCGATCGCGTTCTGGATGCGCAGGCGGTTGATGCGTTCGACGATGCGCTCGCTCGTGGCGCGGTGGAAAATCTTGGAGAGGTGGTTCGACGAGCAGCCGACCTCGCGCGCGAGCGATTCCACGCTCAGCGTGTCGACCTGGATGTTGTGCTGGATCAGCCATTCGCACAGCGCGACCGGATCGGTGGACGCCGGCCGGTGCGAGGCGGGCGTGGCCACGAGCGTGCGCAGCAGCGAGAACTCCGCGAGCAGGAGGCCCTTGATCGCGAGCGCGTTCACCACGGGATTGCTGTCGTGGAATTCGCAGATGCGGTCGAGATACGTGATGAGGTCCTGAAACAGGTCGGTGGTGAAGAAATGCACGTCGTCGGCGCGCGGCACGCCGGGCGCCACCTCGTGTGCGACGTGCACGTCGACGGTGTTGTTGTAGTAAGAAACCACGACGTTCTCGAACGGCTCGCCGTCACCCCGCACCGTCTCGCCGTGGGGCATGCCCTTCGGCACGATGCAGACCTCGCCCGCGCGCAACGTCACGCGTTGCTCGGGAAACTCGAACTCCGTCACGCCTGCGAGCTGGATGAACAGCTCGGGTTTGAAATGATAAGGCATCCGCCCGTGCTGCTCGTAGAGTCGGCGCTGGCGCGGGATGTGGTAGCGCAGCTGGTTGCGCTCCAGCGCGTCGATCTGTCGGCCGAAGACTTGCGCGAACAAGGCATTCGAGGTGTGGCCGCCGCCTTTGAGGCTGGCTGCGAACGAAATCATGATGGGCCTTGGGGTGGAATGAGCGGGGCGGCGTCGGTCGCGAAAATCTCCGGGCCGAAAGGGACTTCGCGTCGAACAGGTAGCGTGGGGTTAGAAAAATCTATCGGCCGCCAATCTTGCGGTTTTCACAGGGGAGTCGACCGCAATACGGGAGAGAAACCCGTCCAGAACAGGAAAAATCTACGCTGCGCACTGCGCTTTGACTTTCCTCAAGGACCGGGGCGCGCTCTTCGGGCAAACTCATCGCCATGCGCAACGTCGCCCCCGCCCTCGCCGCGAACACTTCCTTCCGCTCGCTCGTCGTGCCGCGCGAGCACGGCAGCTGGTCGCTCGCGCTCGAGCCGGTCGCGCTCGGCCTGCTCGTCGCGCCGTCGTGGGGCGGCGCGTGGCTCGCGCTGGCGGTGGTCGCGGGATTCTTCACCCGCCGTCCGCTGAAGCTCGCCGCCACGCTTCCGCCCGCCGATCCGCGCCGCGCTGCCGCCTGGCGCTGGACGTCACTCTTCGCCGTTGTCGCCGTCGCCGCGCTGGCCGGCAGCGCCGGCGCGAAAGTTCTTAATGAGCAACTCTCCTCGGTCGGGGCACTTTGGGCGCTCTGGCCGTTGCTCCTCGCGGTGCCGTTCGGCGCGGCGTTCCTGTGGTTCGACTTGCGCGGCGAGATGCGCGAAGCGGAGGCGGAGATCGCCGGCAGCGCGGCGTTCGCGCTCGTGCCCGCGACCTTCGCCACGCTCGCCGGCTGGAGCGCGGGGGCCGCGCTTGCCCTCGCGGGCCTGATGCTCGCGCGGAGCGTGCCGACCGTGCTCACCGTGCGCACCTACCTGCGCCTCGCAAAAGGCAAGCCCGCCACCGCGCTGCCGGCGCTCGCGGGCGCCGGCGGGGCGTTGCTTGCCGTGATCGTGTTGGCAGTGCGCGGACTCGTCCCCAGCACTGCGGTCACTCTTGCACTGCTGCTCGCGGCGCGCACCGCGTGGCTGCTCTCGCCGCGCGCGCCGCTTTGGAGCGCGCGGCGCGCCGGTATCACCGAAGCAATCCTCGGCGCAGTCTTCGTCGTCGTCCTCACGCTCGCCTACGGCGTGCACTGAATCGCCGCGCGCGATCGGAAATTTCTCGCGGGCGCTTGACCCGCATCAAGGCGCGCGCGAGCGTCCGGCGTTATGCTCTCGGGAGAAAGTCCCAGACAAAACTCACGCCATGAACCGCAACCCTCACGACGACGCCATCACGCCTCCCGGCTACCGTCCCCGCTCCACGATGAAACATCCACGCATCACCGTCCTCGCGACGGCTGGCCTTGCCTTGGCCGCCGCGCTTTTCACCACGACCCTTGTCCACGCCAACGAAGGCCCCACCGACGCCAAAGGCCTCGTCATCCTTCCGCCCGAGGTCCAAGCGATGCCCGTCGAGCAGGCCATCCTCACCGCGCCGCCGCACGTCCCGCCGCCGATCACCCGCAAATACGCCGCGCGTGTCGTCGTTAATCTCGAGGTCCGCGAGGTCGTGGGCCGCCTCGCCGACGGCGTCGAATACACTTTCTGGACCTACGGCGGCAGCGTCCCGGGATCGTTCATCCGCATCCGCGAGGGCGACGTCGTGGAGTTTCACCTGAACAACCACCCGTCCTCGAAACTCCCGCACAACATCGACCTCCACGCCGTCACCGGCCCCGGCGGCGGCGCCGCGTCGACCTTCACGGCCCCGGGCCACAGCTCGCAGTTCACCTTCAAGGCGCTCAATCCCGGCCTCTTCGTCTACCACTGCGCCACCGCGCCCGTCCCGATGCACATCGGCAACGGCATGTATGGCCTCATCCTCGTCGAGCCGAAGGACGGACTCCCGCCCGTCGACCAGGAATACTACGTCATGCAGGGCGAGTTCTACACCACCGGCAAATACGGCGAGGAAGGTCTCCAGTCCTTCGACATGCAGAAGGCCATCGACGAGCGTCCGCCCTACGTCGTGTTCAACGGCGCCGTCGGCTCGCTCACGGGCGACAAGGCCATCACCGCCAAGGTCGGCGAGCACGTCCGCATCTACTTCGGCGTCGGCGGCCCGAACGTCACCTCCTCCTTCCACATCATCGGCGAAATCTTCGACAAGGTTTACCCGGAAGCCGGCCTCAGTCTCCCGAACGCCAACGTCCAAACCACGCTCGTCCCTTCCGGTGGCGCGTGCGCCGTGGAGTTCAAGGTCGATGTGCCCGGCACCTTCGTCCTCGTCGATCACTCGCTCACCCGCGCGTTCAACAAAGGCGCGCTCGGCATGCTCAAGGTCACGGGCCCCGAGGATCGCGTGACTTACTCCGGCAAGGAAATCGACGCCGTCTACTTCGGCGCCGCGGTCGACTCCGACGCCTCCAAGCGCGCCGCCGAACTGAAAGCCAAGATCGCCGCCGAGATCGCCAACAATCCCGCCATCGCCGGCCTCACCAAGGAAGCGCAGATCGAAAAAGGAAAACAGGTCTACATGGGCCTCTGCTTCGCCTGCCACCAGCCCGACGGCAAGGGCATGCCCGCGGTCTTCCCGCCGCTCGCGCAGTCCGACTACATGCTCGCCGACCGCGATCGCGCCGTCCGCATCGTGCTGAAAGGCCTCACCGGCCCCGTCACCGTCAACGGCCAGACGATCAACAGCGCCATGCCGCCGCAGGAAGCCGCGCTCACTGACGCGCAGATCGCGGACGTCCTCACCTACGTCTTCAATTCGTGGGGCAACACCGGCGACGCCTTCAAGGCCGACCACGTGAAAGCCATCCGCAACGAAGCGCGCAGCAACTGATCCGCGCGGCCAGGGTGGTCGTCGCTGTCCCAGCGGCGACAAACTCCCGCTCCCGCCTCGATCCACGCCGTCCGAAAAATCCTCCCGCCGTGTCCACGACTCTCGTCACCGTCCGCCGCACTCTTCCTGCCCCGGCCCGCACCGGCGCAGGCGCGGCGTGTTGCGGCCCGGACACGGCGGCGAATTTGTCCCAGGTTAGCGTCAGGGTATCAGTGAACTGCACTCCGGCCGCGGCGCATCGCACGCTGCTCGCGATCCAAGCGATCGCCGCGGCCGGAACCTTTTTCCGCCCGCTCCCGCGGCCGCGGCACCACGGAATTTGTCACCTATTAGGTGACAAACTCCGCCGGCTCGTCCCGGCGGCGCTCGTGTGCGCCAGCGTCGCATTGCTGGCCGCGCCCGTCACCCGCGGAGCCGGGGCGCGCGCGGCGGCGGTCGAAAACGCCACCACCGTCGTCATCCCGGCCGGCAGCTATGTCCCGCTCCAGCGTTCCGTGAAGGACCTCGCGAGCGTGCCCGTCGCCGCGTTCCGCTTGGACGTCACGCCGGTCACCAACGCCGAGTTTCTCTCCTTCGTCCGCGCCAACCCGAAATGGCAACGCTCGCGCGTGAGCCCGCTCTTCGCCGACGCCTCGTATCTCGAAACGTGGGCCGGCGACCTCGAGCCCGGCCCGCGCGCACCCGCCAACGCGCCGGTCGTGCGCGTCTCGTGGTTCGCCGCGCGCGCCTACGCTGCATGGGCCGGCAAGCGCCTGCCCACCGCCGCCGAATGGGAGCTCGCCGCCAGCGCCGGCTACACGCGCGCCGACGGCAAGAACGACGAGCAGCTCAACCGCGACCTCTACGCCTGGCTCGCGCGCCCCGTGCCGGCCGTGCTCCCCGACGCCGCGACCGCGCGTCCGAATTTCCACGGCGTGTGCGGCCTGCACGGCCTCGTCTGGGAATGGGTCAGCGATTTCAACACCGCCATGGTCACCGGCGAATCGCGCGCCGACTCCGGCCTCGAACGCGATCTCTTCTGCGGTGCCGGTTCGGTCGGCGCCAAGGACACGACCGATTACGCCGCGTTCATGCGGCAAGCGCTCCGCTCCTCGCTCCGCGCCAACAACACCACGTCCTCCCTCGGCTTCCGCTGCGCGCAGGACCTCTGAACGATCTTTCTCTTTCTTCTTTCTCCTAATCTTTCTCCGCGCCACGCCATGAACACCACGTCCTTCCCCACCCCAACGTCTTCCCGCCCCCCCGCGCCGAGTAACCCAATAGGTTACTCATCCCGCTCGCTCTCACTATGGGGCGGTAACCTATTAGGTTACTCCGTCCGTTTGGCCGCGGTCGGGGTCGCGCTTTCCGCCGCGATCGCGGTCAGCGCCGGCTCTTGCTGCAAGCCCGAGCCGAAACCGGAACCCAAGGACGCGTGCTGCGCCGCGGCCGAAAAGCCCGCCTCCGCGGAGAAGGCCGCTTGCTGCAAGCCCACGGAAGCCGCCGACACCACCACTGCACCCTTCACGCGCACCTCGCTCTACCAAGCCGACGGCTCCTTCACCGACGATTCGGGGAAATCCTTTCGCCTCGCCTCCCTGCGCGGTCGTCCCGTTGTGGTGAACCTGTTCTTCGCCACCTGCGGCTACGCCTGCCCGCTCGCCGTCACCGATCTGCTCGCCGTGCAAGCGCGCCTCTCGCCCACGCAGCGCAAGGACACCGTGTTCGTCCTCGTGTCGTTCGATCTCCAGCGCGACACCGTCGAGGCGCTCGCGCAATACCGCGCCGCCCGCCAGCTCGACGACAACTGGATCCTTCTCCGCGGCGACGACGCGTCCGTCCGCGAACTCGCCGCTCTCCTCGGCGTGAAATACAAACAGGAAGCCGACGGCTCCTTCGCCCACTCGAACCTCTTCACGATCCTCAACCGCGAAGGCGAAGTCGTCCACCAGCGCATCGGCCTGCAAAGCGGCATCGACGGCGCCGTCGCCGCGCTCACCGCCCTCTAAAAACCACCTTCGCGCGCCGCGGCGCTACCACAGGCGCACACGTGCGTCCGGGGCGAGGTAGAGCCGATCGCCGGGACGGATGTCGAAGGCGTCATACCACGCATCGAGATTGCGCGCCGTAGCGGCGCGAAACGCTTCCGGCGCATGGTTGTCGGTCTGCACTTGTCGGCGCAGACCCGCTTCGTCGGTCTTCGCCCGCCACGCGCGGGCGAAAGCGATGAAGAACTCGCGATTCTGCGCCCGCGTGTATTCCGCGTCGGCGGCGCGTGCGCCGAGCGCGTGGCGGTGCGCCTCGAAGGCGAGTTCCAAGCCCGCGAGGTCGGCGAAATTTTCCACCAGCGTCCGCTGTCCGTCGAGCGGCAGATCCGCGGCCCGGCGCGCGGCGAACTGCGCGATGAGGGGCTGCGTGGCGGCGGCGTAAGCGGCGCGATCCGCGTCGGTCCACCAGTTACGCAGTGCGCCTCCCGCGTCGTAGTCTGCGCCGAGCGTGTCCACGAAGTGGCACATTTCGTGGGCAAAGATCGCGCCGATCGACCCATAGAGCGCCGCGCGCGAAGCCGCCGGGTCGAACTTGGGCGGCTGCAGCAGCGCGGCCGCGAAGTTGTAGGAGTTGAGCAGGAGGTTGATCACCGCGCCGGATTGGTGCGGCGACATCGTCCACTCGCGGAGATCGACGGGCCGGTCGAGTCGGGCGAGC
Source organism: Candidatus Didemnitutus sp. (assembly GCA_019634575.1). Lineage (NCBI taxonomy): Bacteria > Pseudomonadati > Verrucomicrobiota > Opitutia > Opitutales > Opitutaceae > Candidatus Didemnitutus > Candidatus Didemnitutus sp. Next base: position 2,371,269 of record JAHCAY010000001.1, read on the forward strand.
GCAGCGCGGTGGCGCCATTCCGCCACGCGGCGGCGGTTGCCAAAGGCGTCGTCGCGCGCGACCGTCAAGGCGGAGTCGTCCACCCAGGTCTCCGGGTGACCCGCGCTGAAATGCGCGACCCGCAATATCTCCTGCGCGCGCCGGCGACCCTCCGGGCTCAGCCAGCGAGCGGTGGCCACGCGGCGCTGGAAATGCGCGAGCATATCGTCGGCGACCGCCTGCACGCGCGCCTTCACCTCCGGCGGGAAAAATTTCTCCACGTAGGCCCGGCCCAGCAGCTCGGGCAGCGCACGCTCGAGCTCGGCCAGCGCGAGCTGTGGGCGCGCAGCGGTGGGTTCCGCGCGGGCGGCGGCAAACTCCGCCGGCAACACGTCCGCATGGCGCTGCACGAGGTGGAAACGGAGATAGTCCTGCCACACGGCCAAAGGCTGGGCGTCGATCTGCGCCGCGATGCCGGTCACAGCGGCCGGCTGCCAGACCGCGATCTCCGGCGTGGCCTCGAGTCCGGCGGCGCGGAAGAACTTTTCCCAATCGAGCCCCGGCGCCCGGGCGGGAAAATCGCTGCGGAGCCACACTTGGTCGGCGTTGCGCTCGTTGGCCGATTTCTCGTCGGAGACGTGCGTGCGCGCCAATTCCGTTTCGAGCGCGAGCACGGCGCGCGCTCTCTCCTCCGCGCGGTCGCAGCCGAGGCGACGCAGCGTCGCGGCGATGCCGGAAGCGTAGCGCGCGCGGCTTTCCACGGCTTCCGTCGTCTCGGCGGTGTAGGCCTCCGCCGCTCCGAGTCCGAGCCCGCCTTGCAGGAGATAGGCGTGGTGCCGGCCGTCGCCGCGAATGCCAAATTGCACCGCGAACCCGAAGACGTGCGGCGAGGAAAAGACGCCGGTGTTCAGCGGGTCACAATCGGCCCGCAGTTCGGCGCCGAGCCAGTCGGCCAGCGCACCTTTGTCCCCGAGCGCATCGATGCGCTGCAACAGCGGCTGGAGCGGGGCGATTCCGCGAGCCTCGATGGCCGCCGTGTCGAGGAACGCCGCGCGATAGTCGCCGATCTTTCGCGCCGTCGAACCGGGCGCGGCCTGCTCCGCGCTGGCAAACAGCTCGGCCATCTGTCGCTTCGTCTGCGCGGCGATTTCATCGCGCGCCGTCCAGCGGTTGCGCCCGGTGGGCAGCGCGGTGGCCTTGAGCCACGCGCCATTGGCGTAGGCGAAAAAGTCGTCGCCCGGATGCACCGCGATGTCCACGCCGTCATCGACGCGGGGCTGAGTCTGCCGGGGTTCCGTCGCGCCCTCGAGGACAGCGGCGAGAAACGCGAGTCCGACGCCGAACAGGAGACGCGTGGAAATCCGGCCCGCGCGGAAGCGCGACCCGCGAGGCGAGGCTGATTCGTGGTTCATTTTTTCCAGGGGGTAGAGAACGCGATCAGAGTCGCGCCCGATGGTTCCCGCACAATCGCCGCGAGCCCACTCGCAGTCCCGCCCGACGTAACGCGCAATTGGCACGACCAAACTGCGCCGCGTGGGTCGCGCGCGTCGCATCCGCGTCGCTCCTTATCGCGCGCAGTTCGCGCCATTATAGGCGGCGCGTCTTGACGCAGATCAAGGTTTTCGCCGCGACGGCCGGGTATCGTTCCCGGGTCAACGGCAACCACGGGCCGCTCCGACAACCTGCCCGTATTCATGAAATCCCTCGCCGTCTTCCCTCTCGCCGCCGCGCTCGCGCTCGCCGCCCACGCTGCCGAACCCGCCTCGCTCACCGACGCCGTCGCGCAAGGCAAGGTCTCGCTCAACGCCCGCCTGCGCTACGAAGGCGTGCAGCAGACCAATCTGCTCGACGCCAACGCGCTCACGCTCCGCACGCGCCTCGGCCTCACGACCGCGAAGTTCCACGGCTGGCAGTTCTCCGTTGAGGGCGAGAACGTCACCGCCTACGACGGCGACGCCTACAGCCAGTCCGGCCTCAATCCCGCCGCCGCCCGCCGCGCCGTCGTCGGTGATCCCGAGACGACCGAACTGAACCAGCTCTGGCTCGGCTACACTTTCGACAAAACCACCGCCACGATCGGCCGCCAGAAGCTCATCCTCGACAACGCCCGCTTCGTCGGCGACGTCGGCTGGCGGCAGAACCAGCAGACGTTCGACGCGCTCGTCGTGCAGGACAAATCGCTCAAGGACACGACGCTCACCTACGCCTACCTCGACCAAGTCAATCGCGTGTTCTCGCGCCGCCACGCGCAAGGCCGCTGGGATTCCGAGTCGCACGTGCTGAACGCCGCCTACACCGGCAACCCGCTCGGCACCGTCACCGGCTACGCCTACCTGCTCGATTTCGACAACTCCGCCGCCAACTCCTGCGCCACCTACGGCGTCAGCCTCGTCGGCGCGCAAAAGATCAGCAACGCCCTCAAGTTCACCTACCGCGCCGAACTCGCGACGCAGTCCGACTACGGCTCCAGCCCGCTGAGCTACTCCACCGTCTACCACTGCGTGGAGGCCGGCCTCGCGGCGAAGTCCGTCAGCTTCACGCTCGGTCACGAGCTGCTCGGTTCCGACAACAACGTCGGCTTCAAGACTCCGCTCGCCACGCTCCACGCCTTCAACGGCTGGGCCGATCTCTTCCTCGCCACGCCCGCCGCCGGCCTGCGCGACGTCTACGCCAAGGGCACGGCCAACCTCCCCGCAGCCGTCACGCTCACCGCGTTCTACCACTGGTTCGACGCCGCCAAGGGCAGCACTGATTTCGGCACCGAGACCGACGTGATGCTCTCGCGCAAGTTCGGCAAATACGTCACCGCGACGGCGAAGGCCGCCGACTTCCGCCGCGACAGCCTCGCCTTCGCCAACGTCCGCAAGGTCTGGCTCCAACTCGACTACGCGTGGTGAACCTCCATCGGGGATTCCCCGCTACTTCGCCTCGTCGCGCTTCTGCTAAACTCCTTCCATGAAACCCCCGGCGCCCCGCCTCCGTTTCTACCTCGCACTGACGCTCACCGGCGTGATCGGCCTGTTCCTCGGGCTCGGCAGCTACACGTTCACGTTCGCCCACGGCCTTTCGTATTTTTCCAACGACCCGAAGGCGTGCGTGAACTGCCACATCATGCGCGAGCAGTTCGACGGCTGGCAGAAATCCCCGCACCACGCCGTCGCCACCTGCAACGATTGCCACACGCCGCACGACTTCGTCCGGAAATACCTCACGAAAGCGGAAAACGGCTACTGGCACTCGAAGGGTTTCACGCTGCAGGACTTTCATGAGCCCATCATGATTCGCCCGAAGAACGTGGCCGTGCTCCAGGAAAACTGCGTCGCGTGCCACCAGCAGATCGTCGACGGCATCAACACCCACCCGGGCGATCCGCAGAAGATGCTCGATTGCCTCCACTGCCACCGCGACGTCGGCCACGGCCCCGTCCGCTGACCGCTCTTTCTCTTCCCTCTTTCTCTCAATCTTTCTCCTTCCCCGCCCCTCACCCGCCATGAACTCCCGCCTCTCCAGCCAACGCGGCCTCAGCATCGCCGGCTATCTCGGCCTGCTCGCCCTCTTCGCCATCGCCACGTTCGGTGTGCTGATGCTCTACCAGAACATCGTCGCCCGCAAAGCCGAGGCGACCAAGGACGTCTTCCGCGTCGTCGAAGTCAGCGACAAGACGATCGACCCCGCCGTCTGGGGCAAAAACTACCCGCGCCAATACGACAGCTACAAGCGCACCGTCGACACCGAGCGCACCAACTTCGGCGGCAGCGAGGCGTTCCAGCACCTCGACGCTGATCCCATGTGGCGCCGCATCTTCGCCGGCTACGCCTTCGGCATCGATTACCGCGAGGAGCGCGGCCACGCCTACATGCTGCAGGACCAGCGCGAGACCGAGCGCGTCACCAAACGCCCGCAACCCGGCGCCTGCCTCCAGTGCCACGCCTCGACGGTGAACCTTTATCTCGAGCAAGGCCTCAAGGCCGGCGCGCCCGCCGGCAAGGAGCACTGGGAAGAGCAAATGCAGAAGGGCTTCGAAGTCGTCTGCAAGATGCCCTACGCCGAAGCCACCAAGCTCGTCGAGCACCCGGTCTCGTGCATCGATTGCCACGACGCCGAGTCGATGGCGCTCCGCGTCAACCGCCCGGGCTTCCTCAACGGCATCCGCGCGCTCGCCAAGTCCGACTACCCGACGCCGCACCTGCCGAGCATCGAGCGCTGGCGCAAGGAAGGCCGCAAAGGCCAATACGAACCCAACAAGGACGCCACGCGCCAGGAAATGCGCTCGATGGTCTGTGCCCAGTGCCACGTCGAGTATTACTTCAAAGGCGAGGGCAAGCTCGTCACCTACCCGTGGGACAAGGGCCTGAAGGTCGAGCAGATCGAGACCTACTACAACGAGGTCGGCCACAAGGATTGGGTGCACAAGGAAACCGGCGCCAACGTGCTCAAGGCCCAGCACCCCGAGTTTGAAATGTGGAGCCAGGGCATCCACGCCCGCGCCGGCGTCTCCTGCGCCGATTGCCACATGCCCTACGTCCGCGAAGGCGCCGTCAAGGTCAGCAATCACCACGTCCGCTCGCCGCTCCTCAACGTCGCGCAGGCCTGCCAGACCTGCCACCGCGTCCCCGAGCAGGAAATCAAGGCACGCGCCCTCGCCGTGCAGGACCGCAACGCCGCGCTCCTCACCCGCGGCGAGAAGGCGCTCGTCGGCCTGATCGACGCCGTCGTCGCCGCGCAAAAAGCCGGCGCCACGGACGCGCAACTCAAAGCCGCGCGCGAATTCCAGCGCCAGGCGCAGTGGCGCCTCGACTTCGTCTCTGCGGAAAACTCCATGGGCTTCCACGCTCCGCAAGAGGCCGCGCGCATCCTAGCCGAAGCGATCGACTACGCCCGCCAGGGCGAACTCGCCGTCGCCCGCGACGCGAAGGCGGCCGCTCCCGCCGTCGGCACCGCCGCCGGCACACCGTAAATTTGGTTTGGTTCCGATCGAGAGGCGCGACTCGACCGAGTCGCGCCTCTTCGTTTTCCACGCCGCCGCGCGCCCCGGAACATTGGCTCGCGCCATCCGGTCGCATTTCGCAATCTGCCCCGATGCGCCCTGCGTATGTGCGACTCGCCCACTGGCTGTTCCGGCACCGACGCGCCGTCGTCATCGCGTGGCCGCTCGCACTGCTGCTGTGCCTGCCCGCCGCCCGCCGCGCGCCGGATTTTCTGCAAGCCGGCTCCGGGCAACTGCCCGGCACCGACTCGGCTGAAGTGGAAACCGCCCTCGCGCGCGACTTCGACCATCCGTTCACGCACAGCCTCGCGATCACGTTCGACTCCGCCACCGCACGCATCGACGCGCCGGAATTTCGCGCCGCACTCGCCGATTTCGCCTCCGCCCTGCGCGCGAGTCCCGCCGTGGCGCGCGTCGTGGTGCCGGACGAGCAGGTCGCCGCCCAATTTCGCGCTGCCGACGGACACTCCGTCGCGGTGCTGCTCGGGTTGAAGGCCGGCCGCTTCGACGAAGCCGAGGCCGCCGTGCCCGTCGTCCGCGCCGCCGTGCGCGCGGCGTGGCCGGCCGCGCGCTTCCCGGAGTGGAGCGTTCGCGTCACCGGTCGCTCCGCGATCAACTACGACCTCGGCGTCTTCAACGCGCACGACTCGCAGCGCGCCGAGCTGCGCGCGCTGCCGCTCTCGTTGATCGTGCTCGTCTTCGTGTTCGGCTCGCTCGGCGCCGCGGCGCTGCCGCTCGCCCTCGGCGTGGCCTCGACCACGGCCGCGCTCGCGGTCGTGCCGGCGCTGGCCTTGTTCACGCCGCTCAACATCCTCTACCAAAACGTCGTCACACTCCTCGGTCTCGCGCTCGGCATCGATTACTCGCTCTTCCTCGTCAACCGCTACCAAGAACAGCGCGCCGCCGGCGACGATTGCGAGAGCGCGCTCGCGACCACGCTCGCCACCACGGGTTTCGCCATCACGTGTTCCGGGTTGACCGTGTTGATCGGACTCGCCGGCTTGCTGCTCACACCGCTCTTCGAACTCCGCTCGGTCGGACTCGGCGGCCTCGTCGTCGTGGCGCTGAGCGTCGCGCTGTCGCTGACGTTGTTGCCCGCGCTGTTGGTCACGTGCGACCGCTGGCTCGGTTCGCCGCGCTGGCTCGCGCTCCGCATCGCTCCCGCGCAAAGCCAAACGCGTTGGGAAAAATGGACCGCGTTCGTCCTCCGGCGCCCCATCGCGGCGCTGCTGGTCGGCCTCGCGGGGTTGCTCGCGCTGAGCGCGCCGCTGCTGAAGCTGCACCCGGGATTCCCCGACCGCCCGTGGCTGCCCACGACGATGGAAAGCACCGAAGGTTTCGCCGTGCTCCAGAAAATGGGCGTCGCGCAGGAGGCGATGCCGTTTCTCGTGGTCGTCCGCGCCACGGACGGCGGCGAATTGTTCCCGCGCCATCTCGACGGCTTCATCGCGCTGTCGGATGAACTATGGGAAGACGCCCGGGCCACGCGCATCTTCGGTCCGGCGGACCTCGCGCCGATGGTGCCACGGTTCCTCGTGCGGGAATTCCACCGCGACCTCGAACGCCACCTCGCCGAGAAGCCGGAACTCGCCGCCATGATCCTCAGCCGCGACCGGCGCTCCGCGCTCGTGCAGATCGTCCTGCACGACGACGCGACCTACGGCGACACGCAGGAATACTCGCGCTGGCTGCGCGCGCGGCATGTGCCCGGACTCACGCTCGCGGTCGGCGGACACTGGCCTGGCGCGCTCGATTTCGACGCGATGCTGCTGCGGGCGTATCCCGTCGCCTTTGGTGCGGTGATCGCCGCGACCTTCGCGGTGCTGGCCTTCGCGTTTCGCTCGCTGCTGGTGCCGGTGAAGGCGCTGGTGTTGAACGCGCTGTCCGTCGCGGCGGCCTTCGGCGCGATGGTGGCGGTGTTCCAATGGGGTTGGGGCGGCGCGTGGCTCGGCCTCGACGGACCGACGGGCGCAGTGCCGCTCGTGATCCCCATCATGGTTTTCTGCCTCACGTTCGGACTGAGCATGGATTACGAGGTCATGATCCTCGCGCGCGTGCGGGAAGAGTTCCTCCGCATGCCTGACGGCGACGCCTCGGTGCGACGCGGGCTCGTGGCGACCGGACGCATCATCAGCGGCGCGGCGGCGATCATGGTAGTGGTGTTCGGCGCCTTCGCGCTCGCGGGCGTCGTGGTCGTGAAAATGTTCGGCTTCGGCCTCGCCGTCGCCGTGGCGGTCGACGCGCTCGTCGTCCGCGCGCTCATGGTGCCGGCGGCGATGAAACTCGCCGGCCGCTGGAACTGGTGGCCGGGCCTGCGCGGCGCGCCGGCGTCCAAGGAGGAATGAAACTCCTCGTCACCGGCGCCTCGGGATTCGTCGGCGGCGCGGGTGCCCGTGCCATGCGCCCGCAGCATGACTTGCGTCAAGGCGCCGCGCCGGGGTTTCCGCTACTCTTTCCGTCATGACTCCCGCCGCATGAAACCCAAATCCTTCAAAGTCTTCGACGTCCGGCCGCTGTTGGCTCAGGGCGAGGAACCCTTTCCGTTGATCCGCGCACGCGTCGATGCGCTCGATGCCACGCACGGCCTCACCGTCGTCGCGCCATTCCTGCCCGCGCCGTTGATCGAGTTGCTCAAGAGCGAAGGCTTTGAGTCGACGATGGAGCGCCGCACCGACGGCGCATGGGCCGTGAATTTTTGGAGGCAAAACCCATGAAAGCTATTCTCGCCAACGACACCGCCGGCCTCGCCGCGCTCGCCCTGCCCGACCGCGCGCCTGATCACGGCATCGTCTCACAGGCGCTCCTCACCGCGCCCGGCCTGCGCGCGACGCTCTTCCGCTTCGCCGCCGGACAGGAGCTCTCGGAACACACGAGTCCCGCGCGCGTGCTCGTGCAAGTTGTCGCCGGCGAGTGCGAATTTTCCGTCGCCGGCGAGCCACGCCTGATCAAGCCGGGCGAGTTGCTGCACTTGCCGCCCTCCGCGCCGCACGCCGTCAAAGCCGTCAGCGACCTCACCCTGCTCGTCATTCAAGCCACGCCGCCCGCGCGCGCGTGAGCCGCCGCGTTCAGGCGAGTTCGCGGTGCCGCTCGCGGTAGATCGCGCGCAGGCCGCCCTCGCGCCAGCCGAACGCCACGCCATCGAGAAAGTTCAACCAACCCACGTCCTCATGCCGCAACCCGACGAGCTGCTCGCGCACGGCCATGATGTTGATGTCGTGCGAAACGTGCAGATCGAGCGCGCGCGGCGTCGACGTCACCTCGGCGAGTCGCTCGCGGATGTGCGCGAGGATATCGCTCGCGCAACGATCGGCCGAATCGATGACAGCTGCGGGCAACTCGCCGCCACACCAGAGGCGCACGAAATGTTCGCCGTGCAACTCGAAGAGCCGGCCGAACTCGTCGCGATCGCGCGTGTAGCCGATGCCGAGCGACTCGTGCGCGCCGTGGATCTCGACCGTGGCGCCGGTCCGGCGCACGCCGCGCGCGATGCCTTCGGCCGTTTGCTGGCAGCGCAACACCGGACTGAAAAACAAGCGCACCCGCGCGAAATCCCCGAGCGCCGCGCCGAATGCCTCCGCGGCGGCGTGGCCTTCCTCGGTCAAGACGGCCAGCTCCGGATGCGCCGGATCGGTGATGGCGTGGCGCGCGGCATGCCGCAGCACGGCCGCCACCGGATGACCGGATCGGGCCTCGTTTCGCAAGGTTGCCAGAAGAGCTTCGCCACGCATCGTGAAAATTGATGCGCGGCCCACGCCCGCCAGGTCAAGCCCGCGTCCGCTCCACGCCATGCCCACGCCACCCCGCTCCGCCGACTTCAAACTCACCGGCCTCATCGGCACGCTGCGCTGCGCGCAGCTGTTCAGCGGACTCTCCGGCGAGGACCTGACGACGATCGCGGGCTTCACGCAGACCGTGGCGCTCGCGAAGGACGATTACCTTTTCCACGAGGGCGAAAGCTCGCGCGGCTGCTACCTCGTGCAGAGCGGCGCGATCAACGTCCACAAGGTCAACGCCGCCGGCAAGGAGCAGGTCATCCACGTCTTTCGCGCCGGCGAGTCGATGGCGGAAGCCTCGCTCGCCTCGCCCACCGGTTATCCGGCGAACGCGCGCGCCGTGGAACCGAGCACGGTGTTGCTCATCCCGAAGGCGCCGCTGCTGGAGTTGATCGGACGACGCCCGGATCTCGCCGTGCGCATGCTCGGCTCGATGAGTGCGCACCTGCGCGTGCTCGTCGGCATGCTCGACGATCTCACGCTCAAGGACGTGGAAACGCGCCTGCTCAACTGGCTCGTGAAACACGCGCGCGACGCGAAGGACGGCGTCGTCCCGCTGCGCGGCACCAAGCGCGTGCTCGCCGCCGAGCTCGGCACGAGCAGCGAAACGCTCTCGCGCACGCTCGCGCGCCTGCGCGATCAGAAGCTCATCACGGTCGCCGCGAAGAGCATCGCGGTGCACGACGGCGCGCAGTTGGCCGCGATGCTGCGCCACAACCTCGGCGAGGCGTAGAGATAGCGCCGGCGTCCCGCTCGCTCCGAAGGTGGCCCGCGACCTCCGGGCGCGGGTGCTCGGCGCGCGGATCCTCAGCCCCCGCCCGGAGGTCGGGGGCTACCTCGATCCGAACGCGACAAAGGTCGCGCTTACGTCAGCTCGCACGCGCCGCCGGCGCAGGCGGCGACTTCCTTGAGCTTCGTCTCGTCGGTCTGCTCGACGAGTTCGGTGTAGTTCACCGGATTGTATTTCAGCCGGTTCCACTTCGCGAAATCGTCCTCGGTCGTCACCGACTCGCGCGGCGCCTGCGGGTAGCGCTTGTCGCCGTCGTGGCCGAGCAGCGACACGCCAGTGAAGTGCTCGCGGTGCTTCCAGATAAACTCCGAGACCGCGCTCCACTCCTCGTTCTTCACCGTGCAAGTATTCGAGACGTTGTGGTGCAAACCGGGTGAGCGCGAGTTGGGCGCCTCGCCGTTGAGCACCCAGTGTTGTTGCACGAGTTGGACAAAGTGCAGGAAATCCACCGCGCCGATCTCGTCGCGCAGAATGGCGTGCGCCGGCGCCTCGACGGCGAAGGTGATCACGTCGTCCGTCTCCGGGCGGTAGACTGACGCCTCGGTCATGTGCGGATTGCTGGCGTGGAAATGCCGGTAGATCGGGTCCTTGCGGTTCGCCTGCACGCGACGGAAGTAGTGCCGCGCGTGGTGCGGATGGATGCCGGACGCCGCGCCGAGCAGGAGCGACGCGGTGCCCTCGGGCTTCACGCAGGTGACGCGCGCCGCCGGACGGATGCCGATGACGGACGCGACGATCTGGTTGGCCGCGCGGCAGAGGCGCGCGCCGCGCTCGAGCACGTCGGGGTTGAAGAGAATTTCCGGGTTGTCCATGAACCCGCAGATCGAGACGCCGAGCAGCGCGTCGCGCTCGTTGAGGTAGCGCGTCACCGGCCCGAGATACGGGATGTGCGTGTAGGACGCCTGGAGCGTGCCGATCACGGCGGCCTGGATGCAGGCGACGAGGAAGTCATCGACGGTCTGCAGCGCCGCGCCGTTGATCGTGCTAAGATTGCACATCTGCCAGCCGGAGAGCCGCGTGCCGGGCTCGACCGAACCGGTGTAGCCGAGCGCGCGGAGCTTCGCGACCTCCGCCTCGTCGTCGAGCGCGCCGCCGACGACCGGATGCAGACCGATTTCGCAGCAGGGGTTGCAGCCGTAGTCGGGATGATCGGCGAAGTAGAAGCCGGGCTCGCCGAACTCCTTTTGCGCGGCGAAGAGGCGGCGGAAGAGCGTGTCGTCCTGCGCGCCGCGCGGCAGCACGGCGGAGTTGTTCGAGGCGGAGCGCTGGGGGTTCTTCTCGAACCAGTTGCCGGTCTTCGCGGACATCATCTCCTCGTCATCCGGCGAGAAGAGGCAGATCGTCGCCGAGCGGCGGATGCCGCCGCTGAGCACCGCGCGCGCGGTGAACATGCAGATGTCGTAGACCTCGATCGGGCGGAGCTTGCGGCCCGAGGCGGTCGCGAGGATCGCCTCGACGTCGATCAGCGCCTGCTTGAGCGGCAGGTGGCCGGGCGCCTTGCCGCCGGCGGTGACGAGCGCCGCGCCGCGCGGGCGGATCGCGGAGAAATTGAACTCGGCCTTGAAGTGTTCGTAGTGGCTGCGCACGAGGAAGTGCAGCGCGTCGGACCAGCCTTCGATGGTGTCCTCGATCGTGTAGTGCTCGACGCGCAGCTCCATTTCCTCGCCGCGCACCGGCAGCGCCGGGAGCAGTTCGACGTGGTGGCGCTGCACCGAGAAGCCGCAGCCCGTGCCCGCGAGCAGCAGGAAGAAGTATTCGCGGAAAAACTCCACGCGATCGACCGGGCTGAACGAGCAGTTGAAGAGGCGCGCGTGGTTCTTGAGGATCGCGTCGCCGCCGAACTGCAGCGAGCGCATCGACGGCAGCACGCGCTTCATCGCCACGGCGCCGAACGCGCGGTGGATCGCGTCCTGCAGCGTGCCGCCGGCGAGCCACTCCGCGAGGAAACGGCGGTCGCCCGGCTGCACCGGCGAGCGGTCGTCAGGCGGCGGGAGTTTCTGCGTGAGGCGGTCCTTGAAGTGCTCGAGGTGCATGCCCATCACGCGGCGCGCGGCCTCGGGGAACGACTCGCGGCGACCGAGGTCGCGGCGGTAGCGCGCGTATTTCGCGGTCGCGATGTAGTCGCTGAGGCCGTTCTCCGTGTAGTGATTCAGGCGATTGGCATCTTTCTTCGCACGGTAGATGATGTAGCTGCGCGCGACCTCCCACTCGCCGTCGGCGGCGATGGCCTTCTCGACGGTATCCTGCACCTCCTCGATCGTCGGGTGACGGCCCTGGCGGTAGACGAGTTCGATCATGCGACCGACGCGCGCGGCGATCGCCTGGCAACGCGCGAACGTGTCGGCATCGAGGCCGTAGCGCGCGTCGGGATTGGCGCGCGCGGGATTGTCGGCGGCGCCGTTCTTCACCTCGAAGAAGGCGAGCGCGACGGCGCGCGTGACCTTGGCGTTGTCCCACGGCATCGTGGTGCCGTCGCGCTTGACGACCCGGCGGTCGGCGGCGGCGATGGCGGTGGTGGCGTGGCGGGAAGAGAAGCGAGCGAGTAAAGTTGCGGCAGTCATGTTCGTGCGGGGAAGCGCGCATCATACGAACGCGGACGCGACGCCGCTAATCATCGGTTGGCTTATCGCGTCGGTGACGCGCAAATTTCTGCGCAGCTTTTTCCGCGGAAAACCGGAAAAAGTTCTGGCCAATTTTTTCGGAGTTTGTTCGCCGCGCTTGGCGCGAGCTCTCAGCTCTCAGCTCTCAGCTCTCAGCTCTCAGCTCTCAGCTCTCAGCTCTCAGCTCTCAGCTCTCAGCTCTCAGCTCTCAGCTCTCAGCTACAGCCAACGCAACGCCACTGCTTGCGTCGTGAGCGCCAGCACCACCGCGTAGCTCGCCACAAAGCCGAACGACACCGCGTCCCAACGTCCGAACCAGTCGCGCACCCGCGCCGCGCGCAGCGCGCCATACCAGCCGGCCCAGAAGACTCCCGCCGCCGGAGGAACCGCGAACGCGATGTCCGACTCGAACGCGCGCCCGAGCAGCACGAACGCCGCCGCGAACGCCGCAACATGCAGCGCTCCCTCGGCCGTCCCCACGCGCCGGAGCGGCGCGGATGCTACGGTGACCTCGTCGTCCATGGCCGCAGTCTAGCGGGCTCGGGCCGCGGGAGCCATACGCAGGGCTGCGTAGGGCGGCTCCTCCGCCGGCGTCAGACGAGCGGCGGAATGCGCGAACTCAGCTCAAACGCTTTCACGTAAAACATGATCAGGAGCACCAAGCCGGCGATGCCGGCGACAAATCCGAGAAACGGGATGAACGCGCCCACGCAACAGATGCACATCCACAGCGCGAGCCCGCCGCCGCAATCACCGTGCGAATGCGCACCGTGTGCATCGTAATAAGCTTTCAGCGATTCGGCGACCTTGGGGTGCACGAAGAAATTCCAGATGAGCGAAAAGAACGGGATCAGCAGAAGGAAAGCGAGGCCGGGGCTCTGCCGCCGGAACTGCGGCGGAATACGGTTCAGCACCAGGTAGGCGAGCACCGCGGGGATGGCGGCAAACGCAAGTGCGAAGCCAAGGATGATAAGGATCAAAAGCAGTTCGGGACCACCCAAGCCGAAGATACCTCCAATGACGGGATGCATGTTTTCAGGATGTCGTGAATATTCGCTGCGGCGAAACTCGCCGCGCGTGGCCCGGACAAAAGGAGCCAGAAGCTAGCGCTGGCTCAAGACGGAACCAGCGAGGTGGCGGTGTCTCGCGTCCCATTCGCCGCGGCCGTGCCTCGGACGTCAGTTCGCCCGGCCGGTGCGGAGGTTTTGCGCGAGGCGGAGGATGTCGGAGAGCACGCCGGACGCGGTGACGTCGCCGCCAGCGCCTGCGCCGCGCACGACGAGCGGGAACTGGCTGTAGCGCTCCGTGTGGAATGCCACGAAGGCCTCCGCGCCGCGCAGGCCCGACGCCGGATGCGCCGCGTCGACGCCAACGGGAGCGACCGTAACTGACGAGCCATTCGCACCCGGTTCGATACGCGCGAGGTAACGCAACAGCTTGCCCTCGGCCTTGAACTTCGCGACGCGCTCCACGAACGCCGCGTCGGCGGCCGCGAGCTTGTCGATGAACTTTTCCGGGTCGTCCTCGCGCAGGTGTTCCGCGGGGACGAACGGCTCCAGCTTCACATCGGCGAGATCGAGTTGCAGTCCGAGTTCGCGCGCGAGGATCAGCGCCTTGCGGGCGACGTCGAGACCGGAGAGGTCGTCGCGCGGATGCGGCTCGGTGTAGCCGAGGTCCTTCGCCTTGCGCACGGCGGCGGAGAGCGGGACGCCTTGCGTGAGCTGTTCGCAGAGAAAGCCGAGCGTGCCGGAGAACGCGCCTTCGATGCGCACGACGACGTCGCCGGTGCGCACGAGGTTTTTCAGCGTCTCGATCACGGGCAGCGCTGCGCCGACGGTCGTTTCGTAGTGATAGGCGCGGTAGTGGCGGCGCGCCGCGGCGAACATCGCCTCGCGCTCGCCGCGCGGGAGCGCGAGCGGCTGCTTGTTGGCAGAGACGACGTTGATGCCGAGATTGAACGCCGCGATGTAGATGTGCTCCATGCCGGGCGAGGCGGAGCAGTCGACGAGCACCGGATTCGGCAGCCGCGCGAGCTCGGGCAACAGCTCCGCCACCGCGCGGCGCGACTTCGCCTCGGCGAGCGTCTTTGCCGCCGTGCCGGGCGCGTAGCCGGGCGCATGGAAAATGCCGCCCTGGCTGCCGGCGAGGCCGACGAGGCGGACGTTCACGTCGTGCTGCGAGCGCAGCGCGTCGCCGTGCGCCGCGAGCTGTTTCAAGAGGCTGCCGCCGACGATGCCCTTGCCGAGCAGCAGCACGTTCAGCTCCGCGTGCGCGAGATTGAAGGCCGCGTGCACGGTGCGGACGGCGAGCGCGGTTTCGCTGGCGTCGACGACGACCGAAATGCTGCGCGCCGAGGCGCCCTGCGCCATCGTGCGCACGGACACGCCGACGGTGCCGATCGCATGCAGCATGCGGCCGGCGACATTCGGGCGGCGACCCATCGACTCGGCGACGAGCGTGACGAGCGACACCGGCGAAAGCACCGGCCCGAGCGTGAGATCGCCGCGCATGAGATCGGCGGCGAGCGCCTGCTGGAGGATTTCCTTCGCGCGCGCCTCGTCCGCGACGGGCACGACCACGGTGAAAGTCTGTCCGAGCGTCGACTCGGTGCTGAGCCACACGCGCACGCCCTCGGCGTCGAGCGCGGCCACGGCGCGGCTGACGACGGGCCGGCCGATGCCCGTGCGGCGCGATTGCACGCCGATGAGCGAGAGGTTTTCGAGACTCGTGACGCACGTCGGACGCGCCGGGTCGGGATTGCCCGTGGCATCGATGCGCGTGCCGGGCGCGTCGGGATGCGTCGTGCTGCGGATGACGAGCGCCGCGCCGCATTCGCGCAACGGAATGATCGTCCGCGAGTGAAACATGCGCGTGCCGAAATACGCCAGCTCGAGCGCCTCGTCGTAGGAGAGCCGGTCGACCGGAGAGGCTTCGCGCACGAGATTCGGGTCGGCGGTCATCACGCCGAGCACGTCGGTCCAGACGGTGACGGCTTCGGCCTTGAACAGCGCGGCGAGCAGCGTGGCGGTGTAGTCGGAGCCGTTGCGACCGAGCGTGGTGGTGTGGCCGTCGCGCGTGCGGCCGATGAAGCCGGTCACGATCGGCGTGAGGCCGGTGAACGACGGCAGCAGCGCGTTGAACTTTTCCGCGGTGACGGCCTTGTCGACGGCGGCGTTGCCAAAGGTGGCGTCGGTCGCGACGAAGTCGCGCGCGTCGATCGCTTTCGCGGGGCAATTCCGTTCGCTGAGCGCGCGGGCGACGAGGGCCACGGAGATTCGTTCGCCGGCGCTGATGACGGCGTCGAGCGAGCGCGGCGAGCATTCGCGCGTGAGCTCGATGCCGGAGAGCGTGCGCTCGACGGGCGTGAGCACCTCGTCGAGGTCGGCCTTGAACGCGCGGAGACCATGCGGCGTGAGCACCGGGCGCGCGATGGTCGCGGCGAGTTCGCGCACGCGACCGAGTTCGCTGCGGGCCTGCGTGATCTCGCCGTCGGCGGCGGAGCGGGCGGCGAGGATGAGCCAATCCGTCGTGTCGCCGGGCGCGGAGACGACGACCGCCACCGGTTTCGGCGCGGCGGCGATGAGATCCAGCACGCGCGGCAGGCGGCCGGGTGTGCCGACGGACGAGCCGCCGAATTTGTAGATCTGCCAGGAGCTCATGAGGTCAAAGGGTCAGCGCGCGGCGCACGTGTTTCTCGAGCTGTTCCCACTCGAGCAGGAACGCGTCGTGGCCGTGCGGGCTGCGCAGCGTGGCGCGGGCGACTTTCGTGCCGTTTGCGCGCAACTGCTGCGCGAGCAGCTCGGATTGCGCGGGCGTGAAGAGCTGGTCGGTGTCGACGTCGACCACCAGCGCGGGCGCCGTGATGCGCGCGAGCGCGGGGCCGCGCGTGCCGGGCAACGGCGCGGTGAGGTCGTGGTAGTCCATCGCGTCGAGCTGCGACTCGTAGCATTGCGCGGTGAAGCGACCGTGGAGTTTCTTGCCGTGATGCTCGAGATAGCTGCCGATGGTGCGCGCGGTCTGTTTTTGCGCGAGGCCGGGCTCGGCGCGGTAGGTGAGCATCGCGATCTGGCGCGCCACCTCGAGACCGCGCGCGGCGTGGTGCGGATAACCGGGATCGAGGCGGAGCGCGCCGCGCGCGACGTGATTCCAGCCGACGGTCCACGGCGTCACGGTCGCACTGGTCGCGATCGGCATGAGCCGCGCGAAGCGCTGCGGGTCGCGCGCGCCGAGAGCGAGCACGACCATGCCGCCGAGCGAGCCGCCCGCGGCGAGTTCGACGCGCTTCAGGCCGAGCGCGTCGAGTCCCTGCAAAATCGCGCCGGCGAGATCGACGCTCGTGAGCTGCGTCTTCTTCGACTTCGGCCAACCTGGCATGCCCGGGGCGCTGCTGCCGTAGAACGAACCGAGATTGTTGAAACAGAGGATGCGATGCTTCGCCGGATCGAGCACGCGGCCCGCACCGATCAGCGGCTCCCACCAGCCGTCCTCGCCGCCGGCCTGCGCGCTGCCGGTGAGCGCGTGCACGAGCAACACAGCCGGCACATCGGGCAACGGCTCGGCCGGCGTATCGCCCTCGCGACTCCACCACCACGCTGCGATGCGATGCCGGCGCACGACTCCGCCGCGCGCCAGCCGGAGGTCCGGCAGCGCGAGGATGAAGTGCTGCGGCGCTGCGGCAGGACATCGAGTGGCCATGGCGGTGGAGCGCACCAAACGCACGACACCGTCTCAACGCCCCACCAAGTCATAGCTCTACGCCTTTCGGCTCATTCGCGATATGACATGGAATCAGGCGCCGGTGACCGGTCCGCGTGTTGCGACGCCGCGCGGGCT
Source organism: Candidatus Didemnitutus sp. (assembly GCA_019634575.1). Taxonomy (NCBI): domain Bacteria; kingdom Pseudomonadati; phylum Verrucomicrobiota; class Opitutia; order Opitutales; family Opitutaceae; genus Candidatus Didemnitutus; species Candidatus Didemnitutus sp. Next base: position 2,388,231 of record JAHCAY010000001.1, read on the forward strand.
GCGCGCCAATCGCCGCATGTCCGTTTTCCGCTCCCTGCCGCTCGGCACGCCCATTCCCGGCTCGCTGCACTCCGTCTCGTGCAGCCTGCCGACGATGGCGGACGTGATCGGCTACGAGGAGCGCGACGCGCGCGTGCTCGAGGCGATGCGCGCGGGCTATCCGCGATTCGCAGTGCACCCGCTGGTGCAGGAGCTCACGCGCCTGCTCGCGGAGGATCTGGCGAAGCCCGGCGAACAAGCCTGGCCCGTGCTCAACGCCCGCGCCGCCGCCGCGCTCGTCGCGCAACTCGGCGCGGATCGCGCGCGCGCCACGGCGCATGGCGGCATCGCGGTCGTATTACACGCCGCCGAACCGGAACTCGCCACGCGCGCCAAGCTCTGGCTCCAGCACACGGGCGGCTTGCTCAGTTCGCGCGGCGCGGAGGATGCGCTTGCGCGGCTCGGTCGACGCGCGGTGGTCGGCGAGCTATTATTCGCCGGCGACGCCCGCGCGGCGATCGAGGGCGCGCTGCTGCCGCTCTTCGGCGGCGCGACGGCGCGCGATCTGTTTCTGGCCGGCAGCGGCATGGGCGCGATGCACGCGGCGTTCCGCGCCATCTCGCGCGTGCAGGGCGCGCGCGGACGCACGGCGTGGGTGCAGCTCGGCTGGCTCTACCTCGACACGATCGCGCTGCTGAAGAAGTTCACGCCCGAGCCGGCGCGCGATCACCTCGTGCAGCACGACGTCACCGATCTCGCGGCGCTGGAAAAACTCTTCGCGGAACACGGCTCACGCATCGCGGGCGTCGTCACCGAGGCGCCGACGAATCCGCTGCTCCAGACCGGCGACCTCGCCGCGATCAAGGCGCTGACGCACCGCCACGGCGCGCGCGTGATCGTCGACCCGGCGATCGCCTCGCCGTTCAACGTCGATGTGCTGCCGCACGCCGACATCGCCGCGTTCAGCCTGACGAAATACTCCTCGCACGAAGGCGACGTGATGGCGGGCGCCGCGGTGATCAATCCCGCCGGGCCGGACGCCGACGCGCTCCGCGCGGTGCTCGGCGACGAGCTCGATCCGCCCTACGCCCGCGATCTGGCGCGCCTCGCCGCGGAAATCCAAACCGCGCCCGACGTAGTGCGGCGCATCAATGCCACGACGCCTCTCGTCGCCTCGTTCCTCGAACGGCATCCGCGCGTCGAACGCGTGTGGTGGTCGCAGCAGCGGACCACGCGGGACAACTACGCGCGCATCGCGCGCTCGCCGGAAGCCGTCGGCGCGGTTGTCTCGTTCACGCTGCGCGGTGCGCTGGCCGGATTCTACGACCGCCTGACGCTACCCAAGGGCCCGAGCTTCGGCATGGCGACGACCCTGATCTGTCCTTACGTCTACCTCGCGCACTACGATCTGCTGCCGCATCGCGGCGGCGGCACGGCGCTGCGCGACGCCGGACTGCCGCCGGAACTGTTGCGGCTGTCGGTCGGCACCGAGCCGGCGGGAGACATCGTCGCGGCGCTCGACGCCGCGCTGGAGTAAGACGCCGGACGCGCGGCGCGCTCAGCCTTCGTGCAACAGGCGCCCGATCTCGGCATCGAGCCGCTCGGGCGGGACGTTGGCGGCCGCGAGCCGCCCGGTGCGGTCGAAGAGGAACACGGACGGGATGGATGTGATCGCGAAACGCTCGGCGAGTTCGTTCCGGCCCTCGGCGTTGAGGAGAAAATGCTGCGGCCAGGTCAACCCGTGCTGGCGGACGAAGGCCTCCAGTTTCGCGCGGGTGCCGACCCGGTCGAGCGAGACGCCGACGATCTCGAGACCGGCGGCCGCGTGCGTGTCGCGCAGTTGCCGGAGGTGGGGCAACTCGACGAGGCAGGGCTGGCACCAAGTGGCCCAAAAATCGAGCAGCACGACCTTGCCGCGCAGCTGCGCGAAATCGACCTCGCGGCCGTCGAGGGCGATGAAGCGCAGCTCGAACGGCGCCTGGCCGATCAGGCGCAGGAATTGCCGCCGCGTCGCCACCTCGCGCAGCAAGGCGTGCGGACTGACCGCGAGACGCTCCACGATCGCGCCGGCGGCGGCGGGGTCCAGGCTCTCGAGTCGCTCGAGCGCGCGCAGCTGGATGAGGCGGGCCTCCTGATTCGCGCCGAAGCGGCTGACGTGCTCGTCGAGCCGCCGCTGGATCGCGAGCAATTGCGCGGCCGTGGGACTCTCCCCGCTGCGGATCGTTTCCTCATCGAGCAGGAGCAACGAGGCCTTTTCGCGAACGTCCATCGGCACGTCGGTTCGCTCGACGGCCTCGACGATCAATTGGTGCAGGCGGGCGTCGAAGGGCGGCGCGGCGGCGGCGGGATCGGGCCAGGGACGAAACTCGCGGAGATAAACGGCCACCGCCCAGCGTCGGGCATCCTGCGGATAGGTGTCGAGGAAGGCGGTGCCGAGGCGCTGCAAGCCTTCCACTTTGCGTTCCCACCATGCGTTCTTTTCCGCCTTGGTGGCGCCGGCGGGCATGGGAACGTTGCGCACCTGTTCGAATTCGGTCCAGGCACGATCGGCCGCGGGTTCAGCGGCGAGGCAAGCGGCGGCGGCCGCGAACAGGGCGATCAGGAGCGGGCGGCGCATGGTCAGAAGGATTTGGTGGCCTCGAGATACACGAAGCGCTGGCGCGGGTCGTTGAGCAGGCTGTGCCACAGGTTGATGCGCGCGGTGCGGAGCGGCGGCGTGCGATCGAAGACGTTCAAGGCGCCGAGGGTGAGCTTCGTGCCGGCGAGCCAGTCGCGCCAGCCGGTGCGCTCGCCGACGCGCGCGGGGAACGAGTAGCTGAACTGGACGTCGTGCTCGGTGGAGCTGGGGATTTTGTCGCCGTCGGTGCCGGTGCGGGTCGGGCGCGAGGGTTTCGGGGTGTTGGTGTCGCCCTCGTAGGAATGGATGTAGCGCGCGGTCCAGCTGGCGGAGAAGCGGCCGGTGTTGAACCAGACGCGACCGCGACCGCGGAGCTTCACCGGGCCGTCGCCGAGCAGATCGACGTCGCCCGCGCGGTCCTCGAACGGCTGCTCGTCGACCGAACGTTGCTTGAAGTCCAACACGTAGGTGCCTTCGACCGATCCGCCGAAGCTGCGCGTCGAGGAGAGCTCGCGGCGGTAGTCGGCCTTGACGTCCCAGCCGGAGGTGATGAGGCGCGAGAGGTTCACCGGGCGCGCGTCCATCTCGATGATCGGGCCGGGCATGCCGGCGGGATCGCCGGGCAGGCGCGGGCCGCGCACGATGCGGTCGGGCACGTAGGTGACGAGGTCCTGCTCGTTCGGGTAGGTGATGACGTCGCTCTTGTCGTAGCGGTAGTAGGCGACGTTGAGGGTCAGGCCGGGGATTCGGCGCGGCGTGAACACGACGCCGAGGTCCCAGGTCTTGCTGGTTTCCGGCCGCAGGTTCGGATTGCCGCCGACGAGGTAGACCTCGGGTTCGACCGGTTCGTCGCCGCGGAGCGGATCGGTGGCGATGCCGAATGTGATCGGGCCGATGTCCTGCACGGGAGCGTAGAGGTCGGACTGGCGCGGCGGCTGGAAGCCCTCGCTGAAACTGGCGCGCAGCGCGACATCGGGCAGCGGCGCGTATTTGAACGCCACCATCGGCGGCGCGGCGGCGCCGAAATCGTCGTAGCGCTCGAGGCGGATCGCGGCGGAGAAATCGAGCGCCCACAGGCCGGGGCGGCGGTTGCGCTCGGCGATGAGCGGGACCTGGACTTCGCCGTAGGCGGCGATGGCGCGACGGGAGGAGTTGCCGTTGACGTCCTCATCCGCGTAGGCGGAGCCGGGCAGGAGCGCGTAGTCGCCGTAGCGGAGCTGGGTGTCGGACGTCAGGTGCTCGAAGCGCACTTCGAAGCCGAGGGAGAAATTCGTCGGCGCGCCGGCGATTTCCATCAGCTCGCCGTTCACGCGCCAGTTGGTGGCGGCGATCTCGGTGACCTCGTTGCGCGTGTCGAGGCCGCGGAGCTTGGCCAGCTCGGATTCCGCGACGGGCGGCGCGCCACGCAGATCGCGGAAGGGGTTGTAGAAGCCTGCGGCGACGGCCGGGGCGAGCAGCAGGTGATAGGTGGTGGCGTCCGAGTGGGCGTCGTTGCGGTCGCCCGAGAAGTCCACCGCCCAGTTGAGCGGACGCGCGAAGAGCTCGAACTTGCCCTTGAGACCGGTGACGGCGCGCAAGGTGAGTTTGTCGCTCTCGGAGAAGCTGTCGGGCAGGTCGATGGGATCGACGAGCACGGAGATGGATTTGCCGACGAAGCCCGGCGTGACGTTCGTGCGGAAGGGATTCACGGGGGAGTTGGCCCCGAGGTTGATCACCGTGAGCGTGCGATAAGCGCCGACGCTGGTGTCGGCCCAGCGCCAGCTCAGTTCGCTGTAGGACGAGAGTCCGTTCTTGAACATGTGCTCGAGCGAGGCGAAGGCGGCGTAGGATTCGCTCGGCGCCACGAGCTTGGCGCGGCCGATCGAGGGCAGGTCGCGGATCGGCTGGCCGGCGTTGGCGGCGAACGAGGCGGGCGTGAGCCCGACGCCGTTCGAGCCGGCGGGCACGTAGGCCCACGCGGCGGTGGGCGCGCCGGGGATGCCGAGCGGCGGCAGGGCGGGACTGGAAACGGTGACGAGCGGCAGCGGCGATTGGGCGTTGCGGAGGACGTCGCGCAGGTAGGTCGGCGCGCCGGGCGGCACGCGTTCGAGCGCGACTTCCCAATAGCGGCGGTCGCTGAGATGGAGGGCGTTCTTGCGGTTGTATTCGAAGGAGAGATTCAGCGAGGTGCGGCCGTCGTTGAACTGGCGGCCGTGGAAGACGCTGCCGCGGACTTCCTCCGCGCCACCGCGCGCGGCGCCGAGATACAGGCTGGCCTCGGAGCCGGAGAAGCCTTTGCGGAGAATGATGTTGATCACGCCGCCGACGGCGTTGGCGCCGTAGATGGCGGAGCCGGAGGTGGCGAGGATCTCGATGCGATCGACCGCACTGAGCGGGATGCGGCTGACGTCGGCGCCGCCGAACTCGCCGCCGAAGAGACGGCGGCCGTTGATCATCACGAGCGTCTGGCTCTCGCCGAAGCCGCGGAGGTTGATGCCGTCGGAGGAGAACGGAAAACCGCCCGTCTGGCCGAGTTGCACGGCGGCGAGGTTCTGCGAGCCGGTGCCGAAGCTGGTGTTGCTCGGCAGGCTGCGGAAGAACTCCGGCAGGTTGGTCACGCCGGAGCGGTCGATCTCGGCGCGATCGATCACGGTGTAGCGCACGCCCTCGTTCTCGCGGCGGGGCACGACGCCTTGGTTGACGATGCCGGTCTCGCGGATGCCGGTGACCTCGTAGCGGTCGAGCACCACGGCGCCGTCCTTGACCTGCGCCGTCCCGCTGTCAGCCGGACGGCTTGCGTCGTTTTTTTCGTCAGGGGCGGAGCGGTTGACGGTGAGGGCGCCGGTCTGCTCGTCCTGCACGAGCGCGAGGTCGGTGCCGGCGATCATCCGCGCGAGCGCTTCGCGCGCGGTGAACTCGCCGCGCACGGGCTTGGTCGCGACGCCGCGCACCTTGTTGACGAGGAAGACGACCTGCTCGCCGGATTGCTCGGCGAATTGCCGGAGCGTGGCCGCGGCGTCGCCGGCGGGGACGTCGAAGTTCTTCCGGACCGGCTCGGCGGCGGACAGGCCGACGGCGAACAGGAGCACGAGGAGGAAGCCGGCGAACCGGCGCAACGCGAAGAGATGACGAGGTGACATGGTGAGCCGGAAGGGCCGGCCACTTGTTGTGACGAACCGAAAACGAAAGCGGGCTACGACGCCGCTGAAATTTTCCGTGTCAGCGGGCACGCCGAATCACGATCCGATCGGGGCCGGCGCGCACGGCGACCATCTCGCCGCTGCTGGTGAGCAAGCGCACGAACGCCTCGACATCCTCCGCCCGGAACGTCGCCTCCACCGGCAACGCCGCGAGGTCGGCGTCGCCGAGCTCGATCTGGACGCGGTTGCGGGCGTTGAACTGGCGCACCACCTCGGCGAGCGGCGCCTCGAGAAAGCGCAGGCGGGGCTCGCGCCAAGACAACTCCGCGCGCACGACCGCCGGCGAGACATTCTCCACGGCCGGCGCGGTCGCGGCGGCGGCGGCGACGGTCGGCACGCTCACGCGTTGTCCGATGCCGATTTCGGGAAGCGGTTCGCGCGCGAGCGGCAGCGTCGCGGGCGGATCGACGTGCACGCGACCCTCGGTCACGAGCACCTGCACGCAATCGGCCTTCAAGCGGACGTTGAAGGCCGTGCCGACGGCGCGCACCGCCACGCCGTCGGCCTGGACGATGAAGGGGCGGGCGGGATTCTTCGTGACCTGGAATGCGGCCTCGCCGCGCACGAGCGCGACGCGGCGCTCGCCGGCGGTGAATTGCTCGCGGATCTCGGTGTTGGCGTTGAGGTCGACGATGGAGCCGTCGGGCAGCGTCATGCGCTGGTAGCCGCCGACGGTGGTGGCGTAGTGCGCGTGCGACTCGGCGGCGGAGGGCGCGGCCGAGCGAAGCCAGAACCACGCTCCGCCGAGCGTGAGGCACGCCGCCAGCGCCGCAGTGGCAGCGAGCGCACGGAAAGGCAGGACGCGGGCGCCCGCCGCGCGGGCGAGCAGATCGCGATCCGGATGCATCCGCGCCTCGGGCCGGTATTCGCGCAACCCCTGCAACGAGGCCCACGCGCGCTCGAGCCGCTGCACGGCCTGTTCATGCCGCGGATCGGCCGCGCGCCACGCAGCGAAAGCAGCGGCATCGGCGGCGGACAAACCGCCGTCGCGCTCAGCCAGCCAGGCGGCGGCGGTGGCTTCGACGGCCTCGTCGCGAGGAAAAGCGGTGGGGTCGGACGGGGCGCTCACGATTTGTTCTCCTCCGCCGCGAGGCGCGCGGTCGCGATGCCGCGCGCGGCGAAATAGTCGGCACAGCGGCGCATGCCTTTGGCGAGCTGCGCCTTCACGGTGTGCTCGGAGACGCGGAGCTCGGCGGCGATTTCCTTGTGCGAAAGGCCGTAGAGCAGACGCAACGTCATCGCCTGCCGGCAACGGTCCGGCAGCGTCCGCACCGCCTCGGCGAGCAATTCGAGTTCCTGTTGCCGACCGAGGGCATCGACGATGCCGGGCGTGTCTTCCACCACCGGCAGCGCCGCGACGTCGGCGACCGATTCGATCGTGACGACCTCGCGCCGCCGGAAGAGATCGAGCGCGAAGTTGCGCGCGGTGGTGAAGAGATAGGCCTTGGCGTAGCCGACCTTGCCCGCCTGACGCGCGCGAATGAGCCGCAGATACGACTCCTGCACGACGTCGTCCACGTCGGGCAAAAAGGGAAACTTCCCGCGCAGCCACGCCCGCAGCGAGGGCTCATGCGGCTGCACATCGCGCGCAAACCAGCCGGCGTCGACTGACGCGGGCGAGGACGGCGGCTTGAAGGACTCGGCGGACATGCGGGAGGAAGGAATCTGCGCGAAAGGCGGGGGCGGAGACAAACAGCGATGTTGTGCCGTCACTTGGTTTGACGAACGTCCCGCCGAAACGGGCTACGTCACCACGGAAAAATCAGAAACCCGCCGCTGCTAGGCAGACGGCGGGCTTCAACACACACATACAACGGCGACACCATAGCAGGCCCGCGCGACACGCTCCATGGGCCTTTCGGTCCATAACGTGTCATGCGGGCCGGGCACTGCTCCGTCACGCAAGTGTGTTTGCAAGGTAGCCCGCGACCTCCGGGCGCGGGTGCTTGGGACCCGTCCTCGGAGAGGCCGGGCTACCTCGCGTTCTCCGAGTGAAAACAAGGACCTGACGGCGTCGTGCGGAAGGCTATCCGAAAACTAGGCGCCCCCGTAGGCAGCGACCTTGGTCGCGCCCAGAGCGCGCCGCGCGCGTGCCAGCACGCGGCCTACCGCTTCGGCTAAGCGCGTTTTCGAATCGCCCTTAGCCGTTCGGCGAATCAGCCGCGGCGCTTGAGATCGGCGGCGCCTTTGGCGACGAGAGCGGGGTCGACGTTGACGCCGGCTTTCGAGAGCGCGGCCTCGAGGATGGCCTCGCCCGCCAGGTAGCCGATCACGATGTCGACGATCTTGCCGTCGCGACCGATGACGAACTGGCAGGGAATGCCGCCGACGCCGTAGCGGGCGCGCGACACGCGCTCGGGCTTCCGCTCGGCGGCGTCGTGCGTCCAAACCATGTCGGGATATTTCGCCTGGTTGGCCTTCACCCATTGTTCGAACTTGGCGCGGGTGTCGCTCGTGCAGTTCGCGAGGACGACGACGCCCTGGTCCTTGTAGTGCGCGGCGACTTCCTGGGTGTGCGGCATCGAGGCCATGCACGGCCCGCACCAGGTGGCCCAGAAGTCGAGGACGACGACCTTGCCGCGGTAGTCCGAGAGCTTCACGTCTTTGCCATCCACGGTCTGCGAAACGAAGTCCGGCGCGGTCGCGCCGATCTTGAGCATCTCGACGCGCGGCTCGGGCTTGGGCGTCGCGGCGGCGACGTCGGCGGCGGTCCAGACTTTCGACGGCATGTCGGCGGCGGCGAGTTTCACGCCGGCGCGGAGGAGGAGGTTGCCGATGGTCTCGGCGTAGCGCGGGCCGAAGCCGGCGCTCCAGCCGGCGAGTTTGCCGGAGGCGTCGAAGACGATGGTCGTCGGGACGGGTGTCATGACGCCGGCAAGTTTGTGCGTGAAGATCTTCGCGTAATGCTCGGACGACACCTTGCGGAAAGCCGCGCGCTCGTCGTCGGTGAGTTCGCCCATGTCCTTCGCGGGGCGCGGGGCGGCGCCGGCGGGATCGGCGACGAGTTCGCCGGAGAATTTCGCGGCGTTTTCCGTCTGCCATTGGCGCACGGCATCGAGGTCCGCGTAACCGCCGACGCCGATGAACTTCACCGCGGGATACTTCTCGCCCCACGCTTTCCAGGCGGCGAGGAACTGGTCGCCCGGACCATGCCCGCCGCTCCAGACACCGACAACCGTCATGTGTCCTTGGAGCAATCCCGTCAACGGCGCGCGCGTGCCGTCGAGGCGGAGCACCTCGACGTCGGGGGCGGCCGCACCCATCGCGAGCTGACCGAGATTTTCGTGGAACGGCGGCGGCGGATTCTTCTCCGCGTCCGCGGCGGCGGCAGCGCGGGCTTTTTCCTCCTCGGCGGACTTGGCGAGCTGTTCCTTGCCTTTGGCGACGATCGCGTCGTCGACCTTCACGCCGAGCGTGGCGAGCGTGGCTTCGGCGCGGGCGTCGTCCTCGCCGCCGTTGCCGAGGATCGTGACGGCGATCTTGCCGTCGCGTCCGATGATGAACTGCGTGGGAATGCCGACGACGTGGTAGAGCTTGCTCGACGCGCGCTCCTCGAAGGTGGCGCTGCCCTGCTCGTTTGGGTCGAAGAAGAACTGCAGGTCGGGATACTTCGGCTGGTTCTTGGGAATCCAGGTCTTGAAGTTCGCGATCTTGTCGCTGGTGCCGGAGGCGACGACTACGACGCCCTGATCCTTGTATTTCGCGGCGAGTTTCTGCGTGTGCGGGAACGAGCCGATGCACGGTCCGCACCACGTGGCCCAGAAGTCGAGGACGACGATCTTGTCCTTGAAGTCGGACAATTTCACGGTGCGTCCGTCGACGGCCTGCATCGGGAAATCCGGCGCGAGCGCGCCGGCACCGAGCGTCGCGGGGCGTTTCATCGCGAGCGCGGGCTCGGAGGGTTTAGCCTGGATCGTGGCCGCAGCCACCATGCCGGGCGCGGCGCTCTTGACGGCGGGCAGCAGCATGCCACCGGCCATCGGCGCGGCAGCGGGCGGATTGGCGCGCGCGGCGGCGAGGGCTTGTTCGATGAGGGCCTTGTCGGGATCGGTGAGCTTCACATCGGCGCGCTGGAGGATTTCGCGCAGCCAGCCGCTGACGCGCGGACCCATGCCGATGATGCCGCCGACGAGTTTGCCGTCGGGGCCGACCACGCAATACGCGGGATACATGCCGGCGCCAAAGATCATGTAGGAGATCGCTTCCATCATCGCCTTGCCGGCCGGGTCCCACGACACGGTAAAGCCGGGCGCGGCGGTTCCCTTCGCCCATTTTTCGAACTCGGCGCGTTCGGTCGTCGTGCTGATCGCCCAGACGGCGAGGCCTTGCGACTGATACGCCGCGGCGATCTTGGCGACGTCGTCGGGCGGCGTCCGTGCTCCGGTCCAGAAATTGATGAACACGGTCTTCCCGCGAAAATCGGAGAGCTTCACGGTCTTGCCGTTGACGTCGGTGGTGGAGAAATCCGGCACGGTCTCGCCGGCGGCCATGTTGGCGAAGCGCAGCGTGGGATTCGCGGCGACGGGCATCGCGGCGGTCTTGGCGAGCATCGGGATCGACTTCGGGCGACCGGTCTCCTCGGGCGGCAGGCCGCTGAGGTCGACGGGGAGGCCGCCCTTGGCGAGGAGGCGCAGGACGTGCGGGTTGACGGTCGGGCCGCCGCCGCCGGTGGTGCCGATGAGACGGCCGTCCTTGCCGATGAGGAAGAGCGTCGGGAAACCGGAGACGCCATACTGCGTGTTGAAGACGGAATTCGCCCAGTTGTCCTTGCCCGCCGGATCGTGCGCGGTGCGGAACTTGTATTTGTCGCCGTTGCGTTTGACCCAGCCGTCGTAGTTGGCGCGCGAGTCGTCGGTGCAGACGGCGAGGACGACGAGGTCGTTCGCGGCGTATTTCTCGGCGAACTCGCTGTTGTGCGGCATCGAGGCGACGCAGGGGCCGCACCACGTCGCCCAGATGTCGACGAGCACGAGCTTGCCGCGGAAGTCGGAGAGTTTGACCTCCTTGCCGTCGGGGCCGACGACGGTGAAGTCGGGCGCGAGCTCGCCGGGTTTCGGGCCGGTGCGCAGGGACGGAGCGGAGGAGGCGACGGTGCCGGTGTCCGTCGCCGGCTCCTCGGCGAGGAGGGCGAGCGGGACGGCGACGAGACCGAGGAACAGCAGAACGAGTTTCTTCATGGGAAAAGGAGGCCCGCGGCGCGGGAGGCCGCGGGCCGGAAGGGGGATGATTTAGAACGGATAGACGAAAGAGAGCTCGTAGCTGCGGCCGAGCACCCACTGGCTGTGGAGCGAGCCGTTGTAGCCATACATGTTGTCCGCGAACGGCGGCTCCTTGTCGAAGACGTTGCTGACGCCGACCTGCACGCGGAGATTTTTGCCGCGGCCGCGCCAGACGCCGTTCTTGAACTCATAGCCGCCGCGGAGGTCGAGCTTCCAGACGGACGGATAGGTGCTCGAGACGATCGCGGTGTTGTTCGTCCAGATGTTGCCGCCGGAGTTCGTATTGAAGCCGCTGAGGTAGGTGCCGAACGCCGCGGCGCTCCACGAACCGCGATTCCAGAAGAGCGAAGTGATGAAGTTCCAGTCCGGCGGACTGTAGGTGTCGCCGTTGTCGTCGGCGAGCGGCACGCCCGGGCGCAGATTGCGCTCGGCGGCGAGGACGTGCGAAGCGTTGGCGGACACGCGCCAGCGGCCGAGCTGCTCCCACGGGAGCGTGTAGTCCACGACGAAGTCGAGGCTCTCGTTGCGCACGTCGCCGAAGTTCGCGTAGGTGATGTCGACGGTCGAGATGCGGCCGGGCAACGCATCGGTCGACGCGGCGCGCACGATGCGGCCGGGGAAGAGCGCCTCGTTGCTGACGAGCATCTGCGCCGTCGGCACTTGGATGACGTCCTGTTGCACGGTGCGGTAATAGTTCACTTGCAGACTCAGGCCCTTGGCGAAGGTCGGCTCGTAGACCAAGCCGTAGAACGTGGTGCTCGAGGACTCCGGCTTGACGCCGGCATTCGAGCCGCGGGTGACGGTCACGCTGTAGGTCTCGTTGCGCCGCGGATCGATGATGCCGCTCGCCGTGCCGGATGAAGTCGCGGTTTGGTATTCGGTGAGCGCCGGCGCGCGGAAGCCTTCCGAATAGCTGGCGCGAATCAGCAAGGATTGGACGGGCGCCCAGGACGCGCCGAATTTCGGCACGGTGGTGTGACCCGCTGAGCCTTGATCCTCGTAGCGAGCGGAGACGTTGAGATCGAGACGGCGGAGCAGCGCCACGGCGTTGGGTTTGCCGAAGAGAGGAATGTTCAGTTCGGAGAAGCCCGCGAAGCTCTCGCGCGCTCCGGCAACCATGTTGGTGGTGACGACCGGCGTCACGGCGATCGAGTAGCCGGTGGAGGTGCTGTCGTTCTCGAAGCGGCTGTAGGTGCCGCCAACCGCGAGCTGCACGGGGCCGCCCCAGATGTCGAAGAGCGTGCCGTCCGCCGTGAAGTCGGCAGTGGTGCCGTTGCTGCCGCTCGCGACGCTCGGGTAGATCGCCATGCGCTCGTAGATCGCGGCCTGAGTCACCCCGGCGACGCGCGCATCGATGAAAGGATTCAGGCGCAGCGACGGGTCGGGATTGTTGAGTGCAGCCGTGATGGCGGCGCCGTTGAAATTGCGTGTGAGCTGGAAGACGTCCTGCTCCTGGTAGTTCACGCCCGCGTCCCAGCGCCAGGTCTTGCCGATGGAGCCAGTGGCGCCGACGAGGAAGTTGTGCGCCTGCGTGTGCACGCGCTGCCAGATGGAACCGAATTCCGGATGCATCAGGCCGACCGCGATGTCCTGGCCGAAGGGATTGTAGGCCGCGGGCACGACGCTGGAGAAATTGCCGAAGCCGGACGACGTCGCGGCGCCCGTCACGCCAGGCTGCGTGTCGGTCTTGCTGCGCGTATCGCTGAACGAATAACGCGCGTAGAGTTCGACCCGGTCATTGACGGTGTAGTTGAAGTTGCCTCCGACGCTGTAGCGCTCGCTCGCGGGAATGAGATCGTCGAACGCCGCCGTGCTGCCCTTCTGCAGGCCGGAAGCGGTCGTCGCGGTGACGCCGACGAAGTCGGCCAGCGTGGGCGTGCCGGTGACGCCACTGCGCAAGATCGCGTAACGTGTGGGGTTGCCGCTGGGATCGGTGATCCCGGCGAGCGTGCCGATGCGCGCCATGATCGCAGCGGGGTAGCCCCAGTTGAGCCGGCGATCGCGGCCGTAGACGGGCGCGCCAGTGGCATCGTAGCCCGCGATGATGGCGCGATGGTCCTGATTCTTGGAGAAACTGCGCTGGCTGGCCTTGAGCGCGGCGCGATCGTAGTAGCTGACGTTCACCGTGCCGCGAAGCTTGCCGGCGGTGAAACCTGAGGTGAGCGAGACCGAGCGCTCGCGGCCGCCGCCGTGCTCGGACGCCTTTACCGTGCCGGTGAGTTCATTGCCGCGCCAATCCTTCTTCAACACGATGTTGATCACGCCGGCCACGGCGTCGGCGCCGTAGAGGGAGGAAGCGCCGTCCGTGATCAGTTCGATGTGGTCGACCATCCCGAGCGGGATGGTGTTGAGATCGACGAAGCCCTGTTGCGTCGCGCTGCCGCGATTGCCGGCGCCGGATTGCAGTGCACGGCGACCGTCGACCAGCACGAGGGTGGAGCCGGAGCCAAGGCCGCGAAGGCTGATGCCGGAAACACCAGTCTGACCGAGCGGCGTATCGAAGTTGTTCGTGATGAAATTCCAGCTTGGACTGGAACTCTCGGTGAAAAGACCGGACTCGGGATTGAGTTCGTTCGGCGCACTCGCGCGGCCGGACGGAACGCCGGTGTAGTTTTGCGGGAGCGTCTTCAGGAAATCCGCGAGCGTCAGCGCTCCGCTGGAGCGGATGTAGTCGAGATTGTAGACATTCACCGGGGTCGGCCCTTCGGCGTCCGTCTGGCGGATGCGGGAGCCGAGGACGCGGTAGTCCTGAAGCTTCACGGCCGGCTGCAAATCCTGCGGCGTGACGCGCGACGGCGCTTTGTCGCCGGCGCGACGCAGGCCGAGCGCGCCGGTGCTGGCGTCCTGCACCACAACGAGGTCCGTGCCAGCGACGAGCTGCTCGAGCGCGGCGCGGGCGGTGAGCTCGCCTTGCACGGCGTTGGTGCGCACCCCGCGAATCACCTCCGCGGGGTAGACGATTTGCTCGCCGGATTGCTCGGTGAAGGCCGCCAGCGTCGCCGACGCGGCACCGGCGGAGATGGAATAGGTTTTCTTGGTCGGCTCGGCGGAGGCGCCCAGCGTCAGCATCGTCAACGCGACGAGAACGGCGGCGCCGCGAAGTCGGCGCGACCGGAGTAGCGAACTCAGTGTGTTCATGGTGTGTGAGAGGTGACCGGGGGAGGTGGAAAGAGGGGCACCCGGACAAGGAGGACGACGACCCGCGGCGGCGTTTCCATTATCGCCGCGCGTGAATTCCGCACGGCGCAACCCCGTTATGACTCAGCGCGGCGGCGCCGCGCGCAGGACGTAGCGACCGTCCTCGTAGTCGGCGTGAACACCCGAGGTGAGCTCGAGCAGGCGCACGAAGGCGTCGGCGTTGTCCGCGCGAAATTTACCGCCGAGCGGGAGCTTCGCGATGCGGCGGTCGGCGACCACGATGCGCGTCTCCTGGTTGTAGCGGTTGAATTCGCGCACGGCCTCGTCGAGCGGCGTGTCCTTGAATTTCAGGCGCATGCCCTGCCATGAGAGCGTCGACTCGATCTCGTCGGAGGTGGCCTCGACCACTTCGGGCGCGAGCGGCGTGGGCACGGCGGCGTCGACGCTCGTGCGTTCGCGCGCGCCGACCATGGCGGCGTTGAGCGCGCCTTGCAGGTCGGGCTCGTCGGGCTTCGGCGGATCGATGCGGACCTTGCCTTCGGTGACGAGGACGTCGACCGCGCTGCCGTTGAGGCGGACGTTGAAAACGGTGCCGACCGCGCGCACGCGCACGCCGCCGGCGGTGACGATGAACGGGCGGTCGGGATTCTTCGCGACGGTGAAATAGGCTTCGCCGCGCACGAGTTTGATGCGGCGCTCGGTCGCGGTGTAATCGACGGCGATCTCGGCGTCCTTGTTCAGCTCGACGACCGAGCCGTCGGCCAGCGTGCGCAGCTCCGACGAGCGGACGACGCTCACGGTCTTCGACGCCGCGTCGAACGGCCGCACGAGCACGAACGCGAACGCGACTGCCGCCGCCACCGCGAGCGCGGCGCCGGCCCAGCGCCAGAAACGGCGGCGCGGCACGGCCAACAGGTCGGGATTCGGCTTCTGGCTGTGCTCGGGTTTCCACTCGGCCAGCGCGTCGAGGGCGCTCCAGGCTTTTTCGAGCCGGGCGACGGCGGCGACGTGCTGCTCGTCCTCGCACAGCCATTGCAGATAGGCGTCCTGCTCGGCCGGCGTGAAGCCGCGATCGCGCTGCGCGAGCCAAGTCGAGGCGGCGGCCACGACGGCTTCAGGCAGGGGCGAAGGGGTGGGATTTTCAGCAGGCGAACGCATGACTCAGGGCAGACCGTGGCGGGCGAGAAATTCCGTGCAGCGGCGCATGCCATTGGCCACCTGCACCTCGACCGTGTGTTCCGAGATGCCGAGCTGTGCCGCGATCTCCTTTTGCGACAAACCGTAGATCTTCCGCAAGGTCAGCACCTGGCGGCAGCGGTCGGGCAGCGATTGGATGGCATGCGTCAAAATTTCGAGTTCCTGGCGGTGGGCGGCGCTTTCGGCGACACCGGGCCCATCGTCGTAGACGGGCGACGCACCAAGTTCCGTTATCGGCTCGAAGGAGACGATCTGGCGGCGGCGCGCCCCATCGATCGCGAGGTGCCGCGCGGTGGTGAAAAGCAACGCGCGGGGCGTGCGCACCTCGCCGCGCGAGCGGGCGCGCAAGACGCGCGCGAAGGATTCCTGCACCAGATCGTCGACATCC